>CAZWPN010000070.1:0-15755 GCA_964635275.1 uncultured Victivallales bacterium | reverse complement strand
CGCTGTAGAGCCCAGGCAGGCCCACCATGAGCCCGTCGATGGACTCTGCCGGGTCCGGTCTCCCTTGGCTTTCTTCGCTACCTTGGTGTTCAAACCCTCCGGATAGGACGAGAGAGTTGAACACAAAGGACGAGAATACGTCACCGCACTTACGACCCAGAGCGCCCGACCGAGGATCAGTGTGCGTCGTTGAGGCTTGATTTGTGTGGCCGGAAGGTCAGAATCCCGTCTGACGCGGGGTGGGAGCACGGTCGGAGCGGAGCCGGATTGGCATGAACAACCAAGACTGGATCATCATCGAGGGGGCGCGCGAGCACAACCTCAAGAATGTTTCCGTGCGCATCCCGCGCAACCGGTTGACCGTTGTCACCGGGGTGAGCGGGTCCGGTAAGTCGTCACTGGCGTTCGACACACTCTACGCCGAGGGCCAGCGACGATACGTCGAGAGCCTGTCGGCGTACGCGCGGCAGTTTCTGGACCAGTTCCAGAAGCCGGATGCGGACCGGATCGAAGGCCTTTCGCCGGCGATCGCGATAGAACAGCGGACGGCCGGATCCAATCCGCGATCGATCGTGGCGACAGCCACGGAGATCCACGACTTCCTGCGCCTGCTTTTCTCAAGCATCGGAACGGCGCATTGCCCGAAGTGTCGGCGTCCCGTGCAAAGGCAGAGCGCGGAGCAAATCGTGGAGCAGCTGATGGCACTGCCTGCGCAGACCCGGCTGTCGGTGCTGGCACCGCTGGTGCGTGGTCGAAAGGGCCGGCATGAAGAAATCGTGGAGTCCGCCCGCAAGCAGGGGTTTCTTCGCATTCGCGTAGACGGGAAGGTCCACGAGATTGAGTCCATGCCGGCGCTGGAAGCCGGCCGTGCGCACAACCTGGAACTTGTTGTCGATCGCCTGGTCGTGGGGCCGACGGTCCGGTCGCGGGTCAACGACTCGGTCGAGACGGCCCTGAGGCACGGCAACGGGTTGCTGATAGGCGTCTGGCAATCGCCAGGTGGCGCGGAGAAGGAGGCGGTCTTCTCGGAGCGACAGGCATGTCCGGACTGCGCCATCAGTTTCGACGATCTGACGCCGCGTTCGTTTTCGTTTAATAGCCCTTACGGCGCCTGTTCAACGTGTGCTGGACTGGGAACGCACCGGGTTTTCGACGCAGCGCTGGTGGTGCCCAAACCGGAGCTGTCTATGGAGGGCGGGGCAATCCAGGCGTGGCGTAAGGGACCGCGCAGGCTCATCATATATTACCGGCATCTGCTCAAGTCCGTAGCCAAACACTACGGCGTAGGGATGGATGTGCCGTTCCATGAAATTGATGAGAAGGTTCGAAGGGCGATCTTGTGCGGGTCCGGCTCGGAATCGATGGAACACGGGTACCTGATGCGCGGAGCCTACCGAAAGCGGGAGAAGGCTTTTGAGGGAGTTCTGCCGAACCTGGAACGGCGATATCGCGAGACCAAGAGCGAAGGTGTTCGCGAGAAACTGCGTGCGTATATGAACTGGGAACCGTGCCCGGACTGCCGCGGGGCGAGGCTGAAGCCGGAAGCTTTGGCGTGCACCATCGCGGGCCGTTCAATTGCAGATGTCATGCGGCTCTCTGTAAAAGAGTGTGTGGCATTCTTTGACGCGCTCAAACTGAGCGACATGCAGAGGCATCTGGTCGGAGACGTTCTTGCGGAGATCCGGCACCGGCTCGGGTTCCTGGAGTCCGTCGGGCTCGACTATCTCTCTCTCGATCGCGAGAGCGGTACACTGGCAGGCGGCGAGTCACAGAGGATACGGTTGGCGGGCCAGATAGGGTCGGGGCTGGTTGGTGTTCTCTACGTGCTGGACGAGCCGACGATCGGTTTGCATGCCCGCGACACGTTGCGGCTCATCGCCATTCTGCAACGGTTACGCGACATGGGCAATACGGTGGTCGTTGTCGAACATGATGAGCAGGTGATCCGTGCTGCGGACTACATCGTAGACCTGGGGCCTGGAGCGGGTGTACACGGTGGCCGAGTCCTGTGCATGGGTACGTTGCCGGACGTGATCGGTTCGGAGGACTCGTTGACCGGGCAGCATTTCCGTGATCGAGCCGTGGCCCCGCTGCCGAAGCGACGCCCGGCCGGTAGGAATGCTATAACGGTTCATGGCGCTACGGAGAACAACCTCAAGGACATCCAGGTGCGGATTCCGCTGGGGTTGCTGGTTTGCGTAACCGGCGTTTCCGGCAGTGGAAAGAGTTCGCTGGTGGACGATATTCTGCGCAAGGCTCTGGTGCGGCGGATTTACGGAGGGAAGGAACGGCCCGGACGGCACGAGAAGATCACCGGGGTTGAAAACATTGACAAGGTAGTGGTGGTGGATCAGTCGCCGATCGGGCGGACACCGCGGAGCAATCCGGTGACTTACACGGAGGCATTTACGGCAATTCGAAACCTGTTTGCAGGAACTCCGGCTGCGAGGGTTAGGGGATACCTTACGGGGCGATTCAGTTTCAACGTCAAGGGCGGCCGGTGTGAAACGTGCAAGGGTGACGGCATGATCCGGCTGGAGATGCATTTTCTTCCGGACGTGTACGTGACCTGCGAGCAGTGCCGCGGTCTGCGCTACAACCGTGAGACGCTGGAGGTTCGATACGGCGGGAAGCACATTGCTGAGGTACTGGCAATGACCGTTGACGAGGCCCTGGAGTTCTTCCGCAACATCCCGGCCGTGGCCCGCCGTCTGGAGTCTTTGTCCAAAGTAGGACTTGGCTACCTGCAGTTGGGACAGTCGGCAACCACGTTGTCGGGCGGTGAGGCGCAGCGGGTCAAACTCTCGGCGGAACTGAGTCGGACCGCGACTGGGCGGACTCTATACCTCATGGATGAGCCGACGACCGGCCTGCATTTTGCTGACACTCGGACGTTGGTTGGTGTATTGACTGCGTTGCGCGACTCGGGCAACACCGTCGTGGTCATAGAACACAATCTGGACGTTATCAAGATGGCAGATTACATTATTGACCTTGGCCCCGAAGGAGGGGAGGGCGGCGGGCGGGTTGTGGCGTGCGGGACGCCGGAGCAGGTCGCGGCGTGTGAGGCCTCGCACACGGGGCAGTACCTGAGGCACAGCCTGGAGTTTGGCGGGCTGCCGGGAGGCTTGGAAACGACATGAGATGCGGTTTGCCAGCAGTGCTTACGGTGTTCTGCGTTGCGGTGTTCACGTCATGGAACGCTGCATCGTCCGCCCCGGCAAGATCCGTAACGCCTCCTGCGCCTGTTTCTTTGGTAACGTCAGGGCGGGCCGCCTTAGAGGATGGTTTGTATGAATTGGCGGAGCGTAGTTTTGGACGGCGCCTTCAAGAGGCGGAGGGCGACGCCACGGTTACGCCGGAAGCCATTCAGGAGTCTGCTCAGTACATGGCGCGAACGCTGCTCGAGCAGCGGAAGTTCGCGGAGATGCTCGAGTGGTTCAAGGCGGGCAGGGGGCTCACGAAGCGCATGCCGGACCAGGGGCTTGCCGTGTTCTGGCGGGCGTATGGGCGATGGGGATTGGGACAGACCGGAGCTGCGATTCAGGAGCTTGACGGATTCGAAAACCGATTCCCGGCGAGCGAGTTCGCCGGCCGGGCGCGTCGCCTGCGGGCATCCTGCCTGCTGAAGGCGGATCGGCTTAACGACGCGCTGAAGGAGTACGAAGCGTATGACCGGGACTACCCTGGGTCAGGCGAGGCTGCGGAGAACCTGCTGGACTGGAGCCGTGCGTTGCTCCTGACCAACGGGGCGGACGAGGCGCACGAGCTGTTGTTGCGGATCCAGAAGATGGATCCGCCTTCGGCCGTGTTGCAGGAGTGTTCATACTGGCTGGGGCAAGCGTTGGTTCGCCGCGGCGAGTACAAGAAGGCCGAGGAGACTCTCGCCCCGCTGGCTGCCAGTGAGCGTGTGCCGGGCGAACAGCGTGTGCGTGCATGGTATGCGCTGGCTGGCATTTACGGTTCGGTAACCAATACGGAACGTCGCATTGCGGCGCTTAAGGAGGGGTTGGTGTTGACGCGCCGCCCGGAGATGAAGCGGCTTGGCGAAAAGGAGCTTGGCGACCTGCTGGTTGATCTCGGCAAGCTCGATGAGGGTATTCCGCTGCTCAAGTCCTTCGTAGCCGCGGCTCCCCAGACACCTGAGGCCGACGAGGCCCAGTTGCGCATTGCGCAGGCGCTGCTTGACGGGGGGCAACCGTCAGCGGCCATGGCGGAGTTTCAATACTACCTGGAGACGTTTGCAAACGTGGCCGGGCAGGCGAAGGCGTACGAGGGGAAAGGGTGGGCGATGGAGGCGCTTGCGCGCCCGGCGGAAGCTGCGGTGGCATTTCAGAAGGCGTATAACGTCGGAGGGGTGGCTCTACGGCGGGAGACATGTCTTTTCAAGGTGGGCGACTGTCAGTTCCTTAGCGGGCAATACCGGCAGGCCGTGGACGTCTACGTGCGGTTCCTGAATGAGTTCCCGGATTCCATGCGGCGGCCGCGTGCGATATACCAGATGGCGGAGAGTCTTGTTATGCTCGGTCGGGACGAGGATGCAGCCGGCAGGTTTGGCGAGTTGGCTCAAACGTTCCCTGATGATGGGCTGGCGGACGAGTCCACTATCAGGAGCGGCGAATTGTATTCACGCCTGAACCAGTTGGACAAGGCTCTGGAGGCTTTCAGTCGCGTGTTGGCCCGACCTGTCAGATCCATCTGGTATCCGCAGGCGCTCCTCGGACGGGGGCATGTGCGATACAGCCGCCTCGACTTCGGTGAGGCATTGGCGGATTTTGACCGGATTGTGAACGAGTATCCGACTAATACTGTCGCTGAGCAGGCGTTTGCGCGAAAGGGACAATGCCTATACTGGGTGGGACGCGACGAAGAAGCATTAGCGGTTAGTCGCGACTTTGTCAGCCAGTACACGAACTCGGCGCTTGCCGCTGGTGTGCTGTTCTGGATAGGGAATCAGGAATACAATCGGGGGAAGTTTCCGTCGGCTGAGGATTGTTTCCTGTCACTGGCCACACGGTATCCTACCAATGTTCTTGCGGACGATGCCCTGCTTTGGGCGGGGCTGGCGGCATCCAAGCGCAAGGAGTATGTCAGGGCTGTGGAGTTGCTGGCGCGTTTAGCGGAACAGTATCCGGCAAGCCCTAAGATTCCCGAGGCGAGGTTCGCGCAGGGGGACGCACAGACCGAGATGGGGCAGTATGCTGCGGCCATTCTGATTTTTGATGAGATCATTCGGATGCGGCCCGAGGGCGAATTGGCGGCGCGGGCGTGGGGTCGCAAGGGGGATTGCCAGTTCTCGCTGGGAACTGAAGAATCGAAACGCTTTGAGGAGAGCCTGGCGTCGTACCGCGTAGTCGCCAACAGTTCCGCGGCAGGCCCGGATCTGGTGCTGCAGGCGGAGTACAAGATCGCCCGTTGTCTGGAGAAACTGGGGAAGGTGCAGGATGCCTTCGATCATTACTATGTTCACGTGATTGCACGGTTTTTCCAGGAGCGGGAGAAGGGGATCTGGCACGGTGAGGCCGGGAAGACATGGTTCACCAGGGCCGCGTTGCGAGCCGTGGATATTCTGGAAGCCGGTGATGATTGGCGCCGTGTGGTCCGGATTCTGGAGCGTATTGTCGAGTCCGGCGTTCCAGAGGCGGCCTCGGCGAAAGAGCGGATCGAAAAAATCAAGGCGGAACGGTGGTGGCTCTTTTACTGAACGGAAGTCCGGCGAGGATAGCCGGGGACGGAGGAATGTATCATGACGCGGGAAATGGTGCTCAGCGGCGGCCCTGTGCTATGGGTGATCGCGGTGGGCGGAGTAGTGGCTTTCGGCGTATTTATAGAGCGGTCGCTCCACCTTCATCGGGCCCGGATTCGATGGGATGACTTCCTGAAGGGGGTGCTCAACATTCTGGGACGGCAGAACATCGCTGAAGCGCTGACAATCTGCTCGGAAACGCCCGGGCCTGTGGCGCACGTGGTCAAGACGGCCATACAGCATCGCGAAGGCGGGAGGGAGGCTATTGAAGCCGCGGTGCGCAATGCCGTTCTAGTCGAGGTTTCCCGGATGGAGCGCCGTCTGGTGGTGGTGGCCACGGTGGCTCAACTGGCGCCTTTGATGGGCCTGCTGGGAACCGTGATCGGGATGCTGGACAGCCTTATGGCGATCCAACGCAACGCGCCGCTGGTACAGATTGGAGACGCTACGGGTGGACTTATGCAAGCGCTGGTGACAACAGGAGCCGGGCTCATGGTGGCCATTCCCTGCTACGCTGCATTCAACATGCTTCTGGTGAAGATTGACCGCCTGGTACTGGACATGGAGCAGGCCGGCTCGGAAATTGTGGCCTACCTGAGTGCGTCGAACCCCATAAACGCGGATAAGGATTCCCGCCATGTTGTTCAAGCCCCAACTGCATAGTTCCGGTGCAATTGCACTTCGGACGCGATTGTTTCCGCGCAGCCGAGTTGGTCACGGGCTGATCATTCTAACGCCCTGGATCAACATGGTGCTTCTCGGCGCGCTCTACTGGATGGTCAACTCTCAGATGATGTTGCAGCCGGGCGTGGTCGTGGATTTGCCGGCGTCGGAATTCACGGATGGCATATCCTCCGGCATGATTGCCGTTGTGCTCTCGGTGCCGACAGGGACATTGCGGAGGCACGATGAGATTGTCTTCTTCGACGATGAGCGGTTCATGGTGGCAGACCCCGCGCAATGGCAGGCTCT
Organism: uncultured Victivallales bacterium; assembly: GCA_964635275.1. Classification (GTDB taxonomy): domain Bacteria; phylum Verrucomicrobiota; class Kiritimatiellia; order UBA8416; family CAZWPN01; genus CAZWPN01. The sequence goes on along the minus strand of CAZWPN010000070.1, from coordinate 9,037 downwards.
CAAGCACGCGATGGCCGGCAAGCTGAAGCAGCGTCCGGAAGCCAGTCTGATTATTCAAGCCGATCGGCGCATTCTCCATGGAACCGTCGTTGATCTCATGAGTGCCGCCCGGGAAATCGGAGTCCGTCGCGTGGACCTTGCCGTCAAACAGTTATCTCAGCAATGAGCGATGTGCATAAAGAGGCGGGCGAGTTGCGGTTGGGGCACCGGGAACTTCACACCCGGTTCGTCGTAGGCGCGCCTGTTGTTTTGATAGCGACCGGGTGGCTGGCACTTTGGCTGCTGTGGCCGTCGGCGCCTGATGGTCCCGCACGCAGGCAGACGGGCTGTCGCGTGCGGTTCGTCGGCGAGATTCCGCTGCGCTCACAGTCGTACTTCGAGCGGGAGGGATTCGGACGTCCGAGCCGGGTGGGTTTCGGCGTGATAGGCCAACCGTCAGCCGGTGAGTCGGTAGGCCTCCCGGAGACCCGCACCGGCGGGCCACGGTTTCTTGACCGTGAGCCGGCTCCGGCGGTCGCGGGCTCGGGTGCCGGGCAAGGCGGGAAACCGGATGTGCCGGATCGCCAGGCGCTTTTCTACCTGCCTGGGTGGAGCGAGAAGCCGGTTTTCAAGACCACATCAGGGAATCTACCTGCCATTATGGTGCGACTGTCGCCGTCGCTGCAGGAATGCGGGTTCTGTCCGCCTGCGCTTTCCACAAACCAGTTTTCGGCTGCGAGGGGCGCCTGGCAGGTGGTGCTTGTTGTGGAGGTTGGAACGGGAGGACATCCGGAGCACGTCTTTGTTGAATCTGGTTGCGAATCGCCGGAAATTAATGCCACAATCGCCCGACTTATGTACGGCGGCACGGCACCGGATGGACGGTCGTGTTCAGGGCGTGTCTGGGTGGGGATGGGCTTGCCGTAGGCGTGTTGACAGGGGGGCTCGCGATGGAAGTGAAGTCAATTCGTTGGGCTTTGGATGAGAGCAACAGGATAGTGGACGATTTCCTGAGACGACCGGCCTTTGACGAGGCCGCTGAGGAGGCGGCTCGCACCGTGCTTGCCGAGGTGCGGTCGGGGGGTGAGAAGGCGATTCTCAAGTTTGCCAAGCGGTTCGATGGCGTTTCGCTTCAAAGCGACACTCTGGAGGTGACACGACCTGAGATCGTGGCTGTGCGGGAACAGATCGACTCGGCAGCGCGGGAGGCGGTGCATGAAACGCACAAGCGCGTTGTCGCCTTCGCCAAGGCCGGCATGAAAGAGGACTGGCGGATGTCCAGCCCGCGCGGCGGGATCCTCGGCGAGCAGTTCCGTCCGATCGCACGGGTGGGTGTGTACGTGCCTGGAGGTGCGGCGCCCCTTGTTTCCACGGCGCTGATGACAGTGACGCTGGCGAAGGTTGCGGGCGTTCCGGAAATCGTTGTCTGCACGCCGTGTGGCGCGGACTTGAAGGTCAACCCGGTCTTGCTGCACGCGCTGGAGGTGGCCGGAGCGACTGAAGTGTACCGCGTCGGCGGGATCCAGGCTATCGGACTGATGGCTTACGGAACCAGGACAATTGCCAAGGTGCTGAAAATTGTGGGACCGGGTGGCACGTATGTCACGGCGGCCAAACGACAGGTGTACGGACAGGTTGCGCTGGACCTCGTTGCCGGTCCGAGTGAGATTGCCGTGCTGGCGGACGAAACGGCCAACCCGCGGTTTGTGGCGGCCGACATGCTATCACAGGCGGAGCACGGCACGGGGCACGAGAAGGCGTTACTGGTCACCACGTCAGGCAAACTGGCGCACGATGTTCAGGCTGAATTGACGGTGCAGTCGATGACACTGAGTCGTCAGGAGGCTATTCGGAGAGTCATGGATCACGGCATGCTGATCGTGATCGTAAACAACCTCGATGAGGGAATGGAACTGTGTAACCGGTTTGCGCCTGAACATCTGGAAATCATGGTGCGGGAACCGCGGAACTGGCTGCTCAAAGTTACAAATGCCGGAGCGGTCTTTGTCGGATCGTGGTCGCCTGAATCGGCCGGTGATTTTGTTGCCGGGCCCAGCCATGTCTTGCCAACGGGCGGCGCTGCGGCCATGTTCTCAGGACTGACGGTGGATGATTTTCGCAAGCGCACCAGCGTTATTTCGTTTACCCGCGCGGACCTTCAGGATGCACTGCCGACGATTGAGAGTTTCGGAAGGGTCGAGGGGCTTGACGCGCACGCACGCTCGGCGCGGATGCGGTTTGAGAAACCCTGACCAACGGCGCATTGGAGTCGCATCGTTATCATGAGTGAATCCCTGATACGTCGTTCAGTTCGTGACATGACCGGGTATACGCCGGGCGAGCAGCCCTCCGATCCTGGGATCATCAAGCTGAACACCAACGAGAATCCATACCCGCCGTCTCCTGCTGTGGCGGCGGCACTGAAGGGGTTTGACCCTGCCAGGCTGCGCCTCTACCCGCCGCCTCTTTCTGAAGCGCTCCGCGGACGGGCGGCACAACTTCACGGATGCGGGGTCGAGCGGGTTTTCGCGGGTAATGGCTCAGACGAGATTCTGGCGCTGTGCTCCCGCGCATTTGTTGAGGCGGATGGATCCATCGGCTTCTTTGAACCGTCGTACTCACTGTATCCGGTTCTGGCGGCCATACAATGCGCGCCATGCCGGCCCGTTGAACTGGGGCCTGACTTTGCATGGCAGATGCCTGCCGGATTCTCGGCTTCGCTATTCTTCCTGACCTGTCCGAACGCGCCTACAGGAATCCGGTATCCGAAGGAGACGATTCGCGAGTTCTGCCGCACGTTCCACGGCGTGGTCGTTATTGACGAGGCATACGTGGACTTTGCCAAGGCCGATTGCATGGACATGGCCCTCTCATTCAACAACGTTATCGTGATGAGGACGTTATCCAAGTCGTTCTCGCTCGCGGGGTTGCGCGTCGGGTATGCTGTGGGGGCGCCTGAATTGATCCGGGCGCTTTATAAGATTAAAGACTCGTACAATTTGGACGCGCTGGCGCAGACTCTCGCCCTGGCGGCGTTGGGCGATATGGACTACATGCGCGCGACGGCTGCGCGGATTTGCGCGACACGTGACCGGCTGGCTGCGTCGCTGGCTGGACTTGGATTCCGTGTATATCCATCGGACACCAATTTTCTCTGGGTCCGTCCGGGCGCCTTGACGGCACCCCAGCTTTTCGAAGCGTTGCGTAAACGCAAGATACTGGTCCGGCACTTTCCGGGTCCGCGAACGGGCGAGTATGTTAGGATCACCGTCGGCACCGACCCGGAGGCGGATGCGCTGGTAAAGGCGATTATGGACATTGGCACATGATCGCCCTACGGCAGGCAGGAGGCAGTACTATGACGAAACGAACGGGCGTGGTGGAGCGTAAGACTCGCGAGACCGATATTTCTGTGTCTCTGGACCTTGATGGGACCGGGAATGTCAAAATCGAGACTGGCATAGGGTTCATGAACCACATGCTGGAACTGCTCGGCAGACATTCGCTGATGGAGTTGAACATTCGGGCTAAAGGCGATCTGCCGGTGGACTACCACCATACCGTTGAGGACTTGGGGCTTGCCTTGGGTTCGGCACTGGACAAGGCGTTGGGCGTGCGCAAAGGCATCCGGCGCTATGGGTGGTGCCTTATGCCAATGGATGATGCAATGACCGAGGTAGCAGTGGATCTTGGCGGCCGCCCGTTCTTGGTTTATTCCATCGTCAACCGTACCCGACGGATACGTGACTTTGACGTGCGCTTGATTGAGGAGTTCTTTCGCGCGTTCACGGTTCAGGCCCGCCTCAACCTGCACATCAACAACCGATATGGCGCCGACCCGCACCATGTTTTTGAATCGGTTTTCAAAGGCCTTGCCCGCGCGTTGCGACAGGCCGTTGAGCGCGACCCCAGGGAAACCGGTATCCCTAGCAGCAAGGGGATACTCGTGTGACAAACCCGGCGTTCCAGATATTCCCCGCCATTGACCTCAAGGATGGGAAGTGCGTACGACTGGTGCAGGGCCTCGCCGAACGCGCAACCGTCTATGGAGAGGATCCGCTGCAAATGGCGTTGAACTGGGTGGCGCAGGGCGCGACTTATCTGCACGTGGTCGATTTGGATGGCGCGTTCACAGGCGAACCGAGGCACACGGAGCTAATTGGACGGATTGCGCGGGCGGTTCCGGTGCCTGTACAAGTGGGCGGGGGATTGCGCACGGACGAGTCCATTGAGCGCCTGCTGGGTGAAGGTGTGGCGAGGGCTATCATCGGCACCCGTGTGCTTTCCGAACCCGAGGCGCTAACCCGATTGGTGCGTCGTTTCGGGGACCGACTGGCCGTCGGGATTGACGCGCGCGGCGGACGTGTCCAGGTGAAAGGGTGGAAAGAGACATCCATCCATACCGTTGAAGACGTGGCTGCGATGGCCGCCGCGGCCGGGGTGGGGACGCTTATCTATACAGACACCGCCACGGATGGCATGCTCCAGGGCACCAGCGTTGCAAGCGTCGGAGCGCTGTGCGACGCCGTGGCGTGTCGCGTCATTGCCTCCGGCGGCGTTTCGGGCGCAAGAGACATCCTCTCGCTATGCGAGCTGGCAAAGCCCAATCTTGCCGGTGTCATCGTCGGCAAAGCCCTCTACGAAGGAAAGGTATCACTAGTCGAACTCCTCCGAGCCTCCGCCGTGACGTGATCCGCGCAGCAACGCTCCGGAAGAAGGTCTGCCACCATGAAAGTATACCAAACACGCTTCCATAATGGGTGCAGGCTCCTTGTGGCCCCGATGGCTGACGTTCCGAGTGTAACGGTCGGCATCTGGGTCCGTGTGGGCGCCCGCTACGAGCCTTTGGGCATGACTGGAACTACCCATTTCATCGAGCACCTGCTGTTCAAGGGCACTCCTTCGCGCTCGGCGAGGGATATCTCCGAGGCCATCGAGGGGATCGGCGGGTATCTGAACGCGTTCACGCAGGAAGAAAGCACCTGCTACTACGCGCGGGTCCCTCATGACAGGTTTGAGGACAGCATGGATGTGCTCACCGATATGTACCGGCACGCATGTTGCACTGGCGAGGATGTGACCAAGGAGCGGGCCGTTATTCTGGATGAGATCTCCATGTATCGCGATCAGCCTGCGCAGCATGTAGAGGAACTTCTGAGTCAGGCCATGTGGCATCAGCACCCGCTCGGCCAGCCGATCGCCGGGGAGCGCAAGACGGTTTCGAAGTTCACGCGTCGGCAGATCGTCAGCTTTCTGCGCCGATCTTATGTTCCGGCGAGCACCGTCGTCGTCGTGACGGGAAACGTTGATCGCCGCCAGTGTGTGCGGTGCGTCCGCCGGCAACTGGGCGATATGCAGACCGGGATTGGACTTCGTTGTGCGCCGGTTCTCGAGTCAACTCCCCAGAGGGCGATGTCCGTTGAGAAAAGGGAATGCGAACAGACGTCAGTTGCGCTTGGTTTGCGACTCTTCGGCTACCACGATGAAGACCGGTATCCCCTGCGTCTGCTCAATGTCGTACTTGGAGAGAACATGAGTTCGCGCCTCTTCCAAGTCGTGCGCGAGGAGCGTGGTCTTGCATACTCCATTCAGTCATCTGTGCAGCTTTTCAATGACACGGGGGCGTTGCTTGTTACGGCGGGAATGGCGGATGGCAGATCCGTAGATGTCATCCGGCTCACCGCGGAAGAACTGGGACGACTGCGGAGGGAACCGATCTCCAAGTCGGAACTTCGTCGCGCAAAGGATTATACAAAGGGGCAGATCCTTCTTGGGTTGGAGAACACCTCGCAGCAGATGATCTGGATCGGCGAGAACCTTATGTCGCACGGGCGGTATGTTCATCCGGATGAGGTGATTCGCAGGCTGGAAGCAATTACCGTGGAAGAGATTCAGGGCGTAGCGTCGCGTGTTCTCCGCCGGTCCCGTTTGAGTCTTTCGGCGATAGGTACGGAAACAGGACCTGTGTGGCGTCGCGCTGTCAACCGCGCGCTTGCAGGCATGGGCGATTGACGCGATTGTGTACCGCTCGCTCGGAAGATGGGTACATCATGCCGGACCATCCCAATGATCCGAATTCACGCGAAGTCCCCGACGCGCAGAATCACGCACCCAACGCGGTTCGGCGCCCTTTGGTTGCCATGGGCATACTCCTTGGCATCGGGGTATGGATCGGACTACGGTGGCCCGCACAGGTCCTAGCTGTCGCTTCGGGGCTCACTAGCTGTCTCGCGCTGGCGGCATGTCTGGTCTTGCGTCGGGGACGGCGGGGTGGTCAAAAGGATTCGCTGGTGGCGGACGGCATGACAACTGCCGCTCTGGGGGCTGCGTTCCTGTTGGCGGGCTGGCTTTCTGCCGGACTCCAGCCGAATCATGACTTTGTTGTCGCCGGGTTGGAGACGTTGCCCGACCGCGTACGTGGAATCACCGTTGTCGGCGTGGTGGAGGGCGATCCGGAACCTGTCACTGCGGCGGATGGCCGCATCAAAGCATGGCGTTTCCCGCTGGCAGCCGAAAGTGCGTTTGTGTCGGGTGAAGCGCGTTCGGCGCGCGGTGGCGTTACGGTCATTGGCTATGCTGTGGGAGGCGTGCTTCCGCCGGCGTACGGCGAGCGCTGGGAATGCGGCGAGACCATGATGGTGATCCGGGAGGGCCGGATGCCGGCGATTCATGGAAGCCTCGCGGGGTTCCGGCGGCTGTCTGAGGGACACGGTTCCTCATGGCTAGCGCTCTGCTTCAAGGCCCGCCGTGGCGCGTCCGATTTGCTTGGCGAGGGCATCGCTAATTTCCCAATGGTCGAAGCGATTCTACGCGCGCTTCTGCTTGGGTACCGGTCTGAACTGGATCCCGAACTGCGAAATATCTTTGTGGCGACCGGAACTTTGCACATCTTCGCCATATCCGGCAGCCACGTGGTGGTCATGGCCGGAATGATACTATTCGTTGCCCGATTGTTCAGGTTGCCGCGAACTCGGTGGGTAGTGGTATTGGCGCCGGTGTTGGTTGTTTACACCGCGGGTACCGGAGCTGCGGCGAGCGCGGTGCGTGCGGCACTGATGGCGATAATATTCTGGCTGTCCGGGCTGCTCGGTCGCCGGCCAGACACGCTGTCCGCCGTGGCTCTTTCCGCCATTCTGATCCTGGTTATCGCACCCGGACAACTGGTGGAACTCGGGTTTATTCTGTCGTTTGCCGTGGTGATTGGACTGATTCTTCTCCAGCCGCCGATTGCGGCGCGAATGCGCACTCTGTGGGCGCCAGACCCGTTGAGAGTCCAGCCGGAGTCCCGATGGACGCAAATGGCGAGGAATGGTGGGGAGCAGCTTGCCGGACTGGTGTCGCTCTCCATCACGGCCTGGCTTGTTTCGACGCCGCTTACGGCATGTTTCTTCAGCCGGTTCACGCCGATTGCACTCGTCAGCAACCTGGTGGTAGTGCCGCTGAGCTTCCTTGTCATGGTGTCAGGATGTCTTTCGATCTCGACGGGGCTCATAGCCCCGTGTCTTGCGGCCGTGTTCAACTCGGCGAACGTGGCATTGGTCAATGGTATGGTGGGGATGACGTCGGCGTTGAGCAAGGTGCCTGGCGGTAATGTGGAGATAGAGCCATGGAGTGTGACAGCCGTTGTATTCTGGTACGCTGTTCTGGCCGGGTTGGCCTGGCGTGAACGAGGAAAACTTGTCGACAGGCGGCAGGCAGCGTGATAGACGGGGGGGCTTTGCAGCCATGAACATTCTGGGTATAGAGACATCGTGCGACGAGACTTCGGCTGCGGTTGTGCGCAGCGGCGCGACAGTGCTGTCTTCCGTGGTTTTCAGCCAGGTGGATTTGCACCGACAGTATGGTGGTGTCGTTCCGGAAGTGGCGTCCCGCTGTCACGTGGAGACGCTTCCTACGGTAATCCGCGAGGCCTTGACCAGGTCAGGTCTCGGGTGGGAGGCTATTGACGCGGTTGCGGTGACGTACGGTCCGGGGCTGGCGAGTTCACTCCTTGTCGGGGTCTCTGCCGCGAAAGCGCTGGCAGTCCGGTTGGGACGGCCGCTTCTCGCTGTTAACCACCTCGAGGCGCATCTCTATTCGGTCTTTCTGGACGAAGACGCTCCGAGACTGGATTCGGTTGTACCGTTTATCACGCTGATCGTTTCCGGCGGGCACACCTGCCTGGTGAGAGTGGAGGCGGCTGGTCGTTATGTCCTGCTTGGGCAGACAGTGGACGATGCGGCTGGCGAAGCTTTCGACAAGGGCGCGAAGCTGCTGGGCCTTGGATACCCCGGCGGACCGGCCATTGACCGTCGCGCAGCAGGGGGTGACGCCGCTTATGTCCGCTTCCCGCGGGGAAGACAGGGCGATGACATGCCGCGGGGAGAAGGGTTGAACCCAAACCTGTGTTTCAGTTTCAGCGGACTGAAGACGGCACTCCTCTACTATCTCAAGAAGCATCCACTGGATAACGATGACAGTCGTCTGGCGTCTCTGGCTGCCAGTTATCAGGAAGCCATTGTTGACGCGCTGGTTTCACGGTGCGAACAGGCGCTGGGGGGGGAGCAATGCCTGACCGTCTGCGGAGGCGTTTCTCTGAATCGGTCCCTGCGGCAGCGCCTAACCCAGATGGCCGAGCGACTGGGCGTTCGGCTCCTGCTGGCCAAGCCCCGCTACTGCGCCGACAACGCCGCCATGGTTGCCGGTGCAGCCGGTCTGGGGCTTTGTATCACCGGTGATGAGGCAATGCACCTGGACGTTGACCCCAGTCTGCCGATCGCACATGCGATTCTGAACGGCTGATATCGGCTGGTAAAGTTCCCCCTGTGTGGCTGGCAGTTGGATTCGTGCAACGTGGAGACCTCGAGTGCAACAACGGCTGCATGTGACGGTTGAGGGGCGCGTTCATGGCGTGGGCTTCCGGATGTGCGCGGTGGAAGCGGCTAGCGAACTTGGACTTGAAGGGTGGGTGCAGAACTGCGACGACGGCTCAGTTGAGTTGGTGGCTGAGGGCGATCCAACTGCGTTAGCCGCAATGCTGGACTGGTGTCGAATTGGGCCGCCGATGGCCAGAGTCGAC
>CAZWPN010000069.1:0-15846 GCA_964635275.1 uncultured Victivallales bacterium | reverse complement strand
TTGGGATGCCGTGATGATTTGACGAACCGGCTTGCGCCTCGTATTATCCACCACCCATGAAACGCAATACAAAGAAGGCCGGTTCCCGCTTCGTTCTTTCCGTACTTGTGCCAGACCGTGTCGGCATCCTCAGCGAAATCACAGCGGCCGTCTCACAAATGGACGGAGTGATCGAAGACCTTTCGCAGACAGTATCGGACAGGTACTTCACCGTGCTGCTGACCGCACACTTCCCATCCGGGGCTTCCATCGAGGTCATTGCCAGGGAGATTCAGTCCCGCTTTGCCGCCGGGGAGGCAGACGTGATCGTTCGTCCCTGCAAGCCGAAGAGCGTTTCGGCACTCCAGTCGCCGCGTGAGCGATACATGGTGATTCTCTCCGGCCCCAACCACCGAGATATTCTGAAGACGGTCACCGCTTTCCTCGCGGAACGGCGCATCAATATCGAGGATTGGCAGGTTCTGCGGCAGGAGGACATGTTCACCCATATCGGAGAAGTTACAGTCCCCGAAGCATTGGACATCAAACAGGTCCAGAGCGATCTGCAGCATGTCCTGTCCCCTTTAGGACTGGAGTCACATGTCCAGCACGAGAACATCTTCCGGGCGACGAACGACATCGGCCCAATCAAGAACCTGCTTGCGGGAGCACGCCAATGATCCAGACTAACGACATTCTCAGGACGCTGCGCATGCTCAAGGAAGAAAACCTCGACGTGCGTACGGTGACGCTCGGAATCAATGTTAACGAGTGCGCCCAGCGTGATGGCGTCGCGCTCGCCGAGGCTTTGCACCACAAGATCGTGAAGCGGGCGGGCAGCTTGGTGCGGATCTGCGATTCGCTTTCGGCCCGCTATGGCGTCCAGGTGGTCAATAAACGCATCGCCCTTTCGCCGGTGAGCATCCTGCTCGAAGGCCATGACCATGACACCGCTGTCAAAGTTGCCAAGGCCATGAACCAAGCCGCCGAGGACGTGAAAGTTGACCTCATCGGCGGTTACACGGCGCTGGTGCACAAGGGCATTACACCCGGCGAGCGGGTGCTTGTCGAATCCCTGCCGGAGGTACTGAACACCACCGCGCGCGTCTGCGCCTCGGTCAACGTGGCCACCACGCGCTCGGGCATCAACGCCGACGCCGTCATATTGGTTGCCCGGACCATGCTACGCATCGCGGAGGCCACACGCGCCCGGAACGGTTTCGGCAACGCCAAGCTCGTGGTGTTTGCCAACATACCGGAAGACAATCCATTCATGGCCGGCGCATACCTCGGCGGCGGGGAGCCCGAGTGTGTCATCAACGTGGGCGTCAGCGGCCCCGGTGTCGTTAAGACCGCGGTGGAACGCCTAGTTACGCTCAAGCCTGACTGCACGCTGGATGAAATCGCTGAAGAGGCCAAGCAGACTGCCTTCCGCGTCACCCGCACCGGCGAGTTGATCGGCCGCGAAGTGGCCTCACGCCTCGGCGTTCCCTTCGGCGTAGTAGACCTCTCGCTTGCGCCAACGCCGCGCATCGGCGACAGCGTCGGAGAGATATACCAGGCCATGGGAATCCGGCGGATCGGCGCACCCGGTACCACGGCGGCGGTTGCGCTGCTCAACGACGCCGTCAAGAAGGGCGGCGCAATGGCTTCGAGTTCAGTCGGTGGGCTTTCCGGAGCTTTTATTCCAGTCATGGAAGACCGCGCCCTGTCCGAGGCGGTTTCAAGTGGCAGCCTCACGATCGAGAAGCTGGAGGCCATGACGGCTGTTTGCTCAACTGGGTTGGACATGATTCTCCTTCCGGGAGATACGTCAGCCGCCACCTTGTGCGGGCTCATCCTGGATGAGGCCGCCATCGGCATGTGCAACCGCAAGACGACAGGGGTCAGGCTCATTCCCGTCCCTGGAAAACGCGCCGGTGACCGCGTGGACTTCGGCGGGCTCTTTGGCGCTGGAACCGTGACACGCGTGGCTTGTCCTGACGGGGCTGAAGTCTTTGTCAACCGTGGGGGCCGCATTCCGGCTCCGATCCAGAGCTTGACCAATTGAAAGAGCAAACAGGCCCTGCACGATGAGCAGTCCGAACAGACCTGTCCAAACCCCGGCACCAGGGGACCGCCTTGTCTGCCACCGAGGCGATCTGCTCGAATTCCGCCTTCATTTTGCCGTCGGAGGAAAAGGACGGGCATGGCTGCGCACTAATCTGGGCCGGGCGGCGATTCGTCGGCGCGAGATTATCGAGCATGTCGAAGCCGGGCAAGCTATTCTGGCGCGCGACTGGTGTGACATCCCTATGCGCCGCACCGGAGAGCACACCTTCGCCATCGTTATGCCAATGGCAGAGGTAGGCGCTTTCCAGGCCAAGGCATATTACATGGCCGACGGGATCAACGAACCGGTATGGCCGGACGGGCCCAACACCGGCATCAAGGTGGAACCTGCGGGAACCGTTGCCGGCAACATGGTGTACACTGCATTTGTGCGTCAGTTTGGTCCCAATCGGGACCGTATTGATGAACCCGGCGATTTGCACTCCGCCATCGGCCTTCTCGATGCGGCGCGCTATACAGTGATTCCCCCTTCAGGAACGTTCCGGGATCTGATCCGCGAACTGGACCATATCCTTGGGACCCTCGGATTCAAGTTTCTCCAGCTTCTACCCATACACCCGGTCCCTACCACGTATGCGCGGATGGGGCGATTTGGAAGCCCATTCGCAGGGCTTGATTTCATGGACATTGACCCATCCCTTGCCGAGTTCGACAGGCACACCACACCTATGGACCAATTCCGTGAACTGGTCCACGCAGTGCACGCGCGTAGCGCCGGGCTCCTGCTGGACATTCCGATCAACCACACAGGCTGGGCGTCTGCGCTTCAGGTGCATCATCCCGAGTGGTTTGCCCGGAATGAAGACCGCAGTTTCCAATCGCCAGGCGCCTGGGGTGTCACATGGGAGGATCTCTCACGGCTTGACTACAAGAGCACTGGATTGTGGCAATACATGGCGGACGTGTTCTTGTTCTGGTGCCGCCATGGAGTGGATGGATTCCGTTGCGACGCAGGCTACATGATCCCGCCTCCGGTATGGGAATATATAGTTGCCAAGGTCCGAGAGCAGTACCCTGATACGCTATTTATGCTGGAGGGACTCGGAGGTCATCCACAGGTCATGGAGAGTCTTCTGGAGCATTCCGGAATGAACTGGGCCTATTCAGAACTCTTCCAGAATTACGATCAGCACGGAATCAGCAGCTACGTGTCTGCATCACACAGTATTTCGACCAGGAAAGGACTGCTGGTCCATTTTGCCGAGACACACGACAACGACCGGCTGGCGACGCGCTCCCAAGCGTATGCCCGCATGCGCACCGCCATGTCAGGCTTGTTCTCCGATGCGGGCGCGTTCGGAATAACTAACGGCTTGGAGTGGTTTGCCAAAGACAAGGTCGATGTTCATGGCGCGTCATCCCTCAATTGGGGATCGCACGATAATCAGGTGGCGCTTCTGGCTCGAATCAATGCTATCCTTCTCACCCATCCATGCTTCACCGCCGGCGTACGCATGCTCTTCGTCAACAGCGGCAGCCCCAACACTCTGGCTCTTCTGCGCGAGTCTGTCGACGGACAACACCGCCTGCTGGTTGCGGTGAACCTGAACGAGCACCAACCCGCCGTGGTTTCGTGGTCCAACGACGTCTTCCCCGCGTCTGGCGAAGTTCCTGACCTGTTGACCGGCGGGCGGGTCAGGGTTGCAACCATTGGCAACATGGTTGAATGCGCCTTGGAACCGACCCAGGTTCGCTGCTTAACCATGGATGCACAGGATCTCGACCGGCTGGATACTCATCATGGTTCCACACGTCAATTGTCCGCACGCGTGGAGCTTCAGCAAGTGCGAGCGAACGCCATCGAGGTATTCCTGTCGATGCGCGGACGCGAATCGCTTGATAAGGCTGCCTTGGACGGCTTGGCGGACTCGCTGATTCGTGACCCCCGCGCTTTCTGCGCTGAGATCGCCGGAAACCAAGCGCCATGCGTAACATCGTGGGAATGGCCGCGCGATGCCCGCCGGACCGTCATGGTTCCGCCAGGGCATCTCCTGCTCGTCCAGGCTGATGCCACTTTCGTCGTCGAGATCCACGACGGAATCCGGACAATGCGGCACGAGCCGTCTTTGCGCCGCGCCAATGGCCGACACTTTGCGCTCATTTCGCCTCTTCCCGAGCCATCGGAACACCGGGAGTTCCAGCTTCATATAATCGTCCACACGCCATCCGGGATGCGTCGCCAAGTGACTCCGATCCTCCAGCTTGCCCCGGCAAGCTGCGTGCGGGTCGCTTCCAGGTGGGATGCCGCCTCCGTCAAAGAAAACGGTCTCTACGCCCTGCTGACCAATGGTCGGGGCGCAATGGCACAAGTCCGTGGTTCATGGGGCACCGTGGCGAGTCAGTATGATGCGATGCTCGCGGCCAACCTCTCCACGAGTTATCCCGTGGACCGTCATATCTTCTTGACGCGATGCCGTGCCTGGGTTGTTCATCGTGGATATTCTCAGGAATTGAATATCGACAGCCTGGATCGCTTTGCCGTCGAGCCGCCAAACGCCACTACCTGGCAGTTCACCCTACAGACCGGGATGGGGCGGCAGGTCACGATTGCCGCCCGTCTGTGCATGCCCAAGGGCCGCAACGAAATCCGCCTGTTGTTCCAGCGCCGTCATAACGGCAAACACGCCGACACGCTGGAGGATGGCGAACCGGTCACGGTAATTGTCAGGCCTGACATTGAAGACCGCATCAACCACGGCAAGACAAAGGCCTACACTGGCCCCGAGCGACAGTGGGGCGCGGCGACTTCGGTGACGGGCAACGGTTTTAGTTTCCGGCCGGCCGACTCGCGATGCCTGCAGATGATGGCCGATGGCGGCACCTATACCCATGAACCGGAGTGGCTCTATATGGTCCCCCACCCCGTGGACGCCGACCGTGGGTTTGACGGTACAACAGACGTCTTCAGTCCGGGGTATTTCTCATTAACGCTGAAAGGCGGTGCTTCGGCAACACTGCGTGCGGTTGCAGACGTGCAGTCTCCTTCGCCGGACGAGGATGCAGGCGGCCTGGCCCGGCCGCGCCACACGTCGCTGCATCGGCTTGAGGATGCGGCCCTTGCGGCCATGGACCAGTTCATTGTTGCGCGCGAATCGGGAACAGCCGTCATTGCCGGGTACCCTTGGTTCCTGGACTGGGGACGCGACACGCTCATCGTGCTGCGTGGACTGCTCGCCGCCGGTCGGCAAGCGGAGGCGCTCACAACCCTGGTGCAGTTCGCCCGCTTTGAGAAGAACGGAACGCTCCCTAACATGATCCATGGAGCCGACAACTCCAACAGGGACACCTCCGATGCGCCCTTGTGGTTTGCCGTGCTGTGTGGAGACTGCCTGCGGTCCAAGGCGACACGCCATGTGCTGGGCGAACCGTGTGGCGGGCGAACGGTCAGGCATGTGCTGCTTTCTATCCTGCGGAGCTACGTTAGCGGGACACCCAACGGCGTACGAATGGACCCCGATAGTGCGCTTGTGTTCAGTCCGTCGCACTTTACATGGATGGATACAAACCATCCGGCAGGAACGCCGCGAGAAGGTTATCCTGTGGAGATCCAGTCGCTATGGTATCGTTCGTTGCAGATTGGAGCCGAGATTGACCCGTCCGGTCCATGGGAGAAACTGGCAGAGAGCGCCGCTCGATCGGTGAATTCACTCTTTCACCGTCCTGAACTCGGATTCCTCTCAGATTGCCTTCACGGGTCTTCGGGGACTCCGGCAGCCGCCGCCACGCCAGACGACCACCTTCGCCCGAACCAACTTCTGGCGATAACGCTGGATGCCATCCACGACGCAGCCCTTGCCAGAACAATGCTGGCTGCTTGCGAGGAGTTGCTCGTTCCTGGCGCCATAAGAAGCCTTGCCGACCGCGCCACCAGGTTCTCGCTCCCAATCTACCAAGGCACCCATCTTCTAAACGACCCGGAGCATCCATTCTGGGGAGAGTACCGCGGAAACGAGGAAACACGCCGGAAGCCGGCGTATCACAATGGAACCGCCTGGACATGGTTGCTGCCTTCCTATGCCGAGGCGCTGCACAAGGTCTACGGCACTCCTGCCCGGCCCCACGCGCTGTCAATCCTATCCAGCATGGCCTTGCTCATGGAAAAAGGGTGCGGGGGGCAAATACCGGAACTCCTGGACGGGTCATCTCCACACAACGAGCGCGGGTGCGGCGCACAGGCATGGGGGGTGTCGGAACTCCTGCGTGTGCAAGCCATTCTGTCCTCTGCCCGTAAGGTGTCCGCAATGGACATCGCCGGCGGGGCGTGCTAACCTCGCCCGCAAATGGCAACCGACACCAGTGATCTACGTGCCACGCCGGCAGCGTCAGCCAACGCATCCCTTATCAGCGAGCGACAGTTCACCTTTGCAGCGATGCTGCTGATCGGGCTAAGCACGATCTTCCGACTCTGGTTCTGCGCTCAGGTCGAGCTCTTCGGCGATGAGGCCTACTATTGGGTGTGGTCACGCAACCTTGCATGTGCGTACTTCAGCAAGCCTCCTGCCGTCGCCTGGGTCATCGCAGCCGGCACGTCACTGTTCGGCGATACGGAATTCGGGGTCCGCGTCTTCTCGGTCCTTCTGGCTGCCGGTACCGGACTGGGTATGTTCCATCTCGGCGCCATGCTCTTTTCGGCCCGGGTCGGTTTCTGGGCAGCCGCCATCGCAGGATTCATGCCGCTGTTCGTTGTCGGCAGCCTGCTCATGACGGTTGACGCCATCAGCGTGCTGGGCTGGACGCTGGCAGCCGTTGCGTTTTGGCGGTTTCGCGAAACGCGTTCGATTAGCCCGTGGACTCTCATCGGACTGGCCATAGGTCTTGGCGTGCTGGGCAAACTGACCATTCTGGCTATGATCCCGTCCTTGATCCTTTTTGTTGCGTGGTCCCCGCAACACCGGCATCTGCTTCGTTCTCTGCGATTTTGGGCCATGACTCTTGTGGCCATTTCCGCCATCGCACCTATACTCTACTGGAATCAACAACACGGATGGATCACCTTTCATCACCTCATGCAAAAGGGCAACCTCGATCAGGCTTGGCGGTTCTCCACCCTCAATCTCCTCGGTTTTCTGGGCGGGCAAGCCGGAGTCATGTTTCCGTTGTTTTTCGTTGGCCTGATGATAGGTTTGTTCCACCGCGGGTTTCGCTCATCCGCGCCGGAACAGATCCGTTACCTGACAGCTCTCTTCGCACCCCTCTTCGTCTTCTACTTCATCTTGAGTCTTAACAGGCGCGGCGGCGAGAACTGGACAGCCCCCTGCTATGTTGCCGGCGCCGTCTACCTCGCGGCTTTCGCCGACTGGTTGTGCCGCCGTTCTGTTTGGGCCCGCAGGAGTGCCGTCATCTCAGTCAGCGTAGCTGCCTCCACCGTAGCCGTCCTCCTGTTCTTTGTGCTTTACGTCCATCTTCCCATGCAGGGCGACTTCCTTGAGCGTATCAGGGGTGGGCGCAGTCTGGCCGAACAGGTCGCTGCCATCCAGCGGCGTTCCGGCGCCACCTATATCATCGGCAATCACTACCAGACCGCCAGCCTTCTGGCCTTTTATACGCCAGGCCACCCGCGAACATACACTCCACAAGCGCGCATCCCACGCAATCAATACGATCTCTGGCCATGGTTGCCGCCTGCCGCTGCAGGATCCGACGCCATCTATGTCACCCGCGGCCAATCCATGTCCGAATCGCTTGCGAATGCTTTCGAGCGTATCGATCCGCCCGAAGTGGTTTGGACAACGTTTCGCGGCAAGCGGGAACGCCCATATAGCGTCTTCGTATGCCGGAATATGCGAGTGGAATCCTTGCGATGACATCCTCATGGCGGAAGGCATGGCCGTATCGACGCCTCTGGATGCCGGAGTTGTCGGCGGTCCTGCTTCTCCTTCTGGCCATAGCCGCGTACTCCCACCGGACCACTTGGGACGTCGACATGCTCAAGGCGCTGGTCTGGGACCCCACCCGCGGCGGATGGTTTCTCAAGTACGCATCACCGTGGACGTGGATCAATCGGATGGCAGGTCCGATCGTAATTGCCACAGCCGCCCTCGCCACCATTTGTCTGGTTCTAGCCCTATGCCGCAGACAATTCCGGAAGTATCGCATGCACGCCATGTTCGCGGTTTTGTTCCTGGCTCTTGTCCCCGGCCCAATTATTAACGGCCTTCTCAAGGACTTGTGGAGCCGCCCACGGCCGCGCAGCATTCTCGATTTCGGAGGCTACACCGAATACCGAAGCATCCTCGAACCCTTGCCGGGCGGCGGCGACATGTCCTTCCCCTCCGGCCACGCCGCCGCTTCCGCGGCGCTTCTGGTGTTCTACTTCCTATTCCGACGCAGACATCGCAGGATCGGTATAGCGGCACTCGCCGTCACCATCCTTCTGGTGATGACCATGAGCGTCGCCAGAACCACCACAGGCGCTCATTTTCCATCCGACACAATCTCCTCGGGCTGCATCATGTTTCTGGCCGCTCTAATTCTGTATTACTTCGTCCTGAACCTGCCTGCACGCGAGGATTCCGGCAACATGGAAAAACTGGCCCCGGGCGGACGCACCTTCGCCATAGCCGGTTCCGTGCTTGCCGTCTTCATGATCTTCACCGTTGTGGGACGGCCTCTTCACCGCACACTTAACTATCGCATTCCGAGTTTGACGTCAGGGGAAACTCCCGTCCGGGTAACCATTGACATGGCTAGGACCGATCTGAATTTCACACTGCGTCCGGAACCGGACCTGACCATCATCGCGACGATGACGGGGTTACGCGGATACGACGGCTGGGCCGGCGACTCTTTCTATCGCAGTATCAGTTCCAACGGCGTCCACTTCTTTTTGACCGTCGATCAGCGGGATTGGTACCGGCGCGTCAACACTCGGGCCGCGATCGCGGCACCGGAAGAGGGACTCCTTGCTCTGTCTTTGAGCGTGACGGATGGTCGACTGCGAGTCCATGGGCGTGTGCCAGTGGCGCTTTCCCTACGCGCCACAAGATCGAAGGTTTCATTGCCAGCCTCGTGGCAGGGTGTATTCACCAACGTCGCCCTTACCGATAGTAGCCTGAACTGGGAGTGAGACCGCCAAGAACTCACGCCTTCCCTAACCGTGGATCAAACTGGAGATTTCACGTTGCGGACAGGGTCCGGCATCCGGTATTTTACCCCGCGGCAGCCCTATGACACACTCTGTACCATACACGAAGGATCATCTGGTTAACCTTCGTCCCGCCCATGATTCGTTTATTGGTGTGGATTCAGACGGCTGTGTCTTCGACACCATGGAGATCAAGCAGAAGCAGTGCTTCCACGGACTGGTCGTCCGGCACTTCGGCCTCGAACCTATCGAGCCGCTCGTTCGCGAGACGCTGGAGTTTGTGAACCTCTACTCGCAGTGGCGTGGCACCAACCGGTTCATAGCACTGGTCCGGTCGTTCGAAATGCTCCGCGGTCGCCCCGAGGTCAGAGCGTCCGGGGTGCCTATCCCTGAACTGGCATCTTTCATCGCATGGACCCGGAACAGTCCGTCCCTGGGCAATCCGGACCTTGAAAACGCGGCGAAACTCAGCGGCGATCCTGAACTGGCCTCCGTTCTGGCTTGGAGCAAGGCAGTAAACGCGGAGATTGCAGCGAAGGTAGTGGACGCCCCGCCGTTTCGCTGGGCACGCAGAGGACTTCTAAAGATCCATGCGCATTCCGACGCCATCTGCGTTTCGCAGACACCGACAGAGGCCCTGGTCCGGGAGTGGACTGCCAGTGGTATCATCGGCATGGTTTCTTTCATTGCCGGACAAGAACTGGGAACCAAGGCCGAGCACATCGCGCTCGCCACCCGTGGCAAATACTTCCCCGACAGGATCATGATGATCGGCGACGCGCTTGGAGACAAGGAGGCCGCGCGGGCCAACGACGCCCTGTTTTACCCCATCAACCCGTCCCGCGAAGAGGCATCATGGGAACGTTTCTGCGAAGAAGCCTTTGACCGCTTTCTCAATGGAACCTACGCCGGCGATTACGCCGACCGCCTGATCGCGGATTTCGATCGCCTGCTACCGAGAGAACCCACATGGCAACAATGAAGACTTCCCGACGCGCCTCTGCACATGGCAGACCTCTCCGGGGCATCACTCACATCTACACCGGGAACGGCAAAGGCAAGACAACGGCAGCTCTCGGACTGATTCTGAGAGCGTGCGGAAGGGACTGCCGCGTCTACCTCGGCCAATTCCTCAAGAAAGGGCTGTTTGGCGAAATCCGCGCGCTGAAAGCCCGCATTCCAGAGGTGGTCGTCGAACAGTACGGCCATGGACCTTTTGTCCGGGGAAAACCATGCCCGGTTGCCGTGCGTATGGCACGCCGGGGGCTCGATCATGTGCGCCACGCAGTTATGGGCGGTGAGTACGACCTTGTGGTGGCCGACGAACTGAACACCGCCGTGGATGCCTGCCTTGTTACCGAGGATGAGGTTCTTGATATCATGCACGCCGTTCCCGCAAAGGTAGAATTCGTGATGACGGGCCGCGGCGCAACGGCTCGGCTCATGCGAGCGGCGGGGCTGGTTACCGAAATGCGGGAGATAAAACACTACTACCATCGCGGCGTCCTTGCACGCCGCGGCATCGAGATGTGATCTGTCAGTTATCGGTATGAGTTGTCTTAAGCCGCTTTATTTCATCGCGCAACCGAGCAGCATCCTCGTATCTCTCGTCGACAATCGCCTTGGCAAGATCCCGCTCAAGCATGTCCATAGGAGTCAGCGCTTTGGGCCGATGGGTAGCTGCCGATTCCGCCCCGCCTTCTGAGTCATCACCCGTGCCCGCATCCTGCTTCTCGTCAATCACCCGGCCGGCCTCGTCCATTACCTGCGGATCGACGTAGATGGGCGCCTCAGCCCGTATGGCCAGCGCTATGGCATCGCTCGGGCGGGAGTCCAGCGTGGTCTCCATTCCGTTCTGTACCAAGATCAACTTGGCATAGAACACCCCATCCTTGAGATCGCAGATCTCCACGCGCACCAATCGGCATTCGAGGTAGTCGAGAACGTTCTTTAGAAGGTCATGAGTAATCGGCCGCGGCACCTTGACACTGTTGATCCAAAGAGCGATGGACTGGGCTTCCGCCGCGCCTATGAAAATAGGCAGCGCCCGCGGGTCCACGTCGCCCTTGAGCAGGACGACAAAACCCACATTCGAAAGGAACAGCTGTTCAATCTTGACTGCGATCACTGCACACCACCTGATAGTACCCTACTCCAACAGACAAGATTGACAAGCGCTTTCTTCGTCCAGCGGAATGTAACAGAGCGCCGAGCACTCTGCGCGATGCGGCTTGAGCACGTTTTCCATGCGGCTGACCTGATCAGCTTTCACAAGAATCGAAACCCCGCACTTCATGGACATCCTTCGCGCTCGTCGGCTGGCGCGACTTGTCATGCCGGCCATCCGTTGCATAGCAGTACCTGCATCCAATGGTGCAGGTATTGACCTGTCCGACGTCACGCGACGGGACGCACCGGCACAACCCACGTTGTCCGGGGTCCTTGATCTGCGGCACTTCGATCCCGGCAAAACGCTGGATCCAATGACTGTCAATACAAGCTCCTGCAGGGATTCCCATCGCCTCCAGACTGGTGTCTTCGGCGCAACTCTGAATCGACAGTCCGGCATCCCCCGAACATCGGATCAATTCCCGAATCAGCCCCTCCACATCGGGTGCGTTGAAGGCATCCCGCAACATCCGGTCCCCCATAGCCTTCTCCACAGCGCGAAGTCGCCGCTCTGTCTTGCGGTAGAAATCCACGAAACTGACGATCACGTGGTCCACATACGGAGCCAGCAGTCTCGCAAGTCCACAGTATCGCTCCATGTGCCATTCAGCGGTCATCCGATCGGACAAGATGATGGGATCGTATCGCCACACCACGTTCCGCACACCGAGTCGCCCTGAAAGCATGCGTACCGTCTCCACCCGATCCGCCAAGGGCGGCACTCCCGGCTCAATTTCTCGCGGGTACTCATTGACCGTCACAAGGAAGCCGCAGCGAAAACCACGCTGCTCCAATTCGTCAAGATGCGGCAGAAGCGGTGCAGGATTCTTGGACCAGAAAACCACGGCATCCACGTCCGCGGGCATGAGCGACACCCGGGTCACCTGCCGCGCGTTGAAGGGATTGGTGACGTCGCAGTGCCCTTCGCGAACCCGGGCCATGAACCACTCCGCGAACCGCGCCGGTATGTCGCTCCGGCGGCTCGCGCTTATGATCATGACAGGTCCCTCCTGTCACCCGCCGGAGCGTCGCAAGAGCAGATAGCGCACCTGAACTTCCTTGTTCATGGGAATGACCCATCGCGAATAGATCAGGCGCACGGCGGCTGGGTCCACAACGAATGACGCCCCCCAGGCATCCAGTTCCCGCGCGTATCCCTCCGCCTTGCGGTGAACGCGATGAAGCACCTGCTCTTCCACCCGCTCATCGGTAACGGCCAGGGCAAGCCCGGACTCGTCGCCCGACTGAATGAGCGATTCGAAGCGTTCCGGATTCCGGATAAACTTAGCCTCCGCCACAAACTTGCCGTAGTGGATCCTCTTCGACAACACCTGAAGAAGGATGACATCGCACACTGCACTGGACCCCCATTGACTATCGTCACCCGCCCTGCAGAATGCCGGGACGATGTCCTGCTCGTACACCTGGCGGACCCGTTCGTTAATGTTGATCTGCGCCGCCGCCGGATGTAAGGGGTTATCGAACCTCAGCACAGGCAGGATGGGCGCAGGCAGGTCCGGATAGAAAGCGTGCTCATCCGGGCTGCTGTACCGCCGTACCAGCGCATGGGTCCTCTCGCTTTCACGCAGGAGAAACCCCATCAGACTCTCGCCCTGCAACTGCACGCCAGCGCCATTAGGTTGATAAATGATATCGTTGCGACAAAACTGTGCTCGCTCAATCAGGGCAAATATTATGGTTTCTTCCAGTCGAGCCAGCACGCTACGCGTGTTATCAAGAGACAACGCACTTTCCGTAGATGCTTTCATCGTTTCACCCGCCCTGTCTTTCTTTTAGCCCGGCCGCCCGTCAGGCAGACTGGCGCCTCTTGAACACGCGAAACAGCGTCACTCCGAGATATGTTGCGCCGGCCAGGATTATGATCACGGGGCCGGCCGGCAGATCCTTGTGATAACTGACCCCGATACCTCCAACGATGAAGACCATGCTAAAAAGCACAGCAAGTCCCATCATGCTCCAAAGTCGTTTCGAGAAGTGCCCCGCCACGGCTGCGGGAAGCGTCAGCAACGCGATGACCATCACGATGCCTACTACCGGCAGCAGCAGCACGATGGTCAACGCCGTGAGCGAGAGGAGCAGCAGGTAGTAGAGCTGAACACGCATTCCCTGAAGGCGTGCGAAGCGGTCGTCAAAGCACACAGCCAGGAACTGGTGATAGAACAGAAGGGCCACAACGACAACCAGAACGTCAAGTCCGATGATAAGCGCCAGATCCCGCCGGGTAACCAGCAGGATGTTGCCGAAAAGATAACTCATGGCATCAACGTAGCCTGGCGTCCTGGCAATGAAGAGAAGACCTATGGCCATACCGATCGCCCAAAGCGCGCCTATCACAGTGTCTTCCCGCTGCCTGGCGTAGATACTGACAAGGCCAAGCAGAACCGCCGCGAGCAAGGCCGCCGCAATCGCACCGTACATCGGATCACACCATCCCCACCCTAGCCGGTTCTGGCAGTAGAGTGCCGCCCCTATACCTCCAAGCACGCAGTGGGCAATCGCCCCGGCAATGGAACTGATCTTGCGCACTACAACGTAACTCCCCATGACCCCGAACGCCACACTGGCCAACACTCCCCCCAGCACCGCATACCGGAAGAACGGCATGTGCGGGTCAAGCATTGCCTGGATAAACTCAGTCATGGTTGTGCCCCCTGTCGGAACAGCAGAGGTCGTGACGCACCATGCTCAGCTTGCATCCGTAAAGATCCTGGATTACTGCCCCGGTTATTTCCGCTGTCGGATGAACATGCACGAGCCGGTTGACGCAGACAACGGTTTCGATCCGCTCCGAGACAAACCCGAGATCGTGAGAAACGATGACTACGCACATCCGGTTCTTGAGGGTATCCACGATCGAATAGAACTGGTCCTGGAAACCGGGATCCACATATGCCGTCGGCTCATCCAACAGAAGCAGTTCCGGATCCCCCACGATCGCCCGCGCGATCAGGACGCGCTGCCGTTGCCCGCCGGAGAGTGCGGCAAAATGCCGGCGCGCCAACTCCGCCACCCCCATCTCATCGAGTGCCCGAAGCGCAGCCTCGCGGTCGGCCGCCGTATACCATCCGACGCGGTGACGCCCCAATCGCCCCATCAGCACCACATCGATGGCATTGACAGGGAATTGCTCGTCGTATTCCATGTGCTGCGGCATGTAGCCGACCAACCGGCGGGCCGATTGCGGGTCACGGCCAAGCACATGTATTGCGCCTCCCAAAGGCCGGAGCAAACCCAGCATGAGGTAGAGCAGCGTGGTCTTTCCGCCGCCGTTCGGGCCGATCACGCATGCCGTCTGCCGTCGTCGGATGGAGAACGTGGCGTCGCTCACCACCGGCTGCCCGTTACGGTAGGCGAAGGAAACGCCTGCAAAGGACACTGCGTAATCGGCGCTCATAGCTCACCGCCCATCTTCCCGCCGAACGCCCGCTCCAGTTCCGAGGCCATCACACCGAAGTTTCGCAGCGGATCTCGAGCCAGCGGATCCAGAGCCACCACAACGCCGCCAATAGCTTCCGCGATGGCCTGCGCGCTTCGGGCACTGAACTGGGGCTGGACAAATATGATGCGGACGCCGTCGCGCCGGGCGGCCGTGACAAGGGTGGCAATCTGCCTTGGTGTCGGGCTCTTGCCCTCGATCTCCACAGCCGCCTGCCGAAGGCCATAGTCGTCCGCGAAGTAGCCAAACGCCGGATGGTAGACATAGAACGCCCGCCCCCTGAAAGGCGCAAGGCGCTTGGCAAGTGCGGCGTGTAGGGTCTCAAGTTCCATCGTCAGTTCGCGGCGGTTGCGCTCAAAGTCTGCAGCGCCTGACGGCATCGCCTGTGTCAATGCCACGCAAATGTTTGATGCCATAACAACCAGATTCGGCGCACTCAGCCAAGCGTGCGGGTCAAACTCGCCCTCAACACCGTGGCGATGAGCAGCGGCACCATCACCGTGTCCGTCACACTCCATCAGCCGCCGCCGCACACCGCGAATGCCATCCACCATCACTAGATCAGGCACGGCCATCCGGATCTTCGGCAGCAGCCTCGCCTCGAAGGGCATCCCCACCACGATGTAGAGCTTCGCGCGGCCAAGATCAGCAACATGGCGCGGTGAAGGTTCAAACGTGTGCGGGTCCTGCCCCTGCGGCACCATCACGGCCGTCCGGACCCGGTCGCCACCCACCCGTTCGACAAGCCACGCCTGCGGCGCAATGCCAGCGTAGACCAGAGCCGGGACGACTTCCTGAGCGCCCACGGCCTTGGCCATGCTTAACAGAACCACCAAAACTGTGATTGGCGAAATGGTCATTCCCCGACTCCAAAGACTTCGTCCCATGTCGAAAACGGATCCGGCCTTCAAGGTTGTCAGTCCTCGTAAGCCAACACGAGGGAAATGTGCGGACGAATCCCCATCAGGTCAAGCCCTCTCTCAATGTGCCCAGCTATTCGCCCTATGGCCGAATGCTCCCCCCCGAGTTGGGTCGGGATTGTAAC
>CAZWPN010000068.1:0-16071 GCA_964635275.1 uncultured Victivallales bacterium | reverse complement strand
TAGGATCAATGTCAGCCAGCCGGCTTGCGCTTGGGAACTGCGTGGATGCACTCCCCGTGCACGGAATGGGCGGCTTCCATCCACGACTCCGAGAGTGTCGGGTGGCAGTGAATGGTGCGGGCCAGTTCGCCAACGGTCCACTCTCCACGAATGGCCACGGCGGCCTCAGCAATCAGTTCGGTGGCGTGAGGACCCACGGCATGAGCGCCGAGGAGTTGATCGTTCGCAGCGTCTGCGACCCATTTGACGAAACCGGTGGCTTCGCCGATTGCCAGTGCCTTGCCCAGCCCGGCGAAATGGAACTTGCCGGTCCGGACGGCCTTACCCGCGCGGGCGGCATCCGCTTCGGTCAGACCTACGCTGCCGACCTCTGGCGCGGTGAAGATGCAGGCCGGCACCAGTGTCTCAGCGGGCTTCATTCTTGGACTGACCGCATTCTCCGCTGCCGTGATCCCTTGCGCCGTGGCGGCGTGCGCCAACTGGCTTCGGCCCGTAACGTCGCCAATCGCAAAGACAGAGGCGGCCCGCGTCAGGCAGAAGGCGTCCGTTTCGATGTGACCCGAGGCGCTCGCGGACAACCCGGCGGCGGAGAGGTTCAGGTCCTTTATCACGGGCTTGCGGCCGATGGAAACCAGCAGACAATCGCCATCCACTGACTGGTCGCCAACCCGCCCGCTCACGCGATCGTCCGAGGCGGTGACGGATTCCATGGCTTTGCCCGTCAGGACGCGGATTCCGAGCGCGCTTTCCATGTGGCGGCGGACTTCACGACGTACGTCAGGGTCCAGAACGAGGAGAATATCCTCGAGGAGTTCCACGACGGTAACCTGACTGCCCAGTTGTGCCGCCATGCATGCGAATTCGCAACCGATGACGCCGCCGCCGAGGACCACCAGTTGCTTTGGCAATTCCTGAAGTTCGAGAAAAGCGCGGCTTTCAAGAACGCGCGGGTGCCGGGGCAGGAACCCTGGCACGGTAGACTCCGAGCCGGTAGCGATGATCGTAGCCTTTGTCTCGAGAATGGTTTCGGAGCCATCCTTACGTACGGCGATGTGTTTCCGGTCCTGGAAAGACCCAACGCCCTGAAGAATGCGCACGCCGTTGGACTTGAGGAGCTGCTGCACCCCTCCGCGCAGTTTGGCCACAACTTCTTCTTTGCGCCGGAACATCGCCGCGTAGTCAAACCGGACGCCCGTGGCGGAAAGCCCGAGCCGGTCGGCATGCTGCAACCTGGCAAACAGATCGGACGAAGCAATAAGCGTTTTGGTCGGTATGCAGCCCCAGTTCAGGCATGTGCCGCCCAGGGCTTCCTTTTCGACGATGGCCGCCTTGGCGCCCAGTTGAGCGGCGCGAATGGCTGCCGGATAGCCGCCGGGACCGGCTCCGATTACCACGATGTCAAACGTTTCCATAGTTCCATATCCTCGAGTTTGTTTTTGATTGCGTTGACAAACAGTGTTGCCTTCATGCCATCCACCACGCGGTGGTCGGCGGAAACCGTCATCTTCATCATGGACCGTACCACAACCTTTGCGTCGCGGACTACCGGTGTGGGAATGGTGGCGCTGACGGCAAGGATGCCGGCTTCTCCTGGGTTGATGATGGCTGTGAAGTTCTCCACGCCCAGCATCCCCATGTTCGAGACGGTGAAGGTGCTCCCGCTCATCTCGTCCGGCAGCAGCGTGCCCTTGCGGGCCTTGCCGACAAGGTCCTTGGTCCGGTCATGCAGTTCGGCGAGTGACAATTGGTCAGCATCGCGGACAACCGGGACCACGAGCCCGTTCTCGAGGGCGACGGCTACGCCCAGATGGACCGAACCATGCCACGTAACGGTTCGTCCGTCGGTGACGCTGTTCATTTCCGGAACGTCCTGCAATCCAAGGATGACGGCCTCCAGTATGAAGTCGGTCACCGAGTAGTCGCCGCCTCTGGCGTTGAGGTCCTTCCGGAGCGCGAGCAAGTCTGTCAGATCGGCGCTGACGGTGACAAAGAAATGCGGCGTTGACGTGAAGCTCTGGGTCAGTCTTGCCGCTATTACCTGTCGCATCTTGCTCATGGCCTTTGGGCGCTCGGCGATGCTGCGTTCCACATCGCGCACGCCGATTCGTCCGCCTTCACCGGTTCCCCGGATCGTCAGGATATCCAAACCAGCCTTCGCAGCCTGCTGCTTGGCTGCTGGTGTAATGCGCAGCCGGTCATACCCGTGTTGCTGGAGATAGGTTCGCACATCCTTCTCGACGATGCGGCCGTTCGGACCGCTGCCGACGATGAGGGCAGGATCAATGACGCAGGCAGTGGCAAGTGCCCGCGCGCGAGGACTGATGACCAGGCGCCGCGATGGAGCCGGTGCCGTGGGGGTGGGGGATACCGCCGCGGGAACAATGGCCGGCGATGCGGGGGCCACCGCCTGAGCGTGGGCGGGCCGCGGCGCTGCCGGTGCGACTGGCGCTGCCGGCGCTGCCGCGGGCGTGGCCGCGGCAACGGATGCCTCGGACGGTGGCGGCGGGGGTGGAGTGTCAGGAACCGCCTCACCCGGCGTCCCGATGTAGGCCACCACGGTGTTTACTGGGACCGTGGTGCCCTCGTGAACAAAGACCTTCAGCAACGTGCCTTCAAAGAAACTCTCGGCCTCGAGTACGGCCTTGTCGGTCTCCATCTCAAAGAGAACGTCGCCCTTCTTGACCTTGTCCCCGGTTTTCTTGTGCCACTTTACGATCGTGGATTCCACCGTCTGCTGCCCGAGTTTGGGCAGGATTACTGCTTGTGCCATGGTTGGTTCCTCCGTGTCTCGTTACCGAATCGACAGGGCGGCCGTCACGATATCCCGGGCATTCGGAAGGAATGCCATCTCCAAAACGTAGGCCTGCGGCGCAATGCCATTCTTTGCGCCGACCCGGACTACCGGGGCGTCGAGGTAGTCAAACCCCATCTGCATGATGGTTGAAGCCACCTCGCCGGTGAAGCTGCCGATGTGGATGCTCTGGCTGACGACCACACAGCGGCCGGTCTTGCGCACCGAGGCCATGACGGTCTCCATGTCCAGCGGCACCAGGGAGCGAAGGTCCACGACCTCGGCGCTGACGTTGCTCTCCGACTGGAGAATCTCCGCTGCCTTCAGTGCGTCATGGACGGCCGGACCCCATGCAACAATGGTGATATCCGAGCCTGTCCGCTTGACGTCGGCCACGCCCAGGGGCAACGTGAAGTTGCCCTCCGGGACATCGCCCTTGATGCCGTAGAGCAACTGCGACTCCACGAACATGATCGGGTTGTTGTCACGGATGGAAGTCTTGAGCAGTCCCTTGGCGTCGCGTGGCGTGCAGGGATAGACCACGTATAGCCCGGGGATGTGCGCGAACACGGCTTCCAGCGTTTGCGAGTGTTGTCCGCCATAGCCTTTTCCTCCTCCGACCGAGGCGCGGATGACCATCGGCAGTTCCGCCTTGGCGCCCGACATGTAGTGCCACTTCGCCGCCTGGTTGCTGATCTGATCCGAGGCCATGAGTGCGAAGTCCATGTACATCAGTTCGACAATCGGGCGCAGTCCCGACATGGATGCTCCCACGGCTGTGCCGCATATGGCGGCTTCCGAGATGGGGGTGTTGAAGACACGGTCGCGGCCGAAGGCCTCCAGCAGGCCCTTGGTCACTTTGAAGGCGCCGCCGTAGTCGGCAACATCTTCGCCATACATCACGACGCGCCGGTCGCGGAGCATCTCCTCGAACAGCGCCTCCTTGATGGCGTCCTTGTACGTGAGCTGGCCGTTGACACGCTTGATCTCGGGGCGCTCCTTGACAATTTCCACCGTGGCGTATTCCGCGGGTGGCGCATCGCAGCGCGTATCGGTGTACATGTGCTTGATGACGTCGGCGGGATCCGGATCCGCAGCGGCAGCGGCCTTTGCGGCGGCGCCGGCGTTGCGCTCCGCTACCTTTGCCTTGATGGCCTCGATCTTCTTGGCGGTGGCGGCGCCGGACTGGACGAGTTCCCGCTCAAACGACGTTATTGGGTCCACGTCCTTCCATGCGGACTCCTCCTCGCGGGTGCGGTATTCGTTGCGCGGATCGCTGAGCGAGTGGCCGTAGTAACGATAGGTGTCTACCTCAATCAGATATGGGCCCTTGCCCTCGCGACAGCCCTTGGCGGCGCGCATGACGGCATCGCGCACTGCCAGCACGTTCATGCCGTTGACGACTTCGGCATGCATGTTGTTTTCCGCAAAGCCGGCGGCGCGGCGCGCCATGAACTGAATGCCCATGACCTCATCATCAGCCCGGCCCGTCATTCCGTAGTGGTTGTTGATAAGCAGGTAGATGACCGGTATGCCGAACTTGTGATCCTTGGCGAGGTGGTTCGTGAACTGTCCCTGTGCGGCCCAGTTGAGCGATTCGAGAACGACGCCGTTGGCGTAAGCCCCGTCGCCCGCGAAGCAGCAAACCACCTTGGGCTCGCGCAGGTAGCGCTTTGCCATGGCCGCTCCCGTGGCGATGGGAACACCGCCGCCTACAATGGCGTTGGCGCCCAGGTGGCCGACGGTGAAGTCAGCTATGTGCATGCCGCCGCCGCGCCCGCGGCAATACCCGTCCTCTTTGCCGAACAGTTCCGCGATGGTCCGGTACACATGGTCGAAGAGGGCGGCCTCGACCAGCTCCTGTCGGTCTCTGGCTGCGGCGTCAGGGACGCGCTGCTTCAACTGTTCCGTTGCCATGGCGCGGATGGCGACGCAGCCCTTCGCGATGCTGTCGCCATGGCCGCGGTGCGTCGAGGTGATGTAGTCATCCGGCGCGGCGCCGCAACAGCCTCCAACCGAGGAAGCTTCCTGTCCGATGGAAACGTGCGTGGGGCCGCGGTAGTCGTACCCCTTGCAGGAAGGATAGGCGCCCGAGCGCAATTTGACGATCATCTCTTCGAACTCGCGGACTATCAGCATGTCCTCGAAAATGTCCAGCGCCTGCTGTTTCGTGATGCGCTTGGCCTCGAGCTCGGCCTTCAGGTTGCCTTTATAGGTGTAGGCCGGGATCTTCCCGCAGTCGATGGTGCGGGGCTTGAAGTCCGGTCGCATGTCGCTCAGGTAATTCGGCATTATCGTGTCCTTCGTTGTTTGGTTGTCGTTTCGGTCATACTGTCAAAATCTCTACGCCTTGTTTGCGCAGGGCCTGCAGGGCGGCTTTCGGAACGCCGGAGTCGGTCACCAGGACATCCACGTCGCTGAGACGGCCGAACGTCACGAAAGAAACCTTTCCGACCTTGGTGTGGTCGGCCAGCAGGATCACCTGATTGGCGTGGTGGATGACCAGTTCCTTGGTGTGCGCCTCGCGGGGATCTGTGGTGGTCATGCCGGTCTCGGAGGAGAGCCCTATCGTGCCCAGGAACGCCTTGTCCACGTGGAGATGTTCCAGTTGATGCCGGGTAAGCGACCCCACGAAAGTCTGTGATCGGCGTCGCAGTTCTCCGCCGATAACAATCGTACGGGGCCCGTGCCCCGCAAGAGCAGAGGCCACGCGAAGGGAATTGGTCACAATGGTTAAGTTCGGCGTGTCGGCGAGCAAGTGGGCCAGCGCAAGCACGGTGCTTCCGCCGTCAAGGTAGATGGTGTCATTTGCCAGAACGAATGTCCGGGCGGCCTCGGCGATCCTTTGCTTCTCGGCGGCGGCCACTTCCGTCTTGTCGTCAAAAAGGGGTTCGTCGAGGAGGCCGCCGATCAGCATGGCCCCGCCGTGGACGCGGCGGATCTGGCCCTTGCGGTCAAGGGTCAGAAGATCCCTGCGTACGGTCGCTGCCGACGCCTGCAGCTCCCGGCACAGGTCCTGCACACGCGCAAAGCGGCGACTGCGGAGCAAATCCAGCATCCGTTCCATGCGTGCCGGGGCGAGATCGCGACTGTCGGATGAGATCATGTGTGATTGCTTATGATCGAAAACGATCAAAGTAAATCATAAACGGCATGATGTGCGCAAGGGAAAAAAGCAGCGTTACGGTGCAGATGGCTATGGCTTCGGCTTGCCAAGCAGAATGTAGCGGGCTTTCGGAAAGGCATTCGTGAATGTGGCGGCGGTCGGTTCCCCGGCCGAACAGGAGTACGTAGACACAGACGGTCGCCACCAGCCCCACCCGGCACAGAACGTGGAGCGACAAGGCCTTCATACATCTACAGATACTCGGCGGCAATGCCCGCAAGTTCGCTACGCTCGCTCTTGCGCAGAAGAATCTGCCCGTGGATCGCCTGCTCTTTCAACCGCTCCGCAGCATAGGTCAACCCGTTGCTGGACGCATCCAGATACGGGTTGTCGATCTGGTACGGGTCGCCCGTCAGAACCATCTTTGTGCCTTCTCCGGCGCGGCTTACGATGGTCTTAACCTCGTGTGGTGTCAGGTTTTGAGCTTCGTCCACAATCACGTATTGGCGGGGGATGGAGCGACCGCGGATGTAAGTGAGAGCCTCCAGTGTGACGATGTTTTCGGACAGCAACTGTTCGATCTTGTGGCGTGGCGTCAGTTTGGTTTTTGTCTTCTTTTTGCGGAGCGCGGAATCTTCGCGCAGCAGGTAGGTGAGATTATCGAAAATCGGTTGCATCCAGTGCGAGAGTTTCTCCTCCTTGGCGCCCGGAAGAAACCCGATGTCCTTGCCCATGGGAATGATTGGGCGCGACACCAGTATCCGGTCGTAGCGGTGGTGGCGGAGCGTGGTGTGCAGCGCCGCCGCCAGTGCGAGCAGGGTCTTGCCCGTGCCTGCCTGGCCCACGAGCGTCACGATCTGAACATCAGGGTCCATCAGGAGTTCCAGTGCCATGCGCTGTTCCTTGTTGCGGGCCTGGACATTCCACACCTTGTCGAAGTTCTTGGTCAGATGCTTGATGTGGCCGGTCTTCGCGACGCGGCCGATTGCTGTCTGCTTGGCGTTCTCGGCGTTGTGCAGGATCACGAATTCGTTGGGGTAACGTCCGACATGGGGGAGTTTCATGAGGCTGCTGTTGTAGAACTCCTTGATGACGTCGGGCGATACTGTCACCTCTGAAAACCCTGCGTAAAACTCATCAAAGTTGATCTTCTGCTTCTCGAAATCCTCCGCCTGCAGTCCCAGCGCGTCCGCCTTGAGGCGGGCATTGATGTCCTTGCTGACAAAAATGACCTTCTCACCGGCGCGCTCGAGGGAGTATGCAAGTTGAACGATCCGGTTGTCGGCAAGGTCCATGCCGAGGTCGAAATCGGGTTCCGGTTTCGGCTGCATGAGGATGCGAAGCGTCCCGCCGTTGGACAGCGGGACGCCGCCGCGAAGGCTGCCGGAACTGCGCAGCTCGTCCAGGCGGCGGATGACGTTCCGGGCGTTGCGGCCGAGTTCGTTGCTCTCCTTCTTGAACCGGTCGAGTTCCTCGATGACGGCCATCGGGATCACCACCTGGTTGTCGGCGAAGCTCTCGATACACTCGGCGTTGTGGAGCAGTACGTTGGTGTCGAGTACGAATGTCTTCTTCATAGTCACGCGTCTCCCGATTAGGACGCCACTCTACACGGTCATCTTATCCATGGTCAATGCATGTTACGAAGCGGGTATTGCGATATGCTTCTTGTATTCGCTGGTTTCACGGCGCACTTCGGCCGTGCGGAATTCACGGGGTGGCGCGCCCTCGAGTCGCGAGAAAACGCGTGAAAAGTAGCCGGAATCCGAATAGCCGCAGCGCAAGGCGATCTCCTTGATACTCCAGTGGGTTGTGCAAAGCAGGTGCCTGGCGAGATGGCATCGCTCCTGGTTGATATGCATTGTCAGCCGCACGCCGCTCTCCATGTGGAAACGGGTGGAGAGGTAATCTGGCGTGCAGTGCAACTGTCCGGCCAGGTGCTGCACGGAAAGGCCTGTGTCTGCCAAGTGTTCCTGAACCATGCGTCGGCAGAGTGCCACCAGTGCAGATTCCGTGCTTTTGTCGCGCAGATTGCTTTGCTCTACAAGGGTCTGCAACAGTCCCAGATGGGTCAGCAGCAGGCCTTGCACCACCGGATGCTGGACCGGATGGCCGGCGGACACGAAGTCGGCCGCCTCATTCAGATAGCCATAGAGCTGGCTGCCGTAGGGATGCGAAAGATCGCAGAATCCACCGACATAGATCCCGGTAACAGGAGAGACTTTATGCGGGCAGGGAAGGCCCGCATGGTAATGCAGATGACCGGTTCGGTGCATGAATACCAGGTTGCAGAACAGCGACCGGGTGGAGTCGGCCGACTCCTGGTGTGCCACACCACGAGGAATCAGCAGGAGCCCGTTGGCGTCGTTGCAGATCAGGCCCTTCGTCAGGCGCATGCGCGAGGTGCCGCTGACCTGCAGAAACAGTTCCGGGAAGGAGTGGTAATGACTGTCCTTGCCATTGTCGCAAAAGAGAGGCGTGGACATCGGAATCTGTACGCCCTTCATGTCTGCGGCGGAAATCCGTCTCACTTGCGTGGCCAGGGCATGACGCGTCAATTCATGGACGCCGGCAGGTGTTTCGGCGTGCCGAATGGCAAAGGTTTTGTCCATATGTTTGCAGTTTGCTCCCTGTTCGCATGGTTGCATCACCTCTGATTATCCACAATAGTCATGTCCGTGCAAGGAATTGGGATGCAGGTTTTGTCTGTACTGCGGTTGAGGACTATCTGGGAGGGGATTCTGCATGACTAAGGGAGTGCATCGAAAGTTGCGGTGTGGAGTGATTGGTCTTGGTATGGGGCGCGGGCATGTGCAGGGCTATCAGAGCCATCCGGCATGCGAGGTCGTGGCGGTGGCGGATATGGACGAAGGGCGGCTGACACAGGCCAGGACCGAGTTCAAGGTGCCGCAGACGTACACGGATGCAAAAGACATGTTCAAGCAGGCCAGTCTGGACGTTGTCAGCGTGGCCACGCCGAACAAGTTCCATGCCCCGCTTACCATCGCGGCGCTGAAGGCGGGATGCCACGTGCTGTGCGAGAAGCCCATGGCCATGACGCTTTCGGAGGCGCTGGCCATGCAGCGGACGGCCGTGGCCTGCCGCAAGAAGCTGGCAATCAATTTCTCATACCGGTTCAGCGCCATGAGCTTTGCGCTCAAGCAGCAGGTTGACTCCGGTCTGATCGGTAAGATCTATTTTGGCCGTACGGTATGGCATCGACGGCGCGGCATGCCCGGGTTTGGAGGCTGGTTCGGCAACAAGGACCTGGCCGGCGGCGGCCCGCTCATCGATCTCGGCGTGCACCGGATCGATCTGGCTCTCTGGCTGATGGGGCATCCCCGCCCGGTTGCGGTCAGCGGCAGCACCTACAACGTCATCGCCGCGCGCAAGGCCCGCGTGGAGAAGAAGCATTACTCGGTGGAGGATCTGGCGGCCGGCATCGTGAAGTTCGACAACGGCGCCACGCTGATAGTGGAAGCCTCCTGGGCGCTCAACAACAACGAGAACGAAAGCATGATCACCTCGCTCTACGGCGAGAAGGGCGGCCTGGTGCAGAAGAACGTGAACGGCACCTATGACTTCAAGGCGGAGATCTATACTGAGGAAGGCGGCAACCTGTACACAAAGGTGTTGGATCGGGCGGAGACACAGCCGCCCAACCCCTATCATGATTTCATCAACAGCATCCTGGAAAACCGCCGGCCGCTGGCCGACGCGGAAGACGGCGTCAAGGTGCAGATGATCCTCGACGGCCTTTACCGCAGCGCGGCCGAGGGGCGTGAAATCCGTTTTGACAAGTAACCGACAACCAACAGGAGACCCATCCATGACGACGACAAGCAAGATACGCGTAACCTTGTGGAACGAATTCCGCCATGAGCGGAAACACGAGAATATCAAGAGCATCTACCCCAACGGCATGCACAAAACCATTGCCGACGCGCTGCAGAAGCAGGGCTTCAGCACGCGGCTGGCTGCGTTGGATGACGCCGAGCACGGCCTGACGGAAGAAGTTCTGACCAACACCGATGTCCTGACCTGGTGGGGGCATTGCGCCCACGGCGAAGTGCGTGACGAGATCGTGGAACGTGTCCATCGGCACGTGGTCGAGCGCGGCATGGGGCTGATCGTGCTGCATTCCGGCCACCACTCCAAGATCTTCCGCAAGCTGATGGGGACCACCGGCAATCTGCGCTGGCGCGAAGCGGGCGAGAAGGAACGTCTGTGGGTGATTACGCCCGCGCATCCGATTGCCGAGGGAATCGGCGACTTTTTCGAGCTCGAACATACGGAGATGTACGGCGAGTTCTTCGACATTCCCACGCCCGATGAACTGGTTTTCATCAGTTGGTTTGCGGGGGGCGAAGTGTTCCGCAGCGGCTGCTGCTGGCAACGCGGCAAGGGAAAGGTCTTTTACTTCCGACCCGGCCACGAAACCTACCCGATCTACCACAACGAGCAGGTGCAGAAGGTGATCGGCAATGCGGCGCGTTGGGCCCGCTATGCGGGCAATGCCACGCCGAACACCTGTATCTGGGCGAAGGAGCCGCTGGAGAAGCTCGCCGCAGGCGTGTGAAGAAAGCCTGCCCGGCTCCGAGTCATAAGGGCACATTCGGCTTTAGTGCGCACTGTTTTGGATCCGTACGAATAGCGCATGTCGCTTCCGGGCGGTCTATTGAGCCGGGTTCCGGCGGTGAACCATGGCCTGGAAGACGGTGACGGCGAGCACGGCTCCGGCGGCCGCCATGGCACTGCGTGTGAATCCGAATCGGTCCGACAGGAGGCCGCCGACAATCGGACCCACGATGCCGCTGATTCCCACCACGGATTCGTTGATTGCCACATAGAAGGCGCTACGTACGGGGTGGGCGATGGCATGGAATACAAGATAGAAGAAGAACGAACCGGAGTAGACCCCGAAAAGGATGGCGCCGGATGCCAGTAGGGCGGTGGAAGATCCGAAAGCCAGACAGGCGGTACCGATTGCTCCTAGCCCGCCCACCGCGCACACCGGCCAAGGCCGGTACATCCATGTCCGGCTCCTGCAAAGGGCAAGTCCTGTCAGCGCCTGAGCGAGGCTCAGAAGGAAGAAGAACGTGCCGAGAAGCCCTTCGCTAAGCGTGAGGGTTCGCAGGGCATGGGTCGGAAAGACCGCGCGGATGATGGAGATCACGACTATGCCGACACCTGCCCCCACCCAGGCCAGCCACGCAAGATCAGGCATGCGCGGGCACTCGGACGGTTGCTCCCGGTCCGGGACGACCGCCTGATCGGGTTGTGAGGTTTCGTCCGGATGCACCAGATGCTGCAGGTACAGGATGCCGGCGGCAGTGGCAAGGGACGCGCCGGCTCCGAACGCATACGCCAGCCGCCAGCCGTCGGCGCCTCGTTCCATCAGGAACCCGGAAATGAACGGACCGGTGGCGTAGCCCGCGCTCCAGGCGAAGGTATAGAGTCCTGTGGAATAGGATAGAGACTTGCGTCCGCCCTGGTCCACCGCCTTCATGAACGTTTGGAACGGGGGGAAGAACAGAGCCGCGGCGACGCCCGACACCGCCGTGAGGATGTACATTCCCGTGATCCCTGGAACGATTGTGAACAGGCCGGCCAGGACTGCCAGAGAGACGCACGATGCAAGCATCCATTTTGCCGAGTTGAGCGGGGTAACCAGCCGTCCGGCGGCGAGGCATGTGACAAGGTAGGTGACGCTCCAGATGGTCGTGATCCCGGCGCTGGCTGAGGCGCTGGCGCTCATCTTGGCGACGCGTACCGTGTTGATGAACAGGAATTGCGCGGCTACCATGTCCACCAAAGCGGGAAAGATGTAGATGAGTATGCGGAGATAGCCCGGGCTTTGGTCATGCTTCATGCGGTGTTTTCCTGCGGATGGCGGACTGTAGCGTTTCGGCGGCGTGTTGCGCAAGAAAAGTGACAGCGCCGGAGGCAAAGAAGCGGAAGCGATGATTTGTGCCCACAGAACGGGCTTGATCAGAGCGCTTGGCATAGGCATAGTTCGCATCACTTCAGACAAAGGAGGATTGGTCATATGAAGCAGTTCTTTCCCCGCATTTCTAACATCAATTACGAAGGGCCTGACTCCCGGCGGCCGCATTCCTTCAAGTGGTACAACCCGGAAGCTGTGGTGGCGGGGAAGACGATGCGAGAGCACCTGCGTTTCTCGGTAGCCTACTGGCACACGATGAAAGGATCCGGTTCGGATCCCTTCGGTTCCGCTACGATGAACCGGCCATGGAACAAGGCGTCCGACCCGATGAAAGCGGCGGAGGATACGATGCAGGCCGCCTTCGAGATTTGCACCAAGCTTGGGGTGGACCACTACTGCTTCCACGACAGGGACATCGCGCCCGAGG
This sequence comes from uncultured Victivallales bacterium, assembly GCA_964635275.1. Lineage (GTDB taxonomy): Bacteria > Verrucomicrobiota > Kiritimatiellia > UBA8416 > CAZWPN01 > CAZWPN01. The sequence goes on along the minus strand of CAZWPN010000068.1, from coordinate 3,800 downwards.
GGAAGACTTTGGCGGACACCAACCGCAAGCTCGACCGGATAGTGAAGTTGGCTCGCAAGCTCCAACGCGACACCGGGGTGATGTTGCTGTGGAACACGGCGAATCTGTTCAGCCATCCGCGCTATGCCCATGGCGCGGCCACCAATCCGGACGCGCACGTGTTTGCCTGTGCTGCGGCGCAGGTCAAGAAAATGCTGGAAGTGGGGCTCGAACTTGGCGCCGAGAACTACGTGTTCTGGGGCGGTCGCGAAGGGTACGAAACAACGCTCAACACTGATCTCAAGCGTGAGATGGACCACATGGCGCTGTTTCTGAAGATGGCGGTGGACTATGCCAGGCAGATCGGATTCAAGGCCCAGTTTCTGATTGAGCCCAAGCCCAAAGAGCCGACCAAGCACCAGTATGACTTTGACGCGTCGACCGTGATCGGGTTTCTGCGGCATTACGGGCTGGAGAAGTATTTCAAGTTGAACGTGGAGGCGAATCACGCCACGCTGGCGACGCATGCCTTCGAGCACGATCTGGCGGTCGCATCGCTCAACGGAATGCTGGGCAGCCTTGATGCCAACCGCGGCGACCTGCTGCTTGGCTGGGACACAGACCAGTTTCCCACCGATCTATACGCAACCACCTTTGCCATGTATGTCGTGCTGAAACAGAAGGGACTTGGATCCGGCGGGCTCAACTTCGACGCCAAGGTGCGGCGCGGCTCAATCGAACTCGACGACATCTTCCATGCCCATATCGGTGCGATGGATGCGTTTGCGCGGGGTTTGGTGGTGGCGGACAGGATGCTGCGGGACGGGGTGTTGGACGATTTCATTGCCCATCGTTATGCGTCGTATGATGTGGATATAGGGGCAAAGATCGAGAAGGGCCGCACGAATTTAAGGGAGTTGGAGGCGTATGCCAGAAAGCGGGGGGAACCCCGGCACGTGAGCGGCCGCCAGGAACTGCTGGAGAACATCGTCAACCAGTACATATTGAGGGCCTAGCAGTGTGTCGGACTTACCGCTCGAGGTTGCCCAAATCCAGGAGCCTGACGGCCCGGCGTTCGAGGCCAACCGAGCCGTAAGCCCGACAGGCTCCTGGATACCAGGTGCTGGCCGCGCTTGTGAACGGATAGCTATCCGGCTGCCGGGCCTGACCCGATCGTAACCGAACTTATGATGTCACGACGGCCTTTGTTGCTTCTGGAACATCACTATCGCGGACGGCACCAGCTGGCCACGCTGCTCTACCTGTTTTCTCCCCACCGCTGGCGCCTGGCCGGTTCCATACTGTTCTATGTCATCAAGCACAGTCCCATATGGGTCAGCCCCGTCGTCTTTGCCGACGTGATCAACATCGTAGCCGAGCGCAGTTCGACACCGCTGCATCGGTTGTGGATGGACGGGCTGATCATGTTCCTGCTGCTGGCCCAGAATATTCCCATGCACATGGTGCACGTCCGGCTGATGAGCGAGAGCGTACGCCGCGTGGAGGCCGAACTGCGTTGTGCTCTGATCCGGCGGCTCCAGCAGCTAAGCATGGGTTTCATCCAGAACGCGCACAGCGGCGCGCTGCAGGCCAAACTGCTGCGCGACGTGGAGGCCGTCCAGGGCGTATGCAGCCAAATTATCAATCTCTTCCTCTGCGGCAGCGTCTCCATCCTCGTTGCCGTGGTTGTGACAGCCCGCAGGGAGCCGCGTCTGCTGCTGTTTTACCTGGTGGCCGTCCCCATCGCCGTTGCGTTGGTGCGCACTTTCCGCGGAGCCATGACCGATCGCAACCGTCGTTACCGCGAGCAGGTCGAGCTCATGTCGGCGCGTTTCATGGAAATGATCAACCTGCTGCCAGTCACCCGGGCGCACGGACTGGAGACTGTGGAAATCGATCAGATGGAGGGGCAACTCACGCAGGTCCGCCAGCATGGCCTGCGCCTCGACCTGCTGAATGCCCTCTTTGGGGCTTGCACGTGGGTGTTCTCGCAACTCATGCAGTTGATCTGCCTGCTGGTGACCGGCTACATGGCGTGGCATGGACAGATTCGTCCCGGCGATCTGGTTTTGTATAACAGTTTCTTTGCCATCATCGTCGGTTCCGTCAATCAGTTTGTAGACGGTATTCCGGGTCTGACCCGAGGCTTTGAATCGGTGCGCTCCATCGGCGAAATCCTTGAGAATCCAGACATTGAGCGCAACGAGGGCAAGGCGGCGGTGAGCGATGTGCAGGGGCGGTTCGAGTTCCGGGACGTTACTTTTTCCTATCCCAACGCCCCGCACCCATCGCTGCGCGATTTCTCCCTCATCGTGGAAGCCGGGCAGACCGTGGCCGTGGTCGGGGAATCCGGATCGGGTAAGACGACACTGATGAGCCTGATCATTGGCTTCAGGAGACCTGATCGCGGACAACTCTTGCTGGACGGGCGCGACATGGAGACGTTGGATCTGCGCCAGTACCGGCGCCATCTGGCCGTGGTTCCGCAGCAGACCGTACTCTTTTCGGGCAGCATTCGTGACAACATCACCTACGGTTTACAGGAGGTTTCGGGGGCCAAGCTCCAGGATGTCCTGCGCATGGCGCGGGTCGATGAATTCCTGGCCGATCTACCGGATGGACTGGACACCGAGATCGGGGAGCACGGCAGCAAGCTCTCAGGGGGGCAGAGGCAACGCATTGCCATTGCCAGAGCCTTGATCCGCGACCCCCGTGTCATCATCCTCGATGAAGCGACCTCCGCCCTAGATGTCATCTCCGAGAAACTGGTCCAGGAAGCTATCACCGAACTGATTCGCGGGCGCACGACGTTCATTGTGGCCCATCGCTTGTCCACCATCCGCAATGCCTCCCGGGTACTAGTGCTGAGCGACGGCAGGCTGGTGGAGTCCGGGCGACACGATGATTTGATCCGTGCCGGCGGCGAGTTCGCCAAACTCCGGAACTTCCAGGTGTAGAAGGAGGCGACCACATGAACAGCCGCGAACGGATCAGCGCCATCATCGCAGGCGAGCCCGCCGATCGTTGTGGCCTATGGCTCGGAAACCCCGATGGCGCAAGCTGGCCGGGGTTGCATGCGTATTTCGGAACGAAGACCGAGGAGGAACTCCGGCGCAAGCTCGGGGATGACCTGCGCTGGATCTGCCCGCAGTTCTTCCCGGATACGTATCGTAGTCCGGACGGACGCGGCATGTTCGACTTCGGCCAAATCAAGACGTCCCACGGCCAGGCGGGTCCCCTGGCCGACTGTGAGGATCCGGCGGAGGTGGCCGCTTTTCCCTGGCCCAACCCCGACTACCTTTCCTTCGATGCCTGCCTCGCGACGCTCCGGGCAGCCGGCAACGTCTACCGGGCCAGCGGCTTCTGGACCTGCTTCTACCACAACGTAATGGATCTGTTCGGCATGGAGAACTACATGGTCAAGATGCACACCCATCCGGATGTGGTGCAGGCCGTGACGGATCGCGTCTGTGGCTTCTACTTCGAGGCCAACGAACGCTTCTTCGCAGTCGCGGGCCGGGAAGTGGACGGCTTCTTCTTCGGCAACGACTTCGGCACCCAGCTCGACCTGATCTGCGGCCCTGCGCAGTTCGACCGCTTCATCCTGCCGTGGTTTGTCCGCTTCACGGAGCAGGCGCATGCCCACGGCCACCAGGCGCTGCTGCACTCCTGCGGCGCTATTCACAAGGTCATCGGCCGCCTGATCGACGCGGGCGTGGACTGCCTGCACCCGCTGCAGGCCCTGGCCGCGAGCATGGACGCCGCAACCCTGGCGCGCGACTTCAAGGGCCGCATCGCCTTCATGGGCGGCATCGACACCC
>CAZWPN010000067.1:0-16077 GCA_964635275.1 uncultured Victivallales bacterium | reverse complement strand
TGGGGAGCTGGAAGCTCCCCCCACTATAGTGGCGGGAGCATCTTGCTCCCGCAGGTCGCGGGCGGTGAGGGATTTCCTCTTGGCAGAGGATCAGGGAAACCTATGCCCTAGTGCTTCTGCCGGGGATTTCTTCCAAGGATGGAAGCGATACGTTGCATGTCGAACTTCGCGCTTCGGTCGTAGTTGTAGATCCCGTTCTGCTCCTGCTCCACGTCGGTGAGTTGCGTGTAGCAGTAACCGCGGATATGGCCTTGGCTCAGGATGACGTCAACCAATCCCGCCAGCCTGGCATAAAACTCCTCAGTCGATTTCGGTCCGTCGCCATACCCCCACGAGTTGTCGGCGTAGGCACGACGATTCTCCGGGATCCACTTGATGCCTCCGAACTCGTCGACGAGATACGGCTGCCCTTCGTATTCGACCTCGCGCTCGGGATGATTGCGCCAGACGCCCTTCTCACGGTCAGGCGTCAGTTCCGCCAGAAGTTTGGCCGGATCCTGGTGGTAGTTGTGTACCGTCCAGAGATCGGTGCGCGCGTGGATGTATCCGCTGGCGTCGTTGACAGGCCTTGTAGGGTCAAGATCCTTGCAGATGGCGTACAAATCCCGATGAAACCGCCGATGCTGGTTCGGGTTGTGAAAGGCCACCGTCTCGTTGAGCGGCGTCCATGCGATGATGGACGGATGATTACGGTCGCGGACGATGATCTCCTGCCACTCACTCAGGAACAGGCGTGCCGATGCAATGTCGTTGGGGTCGTTGCCCCAACTTGAGGCCTCGCCCCAAGTCAAGTACCCCATGCGGTCAGCCCAGTAATGAAAGCGTTCTTCAAACACCTTCTGATGGAGCCGGGCGCCGTTGAAGCCAGCCTTCATCGAAAGCTCGATGTCACGGCGAAGATCCGCATCAGAAGGCGCTGTCCAAATGCCGCCGGGATAGAAGCCCTGGTCCAACACCAGCCGCTGATAGATCTCTTTGTTGTTGAGAAAAAACCGGTCGCCCTCAATGTGGACCTTGCGCATTCCGGCGTAGCTACGGACCGTGTCCAAGATCTCGCCATCGGCGCTAACCACTTCCATGAAAAGGTCGTAAAGAAACGGCTTACCCGGAGACCATGTCCTGGGATTCTTCACGTTCAGGATCACTGGTGCGCCGTCCAGAGCCGGACCGATGACACTGGCAACGGTCTTACCTCCGGCCTTGGCGCAGACGCGCAGTGCCTGCCCGCGCTCGATGGAACGGAAACGCGGGGTGACGATGAACCGCTCTCCATCCAGATCAGGCACGATTTGCACATTCGTCAGTCCATTCTTGTCGACCGGTTCCATCCACACCGTCTGCCAGATTCCCGTGGTCCTCGTGTAGTGACACCACGCCGACTTGAATACCTGACTCTGCTTGCCGGAGGGTTGCTTGTCGGTCCGCAGGTTGTCGGCCACGCGCAGGACCACATCGTGGGTTCCACCTGCCTTGACGAATCGAGTGATATCAAACCCAAACGACACCGTGCCGCCGAAGTGCATTCCCGCCGATTTGCCGTCAATGAACAGCTCGCACTCGTAGTCGACACCGCCAAAATTCATCAGCACGCTCTTGCCGGACCATGCCTTCGGAATCGCGATCTTCCGGTGATACCACATCGCCTCAATGAAGTCCCTATGCCCCACCCCGGAAAGTTCGCTCTCGGGGCAGAACGGCACGATTATCCGTCCGTCGAACCCCTTGCTCTCAAACAGTCGGCGGTCTGTTCCGGACTTTCCAAAATCGAAACAGTAGCTCCATGGGCCGTTCAGGTTGACCCACTCGGCGCGCTCAAACTGGGGCCGTGGATACTCAGACCGCGGGATAGACTTTCTACTGGCACTCATAATTACCCCCACCTCTCCGTCACGCTGCGATTCATCCTGTCACTCTTGAAGAAGCTGCTTGTCGGCGGACTGTAGCCGCCTACGCCGATATCTATCAAGGCATAAATTAGTTAAGCGAGAAGGGAATTGGGAATTCTTTGTCCCAGTTCGTGTTTCCCTGAGTTCCCGATTCAAAACCCGTGCGCTCAACTGCCGGATCCATGATACTTGCAATAGCTGGTGGCGTTCACCCTGATCCTCGGCTATGGAAGGCAAAACGCTTTGCGGACTCTTGTGCGTCCTTTGCTTACGGCTCGCTCGGAGAGCTCGCCCCACCTGTGGAACATACAGACTGTGTGTTTCGCCAGGGCGACGCCTCCTTGGCCTGCGTAGCCCCTTGACCTGCGTAGCCTTGGCGAAGCGGGCCGGCGGAGCCGCTGCCGCAAAGGTGTCCGCAATTGGGCCCGCTTGGAGCACCGCCCTTGGGCGAGGATTTTGGGTTCGCCGTGAACTGCGGAAGATTGGAAGGATGGAAGACTGGAAGTATGGAAGACTGACCGGCGCGTCCACAGGGGCGTTCAACACGGCCATGGGCAGGGTGAAACATCAAGCAGTGCGTGAACTCATGCACGTGCGCAGGGCGTGTGAATCGGCCACGGCTTCAAGGGCTTGCCCAATCTTCCAACCTTCCAGTCTTCCAAATCCCGCAGTTTTTGCATTCGAGGGACCGCTTGACACCGTTAGAGCCATCGCTTTAGAGTCCCTCATGCGTCTGCATTTCCCAGTCCTTGCCGCGTTGCTCTGCCTGTTCGGCGTCGGGTGCGCCCGGATTATACCGCCGCGCCATGTGGCGCCCTTGACCCGCACCGTGAAAACCACGGCATACTGTGCCTGCGGACAGTGCTGCGGATGGCGGCGCAATTGGCTCGGCCAGCCGGTCTACAACTACGGTCCCAGCGAAGGGAAACCCAAGCGCGTCGGCATCACTTCAACCGGAACGCGCGCACGCCACGGAACGCTCGCTTCCGATCCGTCAGTCTACCCCTACGGCACGGTCATGTTCATTCCCGGATACGGCTATGGCCGTGTTGAAGATTGCGGCGGCGCCATCAAGGGCGACAGGCTTGACCTCTTCTTCACCAGTCACCGCAGCGCACTGGAGTGGGGCCGCCGTACACTTCGCGCCGACATCTGGTTTCTGCCCGACAAACAGGCATGGAAGCCAGACCTCAGTCAGCGTATTTCGGATATGGCATGGAGCGCCGCATTGCTTAACACCAACCTGACGATTAACTACCCTGGGCAGGGCACCTCACCGCCGCTTGTTGTCGCTCCAGGCCAACAACGCCCCACCCTCGGCAGCCTGTCCATTCCATGCTGCGGTGACGACATTGCCGATGTCTTGCTGGATGCCTACCCCGAGTTACCGGCGATGCTGGATTGGGAGCCCTCGTTCGATGAGCCAGTCATCGAACTTGATGCGGACCTGCTGCGAAGTCTTTTGCCCATGCCAGATCTCCAAGCACTTGCATCCTCATCAAAGTGGATTGATATCGCAATGGACCTCTTGTCCAGTCCAACGCCCAATGCTGGGAGCGTAACCCCATGACACACAGGCGCCCCCCTCATCTGGCCATTGGCGCACTGCTACTTGCATCGTCAGCGGTGATACTGACAATCGAGCACTTCACTCACGTCGAATTCCTGATTCATCTGGCAGCCATCCCGATTGAGGTCCTTGTCGCGGTGCTGATCGTCGAGCGTCTGCTGGATCGCAAGGAAGCCAAGGAGAAGAAGGGCCGGTTGATGTACATCAAGAGCTGGATGTTCCGCGGAGGGATGCGAAGGCTCTTTATCGCAAATTTCCGGGCACTCCAGTCGCCGGCCATTACCTTTCCTCAGATCCGACGCGCTACACTCGCTGAGTTGCGCGATATGCGGTCACGAGCCGATACCGTGACCTACCGTTCCCCGGAAGCCGCCGAAAGCGTCATCATGGAATACGTCAGCGCCCAAGCGGTATGGACCAGTTTCATGGAGCGGGCGATCGCGTTCAACTTTGAAGGCATATTTCACAACATGATCGGCATGCTCCACTTCATTGAGGATGTGCGCGTTTTCAAGGAAGGCCACTCGGACCAACTCTTCGTGGAGTACGCCGGCAGAACCCCCGCCACACTGTCCAAGACACACAAGATCATCAGCGACGGCATCCGCCTGTTCCTGGACTATGCCATTGAGCTCAAGGTCGAACAGCCGGATATTTTCGAAGACCTCATGCGCGACTACGAAGAGTCAGACGCCCTCATGAATCCGCCGGGCTGAGTGCCTGCCCAATTGGCAGGGCCCAAAACTCCTCGGGCGCTTGCCACCGGCGGGACCCATTGCGGACGGCCTTGCGGCAGCGGCTCGCTCGGAGAACTCGCCCTACCCAGCGAGACATGTGACGAAGGGAATCGCATCTTTCTAGAGCGAGGTCGCATGTGAGAATGTCAGTGCGTGAGTATGCGAGTATGTGAGTGCGTGAGTATGTGGAAGCGAGTATCAGGACCCACACTCACAGACTCCCACACCCACACACTCCGGTTGCGGGCGTGGCCCGCCTTGGTATGTTCCCCAGGTAGGGCGAGCTCTCCGAGCGAGCCGTAAACACAGGACGCACACGGGTCCGCCAAAGGAGTCCTGCCTTCCCTACCCGATGATCAGGGGGCCCCTCAGGGCTTGCTGTCGGGGTTTGCATTATTGGTTCTTTGAGCTTTGGTGTGGGTGTCCCAGGTCTTGTGGTCGTTCTAACAGGAGGAATCGTGTAAGTGAGTCGGTTAAGCGTATCCGAGCAAGTGTCGCGGTTAAGAAGGCGGTTAAGGCCAGTGTAGTACAGAGGCACACTTACGCGCACTCTTAACCGACACTCTTAGTCGGATACCCTTAACCGACTCGCTTAATCGACAGGATCGGATGGCAAGTTGCGGGCCACAACATGATGGGGCTACCCACTCTCAACCCGGAAGGACCTCATATTGAATCAGCCCGATCAGCCTCTTCGCCAATGCCTGAAGCGCCATCCTCGCATGATCCCCGGACGCGCAGAGTCCGAGGATCATTGACCTGACCGGCAGGCTGACAAGTGCCGGACGGGCTACCAGTTCTGCGCAACCGTCGCAACGCCAGCCGCGTCCGCACTGTCCCGCACCGTTATGATGTTGTTTCCCTGCCTGCTCGTGCTGATATACACGGCAGTCGCTCCGGTTGTGGAAACAATCTCGCCAAGCCCGGAGTTGGCCACTGACCACGAAAGCGGCTCGACCATCGAGTACCCGCCACTGGCTGTCACCCTGAACGTCACCATCTGGTTGGCATTGCTCATCGTGATTGAAGCAGGCGACACAGTCAACGAGTTCGCATCCTCAACGTCCTGTACGACCACAGCAATCCCGACAGCGTCCTGCTGATCGCGGACTGTGATGATGTTGTTACCCGCTTTCTGGCTGCTTAGATAGACGGCCGTGAGTCCGGCAGCGGAAACGATGTCGCCGAGCGAATCGTCGCTCACCGACCACGACAGTGGCTGGATGATCGGCCGTGTGTTAGTCGCCGCGGCGCTCACAGTCAAGGTCACAATCTGGTTAACGCTGCTCAGCGTAGTTTCACCTGGCGTCACTACAAGTGCGTTCTCGCCATTGAGATCCGCCTTCTCGCAACCCGTTGTGATCAGCCACATGGCAACCATACCTACCAATCCCGCACCCGAGAATATGCATCGCCTGATTCGTTCCATAATGTAACCTCCTTCTTTTCTGTCCTGTCACCCCGGACGGCATGAGCGCCCCGCACCCCGGGACACACCCCCGAGTTTGTGCTATCTTCGTTCCTCGAACCGTCGAACCCGACAGAGACTGCCGGGGCTACAGCCGGAAGAACACAGGCCCTCCCCTGTAGCCACGGCACTCTGTGCCGTGTTTGAACCTCACAGATGCACCCCACATCTTGCGAGAAACCACATCAACTTCCCCCGAGCTGTTCCCACCGACCCCGCATAAGATAGTAGTTGCCATCCAATCCCGGAAGTGAATCCGGCAACTGGTTGGCATCGTACGTCACTTTCGAATTATTCCCAAGGATGGCACCCGTGCCGCACACAACGCTGCCTTGGATGGTGCCACCGTTCTTCATCGTGAAGCTTCCGACAGCGTAAATGGCACCTTGGAATACAAAACTGTTTTTGAAGTCTACATATCCGGGAGTCACAATGGCAGTTCCCGTAATAGCCGATCCGTTATTGTTTATGTCTACGCCGACTCTCGCATAGAGCAATGTGTTCCCGCCGCTCGAGAAACCGTTCTGAACATCGATCTTCCCTCCTGATATCAATGTGATGTTCGTGGTAAGGTTCACTCTGTTTTCGATTGTGATATTCCCCGTCGCAACAAGTGTCCCTGGACCAATAATGCTGGGTGCTGTTATTGTAAGGTCACCATGGTAGTATCGCGTGGAACCCATGAGATTGGTCGTATTCGAAAGTGTAACGTCCTGTGCGGGCAATTGACTGGCGATACTGATTGCTGTGTCGTAATACGTCGTGTCAAGAGGCGGCAAGGTCGGAGGAGGATCGGGAGGTGCCTGCCAGACGTTGCTGCTGATGCCGGAGATGTTCGTTGGCGATGGGGTCATAAACACGGACCCATTGGTCTTCACGTTGTTGCCGAAGACGATATTTCCGTCGAAATAGTAGTCTCCGTTCGTCAGCGTACAGTTGTTGGCGATTGTCCACGTACCGCCGTAGCCGGAAAGCCCAAACCGAAAAGCCCACTGCCAATCGTAGAGAGCCATGCTCTGCCTTAGGACGCGAGAGGCGCCATGGACAGTTCCGGTGGAGACGATCGTGACATTGGTCTCGTTGGCAATCGTCACCCCAACGGCGTACTGCTGCCCGTCCCCCATAGGCACCGTGAACCCCATGGAATCCCTGTTCAATGGGTCCTGCTCCAGACGTTGCACAAGGCGAAACCGCCCTTCGGCCAGACCGGCTTCGGCCAGCCAGAAGCTCTGCTTCGCCTGGAGGGCACGCGCGGTCTCTACCCCATCCTGTCCGCCGATGTGCAGAAGGCCCGCCCCCAGAACGCTGATCACCATCATCACCATTACGACAATCGGCAGAGCCCCGCCGCCGCGCCGATCAGTTAAGATTAGCATTGATCCGTCTGACACCTGACGCTCGCCAGACGGCCTTCGACGAGCGAAGGCCCTACAGATATGGGCGGAGTCGCTGCACATGTAGGGCCGCCGCTTGTCGGCGCGCCTCTCATCAGTCAGTTCCTGCATTTGAACCTCCCTTCGTACCGGACCGAAGCGTCTCCGGACGGCTCCCGCACATCCAGCGTCATCCGGACCACGCCATTGGTAACCGAAGGAACGAACCCCGTCACCCTGCCAGCAACCAGTGTATAGTCGTCTCCCGATCGGTTCACACTCGGATCAAACATCAAGTTATTCGATGTCTGGTACACTTCCGATGTAAACCCATTGCGAGGAATGACGAGTCGCGACCCCACGGGGGGCGGCACCGCTCTCGCGTGCGACTCCCTCACAGCATCGCCAACCACCTTCATCGCAAGCGTGGCGTCGCGCTGCATGTCCAATGCCTGGCTGTGTCTCCGCCATCCCAGGAACCCGAAGAAGAGCAACGTGCCCGCCGTTATCGCCAGCACCGCGCCACTGACCATAACCGCCAACAACTCCACAAGGCTGAAGGCCATACGGCGGTCGGGCCGCGTCGGCCCGCCTTGGTGAGTTCCAGTATCTGACTTCCTGGCCGAAGGTCCCGAAGCGATCTCTCCCCCTGTAGCCGCGCACGCCGGGCGCGGCATGCAAACGACGCGGTCAATGCCCACGTCTACAGAAGAGGCAGGATCCGAAGCACAAGTCATTCGCTGTGCGCTCGCCCCTCGAATCAGACCACTATTCCACAACGCATTCATGGTCCGTACACCGTCGTCAGAACCACCCGATCGGAGGAATTGTTGAGGTAGCCAACCTTCACAGCGACCCGAAGCATGGCGTATGCTGTGCCGTTGACGTTCGTAAACTGCACTTCCGTGGTGACCGGCCGCGCATGTCCATTGATCGTGAATGTTTCACCCGGATCAGACGCCGCTGTGTAGCCCCAAGTGTTCCCGCTCTTGCTCAAGTAGCCCACAGCGTAGTCGTGTGGAACAATGTTAGTGAGAGTCGCGTACGGCGTCGCCAGAAGTTCCTCGAGACGGCCGGAGGCCATTTCCGTAGCCACCCGCCGCGATTGCTGCTGGTTGAGCATAACTCGGCCATGGAAGACAAACGCGTGTCCCGCGAGAGCAATTATGGACAGCAGGACGCACGCAACGATGACCTCTACCAGCGTGGATCCTCTCTGACAAGCCAGCGGCCGCCGGACTGAAGGCAACGGGCGCATCTGCGATTCGGTGCATCGATGCGGAAAACGGCTCACCCGGAGGGTTCGCCCTACCCACGCCATGTGGTCTTCGGCAGGTAGGGCGAACCGTCCCGGTGAGCCGCAACGAATCGCAGATGCGACTGAGGGCAACCCTGTTCTCCAGAGTTTACCGCTTCGTTCCAGGCATTTGGGATTCATGGCGAATCGGCCTCGGAATAGAGGTGAAACGTGCGCCTCTTCTTTGTTGGCCCCTCGAACACGACCGCTTCCTTCTCGATGACCACCACACGGAATCCTTCCACATCCTTACCAACTTCCACCAGTCGTCCATTGACAGCCGCCAATGGAGACCGCGGGTTCCAGAAGATGGCCGAGACGGTGAGAGTAGCCGAGTCGATCGGGTCCGGCGTCGCCGCCAAAGGCTGAACCACGGCAATCCGCGGCACGGGCTTCGGCACATCCGCTTGAACCGACGATGGAGCCATGGCGGCTATTTCATCCGGCGCTACACCAGTTTGCTCAGCGAGGCGACGGTCAATGCGCTCCACTGTGGACCGCGCACGCTGCACAATTTCCGCCGTCGCGTCGTTAGCGTTCACCGCAGGTTTCCTTCGTCCATTAACCCCCGATTCCGCGAATAACACGACAAGCACCGCGGTAAGCAGCAATATGACCGGCACGATCACGCGGGCGCCAATCGCGCGGCCAAGTCCCCATCCATTTGTGCGCAACATCACGGTCCATCACCCCAGTTCTTCAAATCGTAAACCGATAAGCCCTCAGTACAACATCCAGTTCATACTGCAATGCCGGTTCAAGCCGCGTGGCGCGAAGGCGGGCAGCATCCACGGTCACCCGGGCGCCATTGCTCTGCAGGGTGTTCAGGAAACTCAATATGGAAATCAAAGACCCCTCAACTCTGAGGTTGGCCCTGATTGACAGGGCATTCCCGGATTCACCTGCCTTGTCGGCAGACAAGGCATTGACCGTCAACGCGCTTCTGGCGGCCGCACTATGCAACTTGTGCCCGAAGGATTCGGTGGTCAGATCATCCTCACTCGCGGAAGTCTTGAGCCTGTCGGCCGTGAATTGCAGCGCCTTCAAACTGCTCTCCATCTCCGGAATCGCACGCACGGCTTCCGTGTACTTACGCTCGGTTTCGGACAAGTGACGGGCAAACGCGGCACGCGCGATGGCCACCGCAATCACCAAAACGGGGGGCAGAACAACCCAGAGCCAAAAGGCAGTCCGTCGACGCCCAAACATGCCGAAGTCGAACATCATGACTCCTTCCCCCTTAACTCACCGGAGAATCTTATTACGAAGACGGTACGCCCCCACATGCGTTGCCGCTGCGTTGCGCCAGCACGGATTGTTGACACTTCCCGCATAAGCATGCTGTCCGCACTCCATTGATCCAGGACTTCTGAAGTCGAAAAGGTGTAGCCCGCCTCATCCACCGGGACCGTCAGGTCGAAAGATAATGTGCCCTTGCCGGGATCAAGATCCAGATTGGACATTGTTGCGGAACGTGGAATGGATGCTGTGAGGCGCATCACAATCCGGACCGCATCGCACCGCTTTACCAAGACGGCATGTACGCCGTCCAGCTTGCCAATTAACTCATCCAATTTGACTCGTAAGCTGGGCACGTAGGTGAGAAGACGGTATTGTTTCGGGTGATCCTCCCAAAAGAATTTCTCCGTCCGCTCAACCTGCCTGTACAGGTCCCGACCCTTCTCAACGTCAGTCACCAGACCGGAGACCGTCACCAGGAGCAATGCCAGACAGATCACGAGATACACGGTCATACCCACCAGCATCAGGCGACGCTTCCGCAGGGGGATGACGCGCCCCTGAACAAGGTTGACCTCAAAATGCGTCACGTCTCCCTCCTTAGAGCCAAGCCCATCGCGCACGACATCATGGACGCAGTCGAGGTATACTTTTCAACTCCCGACGACGGACCAATTGCAACCGCCTTGACATCCGATGCCGGAGACCAAAGGCGAACTGGAACGCCCAAAGACTTCCCTATCCGGTCAACGAAACCGTCACAACCGGGAACCAGCCCGGTCAGCAGAACGGATGAAACAGGGGCCTCTCTCAGCTTGAACTGCTGGTACCGGAACATATCGCGGAGACTGTCAATCAGGTGATCAACGCCATCCTCCCAGGATGTGGAATACGCAAACACGGTTCGGGGATAGACGCATCTCCCGTCAAAAAGAATGACCATATCCGCGCTATGGGCATACAGATTGACTATGCATACGGCGGTTCCTGTGCTGTCGAATCCCGGAGTCAGTTGCAGGTATAGATTGGCAATGGCAAGGCAGCCTACATCCACAATGGCAGGGTAAAGTCCAGCCGCCTCAATAATGGCAACATGGCGGTCTATCTCCTTTTGCGGCACCGCCACGAGCACACCCTCCACTTCGCGTGGAACTGCCCCGCCCTCGGCGCTTGGCCGCCGGTGAACATGCCACTGAAACGCGATTTCCTCCGACGACATCTGCAAAGCCGACTCAGATTCCAGGGTCAACGAAGAGCGCAACTCGTTCTCATCCATGGGCGGGAACCGGAAATGCCTCATGACTAGAGACTTCGATCGCATGCACGAGGCAACGGTAGACGAACCCAGCCGGGCATTCTTCCACAGGTCGCCAATCACCTTGCCCGCCACATGAGGTGGTGCGTCCGGATCCATGGCCGCCCATCCCCCGCGAACTGAAACCGGCCGGCCCTGCGGGTCGAGTTGGATCTCGGATGCGCAGGCGTACACATCGCCCACGTCCAACCCTACAAGGCTCCCTGATGTGCCAAACAATCCCATACCCCCTACCTCAGTCCGGCGCAGGCAGAAATCGCCTGCGCCGGACACTCCATTCCGACTGGCTCCATCACAGCCCGGTTCGGCCAAAAGTCCCAGTCTCGTCCAATGTAATCGAAACACCCGTCAGTTCCCCGGTACCGACAGCCGTAACCGTGTACGTATTCGAATCAATGGCTGTCATGCGATAGGCACCGTCGAGGAAGTACTTCCCGTTGAAGTCCCCAACCGAGATTCCGGGAACATTTCCGACCACCAACTGATTGGCACCCTCAGCAATGTCCGTCCCATCGCTCCTCTTGTCGTACCGGCCCGTCTCGGCATATACCACGCGAAGCGCGGTGCGAGCCGTGCCCAGCGCCGTTTCGGCTTCCGTGCACATAGCGCGTTTCTTGTTGCCCGCCATCAGCGGAATCGCGACAGCCGCGAGGATCGCCACTATGACCGCGACGATCATCAGTTCAACCAGCGTAAAACCCGACCTGCTGTTCTTCATACACGTACCCCTTTCTGTTTGTTATTACCCACACCTACACGACCTGCACCACAACCTCGCAAATACCGTATACCACACTATCCTAACGGCTTCTTCCTCCTTTCTTTCTCGTCCCACATTCTCCCAAGCGCGGTGCTCACGGCCGGCCCTATTGCGGACACCCTTGCGGCACAGCGGCTCCGCCGGAGGCGTCGCCCTACCTAACGAAACATACAGTCTGCAAATGTTCCCCAGGTGGGGCGAGCTCTCCGAGCGAGCCGTAAACAAAGGACGCACACGAGTCCGCACAAGGTTTTGCCTTCCTTAGCCATGTGACAACCTATTTCAGTACAGGCCCCCCTACTGCACACGCGACGCCATCGTGAAGATCGGCATGTAGATCGCCAGCACCAGGGTGAGAATCACCGCGCCGAAAACCGTGATAACGATGGGTTCGAACAGCGACATCGCGACCATCATTGAGCCTTCGACGCGCTCCTCATAGGTGTCCGATACTTTCTCCAGAACATCCGGCAGCCGTCCAGTTGTCTCGCCCACATTGACCATCTGCACCACAAGACGAGGGAACACACCCGTCTCGGCAAGGCTGGATGCTATCGAGGAACCGTCCATGATCCGTTCGCGCGCCACAAGCAGCGCGTCGGTCAGCACCGCGTTGCCGCAAGTGGCCGATGTGATCTCAAGGGCATGGGATATGGGCACGCCGCCCCTGACCATCATCGAAAGGTTGCGGCAGAAGCGGGCCACCGCCACAAGGCGTATCCAGTTCCCGAAAAGAGGAACTCCCAATTTGAGGTCATCAATACGCCGACGACCCTTTGTTGTGCGTCCATAGAAGACCCACAGCACTGCGAGAAGCACCACAGCCGCGATGATGACCGGCGAAAACCGGATCAGGAAACGGTTCCCATTGAACACCGCCAGCGTCAGCCAAGGCAGTTTCGAGCCGAATCCTCCGAAGATGGCCTGAAAACGCGGCAGGACCACCAGCGTCATGACCAGAGTCATGACGCCAAAGAAGGCCGCCATGAACAGAGGATAGGCCGTCATGCTCCGGATCTTGTTTGTCAAACGCTGTTGCTTTTCGAGAGCCGCCGCCATCTGATCCAACGTCTGGGGCAGGCTGCCGGATTCCTCCGCAACCCTGATCAGCGAAACGAAAAGCGCGTCGAATGCGCGCGGATAGACGCTGATCGCCTCAGAGAAAGGTTTGCCGTCGTTGAGCGCTTCCAACACGCCTTGCAGGATCGAACGGAAAGAGGGATTCTCCATTTCCTCTGCGATGGAGTCCAACGCTTCACGCAGTGGAACACCGGCGCTGATTGATATCGCCAATTGCCTGCAGAATAATCCCCTATCGCTCAGCGTGATCCGACTCCTCGACATCAGTCCGCCCGACCTAGTCGGCTGAGACATCGCTGCATCTCGAAGTGCATCCGCCCGGCCTTCGAGCTTGATGACCGTCAGATTGCCAGCCTGCAATGTCGCCAGCGCACCAAATCGCGAGTCCGCCTGAATAGACGAGCGCACCAGCCGACCAGAACGGTCCTTGGCCGTATAGGCAAAGTCAGGCATGGACGAGTCTCCTATGGTGCATGGGCAATCTCCTCCAACGGGCTGACACTCAGAACTTCGCTCAAGGTGGTATGGCCGCACTTCACTTTCCGCAGGCCGTTGACGAGCAACGTTTCCATGCCAAGGCGGATCGCGCTACTGCGGAGCGCCGCCTCACCGGTTCCAACGTGAATGAGTTCGCGGAGCGCATCAGAGAGTTCAAGGAACTCGAAAATTGCCGTACGGCCCTTGTAGCCAGTCTGGGAACAATGAATGCACCCGCGTCCGCGAAAATAACTCCATCCGGATGCGTCCGGGAAGGAACGAACTGCCGCGGCAAGATCACCAGGGTCGGGCCGATCCTCCCGACGGCAATGTGCGCAAATGACCCGCACCAGCCGCTGCGAAAGCACCAGACGAACAGTTGACGTTATCAGGTAGGGAGCGATACCGATATCCCTCAACCGGCAGAACGCCGATGGCGAGTCGTTCGTATGCAGCGTGCTGAGCACGAGGTGGCCCGTGAGCGAGGCCCGCATGGCTATTTCCGCGGTATCAAGGTCCCGAATCTCCCCGATCATCACTATGTCCGGGTCCTGACGCAGGATAGAGCGAAGCGCCGAGGCGAAATCCAGACCGATCGCCGGCTTGATCTGCATCTGGTTGATGCCGGGAATCAGATACTCGACAGGATCTTCCACGGTCTGGAGGTTCAGTTCCGGGCTCATCAGGAAACTCAAAGCACTGTACAGCGTTGTCGTTTTGCCGCTTCCGGTGGGCCCGGTCAGCAGAACGATACCGTTCGGCATCTTAAGCGTGTTCTGAAATCGGGCGGCGCATTCGTCGTCAAACCCGATGTCCTTCATGCTCACCACAAGCGACTGCCTGTCGAGCAGTCGCAGGACCACCTTCTCGCCGTGCACCTCCGGCAACGTCGAGACGCGAACGTCCACTATCCTTCCCTGGGTCTTGAACTTGAATCGCCCGTCCAGCGGTAGACGATGCTCCGAAATGTCCATGTTGGACAGAATCTTGAGCCGGGTGACAATGGCCGCATAGGTGTGCTTCGAGGGTGGCGTACCCTCGCGGAGCACACCGTCCACACGGAGCCTGACACGAATCGTGCGCTCGTCAGGCTCGAAGTGAATGTCGCTCGCCCGATCCCTCACGGCCTGCATCAGCAGCAGGTTAACGAAACGCACGACTGGCGCATCATTGGCCAGGACCATCAACCGATCCCGGTCTGTCTCCTCCTGCTCGGATTCCCCTCGCATCGCCTCCGTTTCGACGTCGAGAATATCCCGCAGACTACGTTCAATATGCGCTTCCTCCCGATAGAATCGGTCAATCAACGCACAAATCCTGTCCGCCGCCCCAACCGCTTTATGGATCTCCATGTGCGTCAGCGATCGCACCGTGTCTATCGCTTCCACATCATTGGGGTCCTTCATCACCACGGTAAGCGATTTCCCTGTTTCCTTGTGGATGGGAATAAGGCAAAACCGCCTGGCAACCGATTCAGGGACCAAACGGACATCATCCGCTTCCAAGCGAAACTCGTCGTTCAATTCGTAGTAAGGGACGTCAAACTGCACCGCAAGCGCCCGGGCGATCCCATCCTCGGTCACATACTTCAGATCAAGGAGGACGTCCCCGAGAAGGCGGTTGCCACCCTCCTGCCGCCGCACAGCCTCATCCAACTGCGCACCGGTAAGGTTTCCAGCTCGAACAAGAATTGATCCTAGCCTCTCCATAACATCATCACATGATTACAGACGATTCCGTTTCCTCAGGGCTTTGCCAGCTTCTCATCGGACACAGACAGGGCAACATCCCCCTCATCCTCCGGCGACTTGATGGTGGCGGTCAGGAAGATCAAAAGGTCCACCTTCTTTGTGGATGTCGTCTCCCGGCGAAAGGCCATTCCGATCAATGGAATATCACCAAGAAACGGAACCTTGTATTTCGACATGATCTTGCGTTCGTCCACCAGCCCGCCTATCACCACCGTCTGTCCGGTCCGAATCATGATCTCCGTCTCGGCTTCACGGGTGGACAGCACCGGGTAGCGGGTGAGCGATACAGAAGCGCCACCGCCCCCGGAGACCCCGCCCGACTCGGTTCCAATCAGGTTGCGGACCGATGGATGGATGAGAAGGTTGATGAAATCGCCGTTGCATACCTGCGGCAGCACCTTGAGCTGAATGCCTATGTTCTCGTAATAGTCGAGCGAAGTGGACACCTGTCCTCCTGCCGTATCCCCCTGCGAGCTGGACTTGATGATCGGGAACTTCTCGCCCACGATGATCGTTGCATCCTGATTGTTCATTGTCAGGATGCGAGGCGCCGACAGCAGTTTGCCGGCCACTTCCTCCTCAAGCATGTGCAGGAGCACTTCGAACTGGAAATCGTTCAACTTCTGAAACGCGAACGAAAGTCCGGCGTTGAACGGACGTGTGGCCGAAAGAGAAGACGCCTTCGAACTGAAGGCCGCGGGCGTAAGCGTTCCACTGAGACTCTGTGCCCCAACGCCGAACGTGTCGCCATGCCGGGTAACACCCTGCTTCACAACGCCCGGGGACTCAGCGCCATTCGCCCCGGTGCCAACCTCCACCCCCAGGTCACGCAGGCGGTCGGAATCCACTTCGACGAAACGGGCCTCGATCAGCACCTGAATTGGCCGGACATCCACGGACGCGAGGACATCCTCAATCCGCTTGATCACCGCTTCGGTATCCGTCACGGCCATGGTCTTCGTCTTGACAAGATCCTTGTCCTCGCTCAGCCGGTTAAGGCGTCCAACCCCCTTCGAACCCGAACCGCCCGAACTGCCGGCTCCCTGCCCCCACCCGAACCCGGACTCGTCCTTCCAGCTCTGCCCCCGTATGGAAAGTTTGCTCATCTTCCCGGCGGGCGACAG
>CAZWPN010000066.1:0-16140 GCA_964635275.1 uncultured Victivallales bacterium | reverse complement strand
GCATGGATGCCTTCAGCCTGCAGCCATCGGCCGGGGCGCATGGGGAGCTGACGGGAATGATGCTGGTCGCCGCCTACCACAAGGATCGGGGCCATCGGAAGCATAAGGTGATCATTCCTGATTCCGCCCACGGAACCAATCCGTCTAGTGCGGCGATTGCCGGGTTCACCGTGGTCAGTGTTCCGACGGGACCGGACGGGTGCGTGGATCTGGCCCGCTACGAGGCAGCGTTGGATGATGACGTGGCGGCAGTGATGCTGACGTGTCCCAATACGCTGGGGCTGTTTGAGAGGCAGATTCGCCGGATCGCCGAACTGGCGCACCAGCGCGACGCCCTGCTTTACTATGACGGGGCCAATCTTAACGCCCTGCTGGGGCGTTGCCGGCCAGGTGATCTTGGTTTTGACGTGGTTCACGTCAACCTTCACAAGACGTTCGGCACGCCGCATGGCGGCGGCGGACCCGGATCAGGGCCCGTGGGCGTCAAGCAGCGTCTGGTTCCGTACTTGCCGACGAGCGTAGTTATTAAGCGCAGCGATGGCACCTACGCGCTTGAGTACGAACGCGAGAAGACTATCGGGTTTATCGCCCCGTTCTACGGTAATTTCGGGGTCATCCTGAGGGCCTACGCCTACATGCTGCTGCTGGGCCGTGACGGCATGCGGCGCGTGAGCGAAAACGCCGTGCTCAACGCCAACTACATCCAGGAGAAACTGCGCGCCCGTTATGATTTGCCCTACGCGCGCCGCTGCATGCATGAATGCGTGTTCAGCGCGGCACGCCAGGCGGCGAAAGGGGTCCATGCCATCGATATCGCCAAGGCTCTGATCGAACGCGGCATCCATCCGCCGACCGTGTATTTTCCATTGGTGGTGAAGGAAGCGATCATGATCGAACCGACCGAGACCGAATCCAAGGAACAGATGGATGAGTTGATTGCCGCCATGCTTGAGATTGCCGATCTGGCAGACACCGCCCCGGAGCAATTTGCCGCCATGCCTCGCACCACGCCGGTAAGCCGTCTTGACGAGAACAAGGCGGTCAAGGACATGCGGTTCAGCGTGTAGTCCTACGGCTGGCAGCGTATCGGACTTGCCGATCGAGTTGCCACAACCGCACTGGCCGACACACGCTGCCATTGAGCTTCATCATGCAGCTCGGCCAATTCGCACCTCAAGCGGTGGTTCAGAAAAGGATGGAAATTGTCTATGTATTTGGCTACATTCATAGCCGCGAACGAAGTCACATTAGCAAGGAGCAGCCATGACCAAGGAACGTATCGTCAAGAAAGAGACCAAGAAAGCCCCCGCCAAGACAATGATGGAGAAGCGAGCAGCGAAGAGGGCGAAGAAAGCCGGCAAATAGCCGGATACTCCGGCCGCCAACCCTCAAGTGTGACGATGTCTGAATGGCGTTGAGCCTGAGCGCGGCCCTCCCATCCTTCCGTTAGTGGCGCACGCAAAGCAGGACTTGCCAGCCGAATCCTGTTAGTTGTCTGTTTTGCGGCTCGCGCGCCGACCTGTGCCAAGCGAGCTACCGCAGCCAGAAAGATCCTGCCCTGCCTTGGCCAGCCTTTTGCAGGTTCATCAATGGTCTGAAGATAGAAAGTGCCCCTGAAATGGGCTATAGAGGACAAGCGCTTGATTGCTACAACGTTGCTTACGAAGAGATTCGGAGTGGATTGCCTCTTCGAGGATGTCAGCGTCCGGTTCACACCGGGCAACTGCTATGGATTGATAGGGGCCAACGGTTCTGGAAAGTCAACCTTCGTCAAGATCCTGGCGGGACTCATGCCGGCGACCAGTGGCGAAGTCAGCATTGGCAAAGACTGCACCCTCGGATACCTGCGCCAGGACCATGCGGAGTTCGATCATGTCTCGATTCTGGATACCGTCTACATGGGGAATCGGAGGCTCTCGGAAATCCACAGGGAGCGGGAAGCGCTCTACTCCAAGACGGAACTCACGGAGGAAGAGCACGACCGCTGTGGCGTGATCGAGCACGAATTCGGAGAAGCTGGCGGCTACACTATGGAGACGGATGCCGCCAAGCTACTGGCAGGCCTCGGGTTTACAGAGGACGTCTATGGCAAGGAGATGCGAACGTTGCAGGGCGGGTTCAAACTTCGCGTTCTGCTGGCACAAGTCTTGTTTGCGCATCCCGACGTCCTGCTGCTGGACGAACCCACTAACCATCTCGACATGGAGTCCATTGAATGGTTGGTGGACTTACTGACGCGCTATGAGGGCACCGTCATCGTCATCTCGCACGATCGATTCTTCCTTAATCAGGTTTGCACGCATATCGCCGATCTGGACTACCATGAGATCCGGATGTTCACCGGCAATTACGATGACTTTGTCATCGCGAGCCTGGGTCAGCGGGAACAGCGCGAAAAGGCAAATGAGAAGATGCAGAAGCAGATCCACGAGCTGAGGACATTCATCAGCCGGTTCAGTGCAAATGCTTCCAAATCCAGGCAGGCCACCTCACGAAAGAAGCTGCTGGACAAGATCGAAGTGGTGGAAATGAAGCCCAGCTCCAGGGTTTCGCCCTATATCCGGTTTGCCGCGAAGCGCCGCCTTGGCGACAGCGTCATCAAGGTGGCGGGGATTTCAAAGGGATATGATCGTTGTTTGTTCAAGGATTTCTCCTGCACAATCGGACCAAAGGAAAGGATTGCGATCATCGGAAAGAACGGCGTCGGAAAGACAACGCTGCTCAAGATCCTGTGCGGACTGATGCCCCCCGAATCCGGAACCGTCGTACATGGCCCCACCGTTCAGCTAAGCATCTTCCCGCAGGATCCGGCAGAGGTTCTCGATCCTGATAGTCAGGCGCTCGATTGGCTGGGCCGTTTCATGGACGAAAGGGAGAGGACCGAAACCGAACTTCGCTCCTTCATGGGAAGAATGCTCTTCAGAAAAGAGGATGTATTCAAGAAGAATGAAGTCCTCAGCGGAGGCGAAAAAGCCAGACTTATCCTGGCAAAGATGATGCTGGAGGGCGGCAATGTCATGGCGCTGGATGAGCCCACCAATCACTTGGATCTGGAGTCAATTGAAGCCTTGAACTTTGCCATGTCACAAGCCGACGGCACCATTATTTTTGTCTCACACGATCACCGCCTCATCCAGTCCCTTGCCACGCGGATCTTCGAAATCAAGAACGGCACGATTCTGGATCGCGCAGGAGACGTCGGCATTTCGCCTGAGTAGAGTCACCGTTTGACACCGGCAACATTTGCCGTTAGGCTGCTCGCATAGATGTTAGTAGTATGCGGTGCCAAGAAACGGAGAATCATGCCATGAAGTTGACTGTCGTTCAAACGCTCATCACCACAATCGCGTGCACCACACTCGCACTGGCTGCAGAACCCACTCCCGTCGCCGGGACGAACGGTGCATCAGCAGCTGCAGGCAACCCACCCCCTGCAATCGCCCCCATCGCGACGGCTGCGCAGGCAGCCTTCAATGCCTCTATGGTCAGCAACAGCATGGTCATAATGACCCGATTCCTCAGCCTCACAGAGAAACAGCAGGAGGATATCAGGCGAGTGCAGATCGCACGGATGGACGCCTATTCCGACTTCACCAATAAACGTCGCGCGATCTACCTAGAGCAAAGAGCATCAACCAACCGCGCTGAGTTGGCCAGCAGGCTTACAGAGCTATCCAACAAGGCCGAAGCCGCAAATCATTTATTCGACGACCAGAGCAAGGCGATGCTTACCCCCGAGCAATCCGCCAGATGGATAGGTCTTGGCATGTATCCGAGACTTTACATGATGTACAAGAGCTGCGCCCTGACATCCGAGCAGGACCTCAAAGTCCAGGAACTCTGCATCCTCCACGGCGGGCAAAAGCCGTCTGCAGAGCCCGGCACGACAAGTGCATGGACAGTGGTGACGCAAGAGATTGAGAATCGCATCCTGACAGAGAAGCAGCGTGACGACTTTCGCATTTCACAGATCTACAGCACGGTCATAGGCCGATTTGGGCCGGCTGGTCTGACACCCGAACAGGACACCGCCATAAGGACCATGATCAAGGAACTGGTCCCCCGGTACAGCGCCATGCAGTCTGACCCAAAGGCTACCTACGCCCTCCAGGCAAAATTGGTCGAGGACATTCGCGCCGAGATACTGACGGATGAGCAACGGACAAAAATCGCGCCGGTAAAGGGTGCCAGCATGCCGTTTCCCGCTGTGTCACCTACCCCGAAAGCCGATGCGCCTGCTGTCCCGGCAGCCGACGCAGCGCCTGCGCCGCGCGCGGCGACACCTGTCACGAAATAGCGGCTTATGAACTCGCTCATGTTACGCAGGCGACCGTATAAATGATACGCGGAAACAAGAACATGTATTGTATCGGCAAATGACGCCATGGCGGGCGGCGTCTGGTGGGCCGTCATGAGCAAACCTTTCGTACATCTCCATTTTCACAGTTGCTACAGCATGCTGGACAGCGCCTGCCACGTCGAGCAGGCCACCGAGCAGGCTGCCGCTCTGAAGATGCCCTCACTCGCCATCACCGATCATGGCGTCATGTACGGGGCAATCGACTTCTACAAGAGTGCACGGGCTGCTGGGGTGAAGCCCATCATCGGCTGCGAAACCTACGTGGCCAAGGAGTCTCACAAGGAACGCAGGTCGGAGGCGCATGGCAATCCTCATCATCACCTCATTCTGCTGGCAACGGACTACCGTGGATACCAGAACCTGTCGAGGCTCGTGTCCATCGCCCATCTCGACGGCTTCTACTACAAGCCGCGCATTGACAAGGCCCTCCTGGCACAGCACCACCAGGGCCTGATCGGTCTATCAGCCTGCCTCAAGGGCGAAGTTGGCACTCACCTGCAGGACGGCAACGTGGCGGCAGCAGCCCAGGCAGCCGGTGAGTACATCGACATCCTCGGCAAGGACAACTTCTTCCTCGAGTTCATGGACCACGGTCTGCCGGAGCAGCGGGCAGCCAACAGACACCTTGCCGCGCTGGCAAAACGAACCGGGCTCCGCGTCGTGGCGACCAATGACACGCACTACCTGAAGAAAGAGCACGCCGAAGCACATGATGTACTCCTCTGCCTCCAAACGCAGACTGTCATGAGCGATCCCAAACGGATGCGGTACCGATCCAACGAGTTTTACATGAAGACGAGGGAGGAGATGGAAGCACTGGCTTCCGAATTCGAGGGAGCTGTTGACCTCACTGTTGAGATCGCCGAACGGTGCAACGTCGAGATTGAATTCAACAAACCCCACTTCCCGGTTTTCCCCTGCGAAAACGGCATCGACCAGAAATCGCACCTCACGAATCTGGGACACCAGGGCATCCGATACCGCTACGGGATCGACGATCCGGAGCACCCGAAGGACGAACGCGAACGGATGATTCTGAAACGGTTCCATGATGAGCTTACCATCATAGAAAAGACCGGCTTTCTGAATTACTTCCTCGTGGTCTGGGATTTCGTACGCTTCGCCCATGAACAGCGGATACCGGTGGGGCCGGGCCGCGGTTCGGGCGGGGGAAGCCTTGTGGCTTATGTGCTGGGCATCACCGCGCTTGATCCTATTCGCTACGACCTGATATTCGAGCGTTTTCTGAATCTAGACCGCATCAGCCCGCCGGACTTCGATATTGACTTTTGCCAGATGCGGCGGGGCGAGGTGATCGAGTACGTCAAGCAGAAATACGGGCGGTCGAACGTGGCCCAGATAATCACGTTCGGTTCTCTCGGTCCCAAGACGGTCATCCGCGACGTGGGGCGTGTTCTCGAGATTCCCTACAAGACTTGCGACGAACTGTCGAAGATGGTTCCTGATGACCCGAAGATCGATCTTCGTAAAGCACTGGAGGCCAACCCGGAGTTCAAGAGAGCGTACCAGAGCAACCCCGACTGCAAGCGGATACTGGACTATGGGTTTGTTCTTGAGGGGGTTTTCCGCAATGTGGGAACCCATGCAGCCGGCGTTGTCATCGGGGAAAAACCGCTGATCGAAATCGTCCCGCTGGCTCGCGACAAGGAAGGGGAAATCATCACCCAGTACTCCATGGAGCCACTCGGTGAAATCGGGCTCCTTAAGATGGACTTCCTGGGGCTCAAAACGCTGACGGTCATCCAGGAGGCGGTGGACTTGATCAAGGCAACCAGCGGCCTGGAGATTGACCTCGACAAGCTTCCCCTGGACGACAAACCGACGTACGCCCTGCTCAACCGCGGCGACACCGTAGGTGTCTTTCAGTTGGAAAGCACGGGAATGCGCGACTACATCCGCCGCATTGGCATTGACCGCATCGAAGACCTCATCGCCATGATCGCCCTGTACCGTCCAGGCCCCATGGAAATGCTGCCGGACTACGTAGATCGCAAGACCGGTAAGGCCAAGATCAAGTACGACCATCCCCTGCTGGAGCCCATCCTGAAGGAAACGTACGGTGTCATGGTCTACCAGGAGCAAGTCCAGCGTGTTGCCAACTCGCTAGCCGGCTACTCGCTCGGCGAAGCCGACATTCTCCGCCGCGCCATGGGAAAGAAGAAGCCTGAAGTCATGGAGAAACAGCGTGCCCGATTTGTCGATGGTTGCGCCAAGGTCAACAAAATAGCCGCGCCGCTTGCGCAGCGTCTCTTTGAATACGTCGAGAAGTTTGCCGGCTATGGCTTTAACAAGTCCCACTCCGCCGGCTATGCAATCATCTCCTACCAGACTGCGTATCTGAAGGCCAACCACCCGGCGGAGTTCATGGCCGCGCTTCTATCGAGCGAGATCGGCAACTTCGACAAGATACCCGTCTTTATCGTCGAGACGGAGGAGATGGGTCTCAAAGTCCTGCCGCCGGACCTCAATGCAAGTTCTGCCCGTTTCTCTCCGGACGGGCAGGCAGTCCGCTACGGCCTCGCGGGCATCAAGAACGTCGGCGAGGGGGCTGCGGCCGCTGCCGTCGCTGAACGGACACGCGGCGGACCTTACCGCGGCTTGATGGACTTCTGCTCGCGTGTCGACGGACAGACCGTAAACAGAAAGGTGCTTGAGAGCCTCATCCGCTGCGGCGCCTTCGATTCCGTCGGGCAGCACAGGGCGCGATTGTTCAACGGCATCGAGTTCGCCATGAGCCGGTCGGCTGCCGCAGCTCGAGACCGCAGGCAGGGACAGGGCAGCCTGTTCGGGCTTTTCGGCGGCGAGCAGTCCGCTGAAGACACCGCCCTTCCTGAGTGCGCGCCATGGCACGAGAGCGAGTTGCTGTCGGCCGAGCGTGAATTGCTGGGCCGATACATGAGCGGACACCCCCTCTCCCAATACACTTGGCTGCTCGAGCGCTACCAGCTCACCACGGTGCAACGATTGGGGGAACTCCACGACAAGGCGCTTACACGCCTTGGCGGCATTGCCACCCAGATCAACAAGCGCGTCACCAAGACCAATCTGAACATGGCAATTGTGACCATCGAAGACCTCGACGGCAGTCTCGAGGTCCTCGTGTTTCCCGAAACATACGCTCGTTACAGCGGCGTACTCGTACCGGATGCCGCCATTATGGTTTGCGGCGAGGTGTCCCGACGGGATGACCAGTTGAAGATCCTCGCCCATGAGATATATCCGCTGAAGGAAGTTCCCTCTCACTTTACACACCGCATTAGCCTGCATCTTCCAACGACTTCAACGAATGACGCCCGGCTCGAACGCATCCGCACGATCCTGTCCGCCCACCCCGGCACTACGCCAGTCCATCTGTGCATGCAGTTTCCAGCGGGTGAAAAGGTCTTCATTGAGACCGGCCGTAAGTTCGGAGTCCTCGTGGAAGAATCGCTCGTCCGCAAGCTCGATCAGGAGTTGGGCGAGAACGCCACCTACATCTCCGTCAACAAGACACCATGCAAACGTCCGATTTCTGAAGGCCGGCGAGGCGCCCCGGAAAGGTAGGTTTCTCAGGATGGACAGGAATTCATGACATCCACATGGTATTTGCGCTCGGAAGGCGGCCCCATCTTCGGCCCGGCCCATATCGATGTGCTTCGCGAATGGGCGGAGCAGGGCCGTATCGGTCCTGACAGCCTCGTATCGGCCGATCGCGTTTCATGGGCGCCAGCGTACACACGACCCGAGTTAGAGATGGACTGGATGGTGGATGGGGGCGTCGGTGCAGAATCCATCGGGCCAATCAATCTGAAAGCGCTCCGCGACCTGCTTTTGGACGGATCAGTTGGCTCGGGGGCCTCGCTGGTCAACCGCCACTCCCGTGAGACTCTTCCGCTCTACAAGAGAATGGATGATATCTTCGCCCGCCCCACACCGACGGCATCTACACTCCACGAGCAGCCCACCCCCCCCCCCCCCGCACCCGTCATCCCCCCCGAACTGCTCGAACGCCATGCCGACCTTGAAACCCGCCCGGGCCCCGCTGCGGAACAAAGCGCGCGCAACGCAGGGGAACTCCACTCAGCCCTCCTGGGAAGGGAGGACGACCGCCGCAGGCTGGAAGCAAAGTCGCTCGATTTCGAAATGGCCCTGCGACAGGCAAGGGCAGCTCAGTCGACCGCCGAAACCGAACAGTACACCGCAAGCGCAAAGGCGCAAGAAACCGAGAAACGCCTCAGTGAATCGAACGCCATCTCTGAAGGGCTCCGCCATGAGTTGGATGATGCCAAAAAGCAACTAGCCGAAACCCAACAGCAACTGGCCAAGGTACGGCAACAATTGGCTGAAGCACAGCAACAACTGGCCGAAGCGCAGCAGATGCTTCGTACGTCGGAAGCAGACACACGAGAGAAGGAGCAACGGCACCAGTCCAACGCCGAGCACTGGCGTGTCGCGCAGTCGGAACTGCGCAAGACGCTTCAAGCCACCCAGATAAAGCTCGCCTCCGAAGCAGAGGCACGGGCCCAGGTAACATCCAACGCAGCAAACCGTGAACGCTTACTCCTCGCCGACATAGAGCGCCTGAAACATGACGTTGAAGCGCTGGGAGAGAATACGGTTCGGCTCAACCTGTCTTTGGAAGCAGCCAGCGATCGTCTGGCGGCCGAATCTCAGGAAGCAGAGCAGCGCACAGCAGAGCAAACGCGGAAAATCGAATGCCTGACTGCTGAGCAGAAGTCGATTAGCGCCTCCTCCGCGCAGGTCACTGAAGCCCTCGCCGCGGCCCGCCGTCAACAGGAGGTGGATCGCTCACGGGCCGCACAACGCGAGGCGGATTTGTCCCGCCAACTGACGACGGTTACCCAGCGGGCTGAAACCCTACAGTCTGAAGTCCAGCAACTGAATGCCGAAGCCATTGATATGAAACGGCGGAACGATGCCGACATTGTGGCTACGTCTGCGCGGATGACTGCCCAGCAATCGCGCATCCGGGAACTGGAAGAAGCGGCGACCGCCCGCGAACTGGAAATCGCCAATGTCCGTCATCTCTGCTCGGCGGCCCAGTCGAAGGCAACCGCCGCGGAGTCCGAAGCACTGCAGAAGCTCGCGGTGCTAGAACCACAGATCGCGGAACGTAACGACTACGCCACCAGATGCGAGCAGACCATTCACGACCTCCAGGCTGAACTCCGGCAGGTAAGCGAGGATCGCGATCAACTCAAGGTCGCTTTGGAGGCCCGTAGGGAAGCCGAACAGACGGCAGGTAACGCGAACCGCTTGCGTGAGACTATGCTGGATCAACTTCATCAGTTGGCCGTCGAGCGTGCCGGCATGAAGACGCTGGCGGAGGATCTGCGTCTCTGCTTGTCGTTGCAGCACTCGTCGCGCGCGGACCATCCGACAGTGCCACCGCCACCCCCTGCGCCACCCTTCCCCGCCGAAACCCTGAAGCGCCTCGAAGAACTTCTCACAGAGAAGGACAACCGCATCAGGGAACTCGAACTGCGGGCAGAAGCAGGCCGCAGGGAGGCTCCACCCACCAACACTGCGTTACCCAAACAGCCCACCGCTACTCCTGTGAAAGCGGTGCACGAGCCCGAGATTCTCCCTCCGTCCCAGCCTGTTCCACCCGTGACGTCCGATGAAGAAACAACCAAGAAAGCTTTCAGACCGTTGGATACCACACTGTGGACCGGCGTATTCACCCGCCGCACATCGCCACGCGATGAGGAGAAGACAAAGAAGGCGGCCAACCTCGCCGATATTGAAGCTCAAGCCCATCGTGAGATTCTGGCATGGCGCAAGGGTCAGGGATCCACGGACCGCCAGAAGGACAACACCCCTGGGTAGACTGATGGTCCGTCTGTCAGGGCCCACGATTCCCGGGAGATCTGCCAATGCATTCGAATCAGGACACGTCCGCACGCGACCACGCGTCAGCAGTTATACGCAACTGCTTCCCTGACATCTGCAGATCCCCGGACGACTGCAGTCTCTGCACCAGGCGGCTGAACGTCTCCGGCGTGGCACCAATGACGGCGGCAATGTCCTTCTTTGGCAGGTCGAGCGTGATACGTTCCGATTGGCCGTAATGCTCTTTCAGGAAACGAAAGAAGCGGCTTTCCACATCGAAGGATGTCAGGTATCGGACCCGTTCAGCCAGATAGCGCTGCCGGTTCAGAAGCATCTTAATGAAATCGTTCCGAAACCGCCTTGTGTCCAACAGTTCGATGATCCGCTGACGTCCAATCGCCAGAACGCGTGACGGCGCCAGCGCGGTTGCCGTAACCGGGTAGCGGTCCTGCTCAAAGAGGATGACTTCGGCAAATACGTCTCCAGATCGAATGACGCGAATCACCCTTTCTGTACCATCCGGTGCCGTCTTGTGTAACTGCACGCAACCGGAGAGCATCAGAAAGACCGAGGTTCCCTTCGTCCCCTCGTTAAACAGCACAGCACGCTTATCAAGTTCACGAATCCGTGACACACGGGCAAGCCTCTGGCACGCAGCCGCCGACAACCCTTGAAAGTAACTGCTCTCTGATATAGATGTTGCTGGATCCTTCCTGCCATCGACCATTTGCATGCCCGGACATTAGCAATTCGGATCAGGTGCCACAACAAAAACGCTTATACACGCAGCGTCATAAGTGCTTGGGCATTCAACACTGGCAGGGACGGATCTCCGAGCCGTTCGCGGACGCCTCGGAGAGGCGTCCCTACCCCGGCAGCAAGAAGTACTGGCGTCGTGAATAGATATTCCAGTCTGCCAGACTTCCGCAGTTTCATCCTTTGTCCCCTCATTGACGCAGGGGTATGTAGGGGCGGACCTTGCGTCCGCCAACGGGCGGCGACAGGCGCCGCCCCTTCATGACAGACATGTTGCTGCAGCCACACAATCGTCGTTGACGTGACACACAAAACAGGGCAACCTTCGCTCCATGAGCAGGCCAGACAGCGATTTCGATAGCTTCGCCCACCGACCATCGGATCGGGAAAAGGACTCCGTCAGCGATGCCTCAGCCGCCCCTGCGGAAGACGCTTTCCTCTCGGAGTTCGACTCGGAATTCGAGGTATCTGCCTTGGCGAGGAGATCCCACCGAGCCGAGCTTTCAAAAGGGGAATCACCAGGCGAGATCCCTGAATCCATGCCTGTCCTGCGTGCATTTCACGAATTCCTCGATCAGGAGCGGCGGCGGTCCCGGCGCCGGATGATCATCCTCGGTTCTGCGCTTGCCGCCGTATGCCTCCTGATCCTTCTGATCGGAGCCATAGCCGTTGTACAACACCAGAACCGCGTCGCCCTTCGCTACAACACCATGGCAGACGAGCTTCTGACACTGCGCGAGGAAGCCGTGCGGGCCAAAGATGCCGCCGGGGCAACGATGTTGAAGGTCAACGATAGGACGGAAAACCTGAAGGACATTCTCCTAATGAGCCAGCAGGCGCTCATCAACGTCCAATCAAAGATCGACGCACAGACAACGGTTCAGTCCCGAGAGATGGGTGCGCTGCGCGAAACCCTCGACCGGCTGAGTCGAGACACTTCCGCTAAGGATGAAGAATTGTCGATGTTCAAGGTTCGGTGGGCGGACATGATGCGCGACGTGCGTTCATCGCGTGAGGATCTTGCCGTCGCCCAGACACAACCGCGAAGCATCTCCATGCCTTCGGTAAATGGGCCGGGCAGTGGTATTACAATATCCATCGTACCGGCCGGTTCTGACCAGCCGATCACCTGGCGGATGGCTCTTCCGGAATAAACAGTTTTTGCCCGGGCCGCACGTTGTTTGGATTCGTAATACCGTTTGCATCGATGATCGCCTGCGCCTTCACCTTGTATGCAGCGGCAATCAGCGAAAGCGTTTCCCCCGCTTTTACCACGTGTTCGTATCCCGCCGTTATCGTTGGAGGCACCGGCGGCGGCACCGCCTGGCTCTTAACAAGCTCGGCCATCTTGCCGCTCAAGTCATCAACAATCTGCTGTTGAAGCCTGGCACGGTCAGACTCCATCTGCCGGATGGCGCGGTCAAGTGCCGCCACCTTATCCTGCATCGCGCGCTGATCCCGAGCAGACGTCTTGTTAAGCGCGTCAATTTGCCGCGCCAGATTCTCCTGAGCCACTTCGATTGCCTTGCCACGCTCGCGCACTTGATCGAGATCCGTACGTAGGTCGCTCAATACTTTTTGCCTGCGAGCCTCCTCCGCCGCCCTATCGGCCTCGAGTGCGCGCGCCTCCTCAGGTAATGTTATGCATCCGGAAATCAGTACTGCACCGGCCAGAGCAACCAATGCCCCCGCCACTCTCATCCGCCAAAACACCGAAGACATAGCCATCCTCCATTCTTTATCATTCCGCTCGGGCGCAGCCTTCTCCCAGTGTCCCCTGCGGGCTCTTTGACGTTTCCGGCAGCCTCGCGGTATCTTTGCATATACCCCTTACGGCTTTCAACTCTACAGCTCTTTGCGAATTCCGTCCACCTTCCATCTCTAATGTTTGCATCCGACCGGCCAATATCGGACAATAACACAATGAAAGCTCATACCTTGAAACGACCTGCAGGTTTAGCGCAGGGCAGTGTGTCGTTGCTGCTCGGATCCATGATCTTGTTCGTCACCGGAGTCCAGGCGGACACCACTCCTGCCTCCAACAAAGCACGAAACGTAATCCTTTTCATCGCAGACGGTTGCGGCTTCAACCATCTCGCCGCTGCAGGCATCTACCTCAACGGCGAACCCGATACGCTCCCGTTCCAGTCGTTTCCCGTCCGCTGCGCTGTGGCTACGTTCTCAGACCTGGGATCCTACGATCCGACCGCTCTGCGCAAGAGCTTCTCTCTTTTCACCGAGCGCGCCACCGACTCGGCCGCGGCTGCCACCGCCATGGCTACCGGCATTAAGACGGCCATTGGTCGCATTGGCGTCGATGCGGAAGACCGGCGTATGACTAATATTCTCGAGCAGGCCAAGAATGTGGGCAAGCGCACCGGCGTCGTTACCTCCGTGCCCTGGAGCCACGCTACGCCGGCGGGATTCGTAGCCCACGTTGAGTCGCGAGGCGACTATGCGTCGATCGCAAGCCAAATGGTGTTCCAAAGCGAAGTGGACGTTATCATGGGGTGTGGACACCCCGATCAGGCGCAGGAGGCGGACGCTTCTGCAACGAACACCATTGTCTATGCCAGAAAAACAGACAATGCCGCAGTTGCCGTCGGTGGCGCGGCAGTCTGGAACGCGCTCCGTAGGGGTGAGGCCGGCAACGATGCAGACCGCGACGGGCAGGTCGACCGGTGGACGCTTATCGAAGACCGACGTGCATTCCAGTCACTGGCCGCAACAACGTCCTCCCTTCCGAAACGGGTTCTGGGCACAGCACGAGCCCTGATAACATTGCAGCAAGACAGACCAGAGCCCACCCATTCGCTCCAGGGCGTAGCCGGCAGCGAGCGTTCGGCAGGGCCCCGCTCCAGCAACTCCTCCGGCCAGAATTCTAACAGCCGGTTGGACCCCGAAAGTTCCGCGCCTTTCAAAGTTCCCTTCGACCCCAATGTTCCATCCCTCGCCGAGATGACACGGGCCGCCATCAACGTTATGGCGTGGGACCCCGACGGGTTTGTTCTGGTCATCGAAGGCGGTGCCGTGGACTGGGCGGCACATGACAACAACGCGGCCCGAATGATCGAGGAGGTGCTTGCCTTCAGCGCGGCGATAGACGCCGTCACCAACTGGGTCGAGACATCCAGCTCATGGTCGGAGACACTTGTCATAGTCACCGCCGACCACGAAACCGGCTATCTTACCGGCCCGGATTCCGGGCAGGATGGCCACGCCCCTGTTTGGCTGCCCGTGAGGAACAACGGAAAGGGAAAGATGCCAAGCGTCCAGTGGAACTCACGCGGCCACACAAACCAGTTGGTGCCGCTGTACGCGAAGGGCACCGGAGCCGGAGGACTGCTCAGTTACCCGAAATGGACAGACCCGCAACACGGAATCTACATCGACAATACCAGCATCGGCCGATTCATTAATTCCATGCTTGGCGGAAGCCTAGATCTTTCCGGCGAACCCCGTTGATCCGAACCCCCCGGCACCACGCGAGGTATCCGAAAGATCGGCGGTCTCAACTACGTCAACGGACAGCACCGGTTTCACCACCATCTGTGCGATCTTCATTCCCTTCTCAACGCCGAAGGCCTGACGACCGTGGTTGATGAGAATCACGCCCACCTCGCCACGGTAGCCTTCATCAATCGTACCGGGAGTGTTCAGGACGGTGACCTGATGCTTAAGCGCCAGGCCGCTTCGCGGCCTTACCTGCGCCTCTGTGCCCGCCGGCAATTCCAGGGCAATGCCGGTCTTGACCAGCCGCGTTTCCCCAGCCGGGATCGCGACCGATTCCACGGCAAACAGGTCTAACCCCGCATCGCCGGGATGGGCATAGTGCGGAAGAATCGAGTCTTCCCTGAGTTTCTTCACCTTCACCACATGTCGGCTCATACACAGCTCCTCACTTCATTTCGTCCGAAGGCACTGTGCGTAGTGTCTCTACGGTATCCAGCGTCCTGTCGTCGTCCCACCTCGCCAACGGTTTCAGCGTCTGGGTCATGCCATCCCTGTATCCACGCCGAAAATTGGTCAGGCCAATGGTCTTTCCCTCGTACAGCGATCGCGCCTGGACATATGCGACGTGTGCCGGTCCCGTCATCCACCGCTCCTCGCTGTGAAGTCGCCGGAACACCCCTTCGCTACGGCCATAGGTCTGCCAGAAAGCCGGACTCGACGGCCCATCCCGGGTCACGCGGGCCACCTTGTGCCACGAACGGCCAGAAGGTATCATGACAATAGAATAGCCGGCACGTCGAATCCGCAGTGCCAGATCATAGTCCTCGCAGTAGTAGAGGAAATTGGGATTCATCAGGCCAGCGTCCTTCAACGCCTTCGCCCGAATCATCACAGTGCAAAGCGTCGTGAACTCGAGGGGCTCCTCCTGCCGATACCGCGGATCGTCGGGAACATCCGATTTCCTCATGACGATCGACGGAGGAAACCGGCGGTAACGTGACCCTGCCGACCATATTACGTCTTTGGCGTCATGATAAGAGATCCGGGGCACAAGAATCCCGGATGCCGGATATCGTGTGGCAGCGTCCAGAAGTTTCTCGACACAGTCCTCGGCGACGATTGTGTCGTTGTTGGCCATGAAGACAAAATCCGCGCCATTGCGCAAGGCGTGGGCCAGGCCGGCGTTGAAACCGCGCGGGACGCCCACGTTATTGGGATGTCGGATGACGCTCGCCTGCGGAACAGCCCGCAGCACTTGATCAACTTCCTCGGGCCTGCTTCCGTTGTCCACATACAGCAATGCCGGTGGTGCCGGAAGAGCCGATGCCAGACTCCGAAGGCACTCAATCGTGTCCGCGGCATGATTCCACCCCAACACCACGGCCCACACGCGCGGACGGTTACTGATCGTAGGGCTGTGCGCAGCAGCGCCGGCAGGCGAATTCCGGGAACTCATGAATACTCCCCCTGAGGACGAACGGGCGTCATGCTACCAGCCAAAAGCACCCGATGCAATACTCCGCTCTTTTTTGTTGAGCATGATCGGGTGTATCGGCTACAGTGCCCCCCCTGTTTCTTTCGATGCGCCCATCGTCTATCGGTTAGGACACCAGGTTTTCATCCTGGTAAGCGGGGTTCGATTCCCCGTGGGCGCGCCATGCAGCAGAGTTCGCCGGAGGCGAACACGCTGCATGGCGCGGCCGTGCAGTGTGTTCGGA
>CAZWPN010000065.1:0-16291 GCA_964635275.1 uncultured Victivallales bacterium | reverse complement strand
CACGGACTTAACGTCCAGGATCTGCTCGCGCTCGTCCAACCGCTGCATCGAATTGGTTGCGGTTGCATTATCTTTAGGAACGTTTGCCGTCAACAGCAATCTCCAATAGCCGTGGCGCTAGTTTTGCACTTCGACGGTAGCCGAAACCTTGGTAATACCCGCCTGGGCGCAGCAAGTCATCACCTTGGCAACGTGGTCCCACTTGACGTTGCGGTCGCCGCGAATCACGACGGACTGCTCCTTGTCGCGCAGGTAGGCGCGTGTCAAGTTGACGGTAAGGGCCGACACTGACATTCGCTCGTTCTCCACATGGTAGTACGCCTCGCCACCTGGCCGATAGCGCACATTCACCACAATGGGACGGGAAGGCGTCTTCACAAGTTTCAGCTGCCTGCTCATGGTCGGCAGGTTGATGCTGATATCCTGCTCTGTTGATTCGACGTACGACGAGACAACCAGCAGGAACAGAATGATCGCAAAAATGGCATCGACCAACGGCGTCATGTCGACGTGCATGGTCTCTTCCGCTTCAATCAGCGTTTTCATGTTGGCCTGACTCCTTTCTTTGGACAGAACCGCGCGTCCCGTGACGTGCGACGAGTCTGGTTACTCAACCCTCCGACGCCTGCGACGCACCACCGCTGGAGCGTCGGCCATGTCCTTCGCCCGCCACCTTGGGCTTGTGCCGCGAGAGTTGCTGAACAAACCGCTCGGCGATGTTATTGCACTCTGTGATCAACAAGGTCAGGCGCTGGTTGAAAATGAAGTAGAGGAACAGGGCCGGAATGGCCACAATAAGTGCTGTAGCTGTCGAAAAGAGCTTAACGCGAATACCCGAGGCCAGGATCGACGCCTTGGCGGCGCCGGTTGTGCCTGCCACGCCTTCGAACACGATGACCATGCCGATGATGGTGCCCAGCAACCCAAGCAATGGCGCGGCCACAGCGATCAGGTTGAGAGCCCGAACCGGAATGCGCAACCTTTGGACATGGGCCATGGCAATGCCTTCCGTAGTGGTGCGCATTTCGTCAACCGTTGTAGTGTCAAACCGGTTCATCATCGCACGGCACATGGACGCCAGCAGCCCGCGGTTGGACTGGGCCAGTTCCTCGAACTTCTTCAGGTCGCCAGCAGCCAAGGCATTCTCCGCCGCGAGCACATAATCATCCGGGCAGATACGCTTGCGCCGGTAGATCAGCACCCCGTTAACCGTCAGAACTACCATGCACATGAACAACAGCGCGATGGGGTGCAGGAACGGGCCGCCCTGCAAGTACAAGTCCAGTAGCGAAAGGGAGGACGTCAGCCGCACGGGCCCGGTCCCTGATATCCGCGTCCACTTGCGCTGCGGCTCGCTCAAGCCCACGATTCGCGTCACAGTGAACGTCCCGCCCTTCTCGCCATTGGGCTGGATCTTGAACACTTTGAAGACCGTATCCTCGTTCTTGTAGAGGTCGCCCACCTCCATGCCGGTGAGATTGTCCACCGTCTTGATGGTGAACTGCTTGTTGTCCCCCGCGGAGCCTTCGCCCATCTCGTTGCGAATCGTCTGCTCGATCTCTTCCTTTGTGCCGCCCTTCTCCGTTTCCGTGGCATCGGTCAGAATGTCCATTTTCGGGGCCGCCAAGGTCTCCGCCCTTGCCGGAGCCGCAGCCAGCGGCTTTGCCACAGGTTCATCCTTCACCTGCGCCGATGCCACGCCCATCAGGCCCAAGCACGTCAGTACCACACCCGTTGCAACCCAACGACACACGTACCTGTTCTTCATGCCTCTGCTCCTCTTCTTCCGGTTCGACGGCAACCAAACCGCCTCCCCACTGTTTGTTCCTTTCAGCCCCCCCTGTCTACGACACCTACCGCTTGCCCACCGAATCCTGTGCAATCCGTTTCCGGAGTTGCTGCGCATCATCCAATTGCCTGCGATCGGCATTCGGGAAGTCCCTCGAAAACCGATCCACATACTCCTTGGCGCGGGTCCAATCCTTCGCATCACAGGCACATCTCGACGCCTGAAGCAATGCCAGTGGCTGCGGGTAACACTCGATACTCTTGCGCAACAAGTTCTGGGCCTCAGCCAGATCCGGCTTGGGCGGCTGCAAGGCATTAAGCGCAAGGTGATAGTAGGCGCCCGCCTTGACATCCTCGAACGTCTCTTCTTTAACCAGTGAACGGAGCGTAGCGATGCCGGCGTCCCTGTTCCCCGATCCGATCTGCGCGACGGCGGCATGGAACTCAATGTGCGGTCTCCGCTCGGAGTTGGGAAATGCAGCCACAAAGCGTTTGCGGGTATCTTCCACCATCGTCCACTCGGAGGCCTCGAGCGCCGCCCGGGCCAATTCCGTGTAAACCTCGTCGATAGCCTTGAAACTGGGATGCTCCTTCGTGATGATTTCGAGCGGCCTCAAAGATCGTGTGGGAAGGCCCTGCCGGATGAAGCTGCGGGCGAGCATGAACAAAGCCTCAGGGCGTGACTGGGCATTCTTAAGTGCCGGGTCGTTATAGAACGGCAACAACACGTCCTCGCAAGCCTGCCAGTCTTCCTTACGCCACTGCAGCAGCCCCAAACCAAAACGCAGTTTCCCGTAGTCCCAGTTTTTGGGCACCGGCAAGCGCACACCATTCCAACCCGATTGCCGGCGCAGCCGTTGTTCCAGTGGAACCGGAATCGGTACGCCGAACGGATCAAGCGTGTTGGAGGGCCCGTATTCGTCAAGAAGAGCGGCATACGCCTCGGCAGCTTCGGCGTACATCTCCGCCAGCGTTCCGTAGTGGCCCAGTGCCATCAGCGCCGGTATGCGGAATCTGGACTGGCGCAGGTCTTCCATAAAAACGCTGAACTGCTTGCACATGTCCGTGTAGTTGTTGTCCAGCAGGTACTCCTTCCCTGACGCATATGCTGCGATCTGGTACTGATCATCAGCGGAGTAGAGCGGCTTGCCTTCCAGTTGACGTTTCTTGTCGAAAGGGCTGTAAAGTCCGGTATACACCCGGAAAACGTCGCCCGCCAACCGGTGCTTTCCGGCCTCACCGAGATACTCCCCGGTCTTGAGGATTGCCGACTTGACGTAGGGCAAAGCGACGGCGTCACGAACCCACGGGTAGTAATTCGTCGAAAACGCCTTCGAATCCATATCCAGCGATCTGTTGACGATACACGTCCAGAGTTTGCGGGCCAGCGCTTCCTTCTCCGGCGGCGAGAGCGCGAGCGGATCAATGCCGGCGGTCAGGCTCATGTACCACGCTTCCGCCACCCCGAAATTCAAGTGGTTGAGATTTTCGGTAACCCACTTATATGCCGCCACCATATTCGTCGTTGAGCCCTGATTTCGCCAGCAATGCGCAACACGTTGCGCCGCGTCGTAGACCTGTTCCATCTGATCGTCGAGTTTCTCCGGCTTCTTCCACGCGGCTGACACCGAGCCGTCGATGTTCTGCGTCGGGCCGTACGTCTTGACAAACGAGCGAAACGATTCGGCCGCCTCCGCGAATCGCTTCTGTATGTACAACAGCTCGCCCTGGTAGAATCGTGCCATGCGGCCATCCACGGTTGTGACGTCCTTCCCTGCAATCACTGTATCAAGGATAGTCAGCGTCTCGGCGGCCAGTTCCGGGGTGTCCGCCACCAGCAATAGCCCCTGCAGGTACTCGGAGGGACGGCGTTTGGCTGCAACCTTCGGATCCGCGTTTGCGATGTCGTACAGCTTCCTGTAGGTGTCGAATGCCTTCCTCTTCTGCCCGCAACGGCCTGCCAGAAACGCCAGGTTCTCCATAGCCTCGACCCGGAACGTCGATGCAGGAGCCTCGGCCAGCGCCTGTTCACACAGTGCTACGCCGCGCGCTGTCAGCTCTATGAATTCCGGATTCTCGACGGACACATAGCAGTAGAGCGTAGCCTGACGCAGTTTGATGAACGCGCCCTGATCCTGTTGCGCGAGAACTTCCGCCGGATACTTCTTCAGCACCGCGGCGTACTCCCCGATGAAAGGCGACACTGCTGACCACGTCAGCTTGCTATTGATTGAACCGCGAATCACGCGATCGAAATCACGCTCAATGAGAAAGGTTTCCGACCGGATGGCGAGCAGCGTGCCGGGATTGTCCGTTATGCGCTTGCGTATGAAGGCAAGTTCATCATCGGTGACCAGCTCCATGGACACGTCCCCGCCGCCGCTCATCTTCGACTTGCAGTATAGCAGGCGCTCGATCACTGGCAGTTTGCTGCCCGACTTGCGCAACTGCGCGTATAGGTCGTATGCCTCGCCCCATCGCTCCTGCTGATAATGGATGTCCGCCTGCCAGTAGATGCTCTGCTCCACGATGGTTTGGTGACGATCCGTAAGCACCTCCTTCGATTTGAGCAGTGTCGCGCGGTAGTACTCCACAGCCTTGTCCAGTTGCTTCAACTGCTTGCGGTACAACTGGGCGGTTTCGAAAAGCGCCTCGCTGGCAACGGCTGAGTTGTGGGCCGCCTGCGGCATGGCAGCCGCGCGGACGAAGGATTCGATCGCCTTCTCGATGTTGCCGTTATCGCGGTAGATGACGGCGGCCACGAACGCCGCCTCAATGGCCCCGGGTGCGTCCTTGAACTCGCTGAGTATGTGTTGGCACATTTCCATGGCGGTCTTGAGCTGCCTCTTGTCGAAAGATGCCATGGCAATACGGAGAAACAAATCGCTGATCCGCGGATCGCCCGGATACCGTTTGGCAAAATCCTCGATGGCGGTCTTGGCCAAGTCGGTGTTGCCTGACTTCATCCACACGATCCCCAGCTTGTACGCAGCCTCCTTGGCTATTTCGGGAGCGGGCTTGTTACGGAGGATGTTGAACAGCACGGCAGATTCATCGTACTGGCCCAGCAACGCAAGGTATCCGGCGCGCAGGCTCTGGGCCTCGTCCTCGTAGAGCCCCGGGCCTTCCTTGAGCATAGCGTCCAGCGTTTCCGCGGCTTGCTTGAATTTGCTGTCGTCCGCATACAGGCGGGCCAACTTCATATACGCATCAGGACGCTGCTTGCTGACGGCCGCGTCCTTCGAAGTTGACAGGGACTCCCGGAGGTGCAGGATAGCCAATTCGGTCTTACCTACGTAATCGTAGCACAAAGCCAGATTGTACTCGACCACGCTGCGCTGGATGTGGTCGGGATGCTCCTTCAGAAAGGTCTCGTACAGTTCAATAGCCGCCTGAAACGAGCCGGCCTTTTCCTCCCGTATCGCTGCCGAAACAGTTTCCTCAGGCGACTGGGCAGCCCGGACCGCGATCGGCCACGCAACAATCAGGAGAAGAACACCATGCCGCATCATTCTCATGGGCGCACCCCGCTTGCCGTGCTCTTCGTAGCCGCAGGTTGCGCTGCGCCACCCGCCGACTTCCTCTTGTAGAGGGGATCCTCCTTAGCCAGTGCCGCGTAAGGCGACACGGGATAACGAGACACGATTTCATCCAGGCGCCGCAGCGCGCCTTCCGATTCGTTCAACGCCTTGAGGCACTGCGCCAGCGCATAAGTGGCCTTCACTGTAGGCTCCACGGACTTGGTGATGAACAACAGGTGCTCAAACGTGGAGCGGGCCTGTGCAAAGTCGGAATTTGCAAGGTGAATCATGCCTATCTCATAGAGAGCCTCGCCGCCAAGGAACTCGTCTGGTGATCCGGCTGCGGCATTGAATTTATCCAGAGCCTCCATGCGATTCCCGCCGACATGCAAATCCACCAGTGCCGCAGTATAGTAGACCCACGTCGCCCTGGCGATTTCGCTCGCATCCATCTCCCCCCTCTGTTTATCCGAGAGGCCGGCATACGCATCGATGAAAGTCTTCTCCTTCTCCGGCATCGGCCTGCGCGCCGGCGGCCGGGCCGTGACACACTCGAGGAACCAGATCATCAGCCCGTCAATGGACTGCCTACCCCGCTCGGTCTCCTGCTGCGCAATCTCCCGGTACGCCGATAGCGCGTCGTCCCATCGATTGGTCATACGCACGTATGTGATCGCCAGCGCCTCACGGATCTTTAACGACTCCTGCGGATCCTTGGCCCCGGATAGCGACCTCGTCAATGCTTTCTCGGCGCTGCCATAGTCGCAAAGGTCGAAGTATATCCTGCCGGTTTCGTAGTCCAGAAGGTACTCCTCGATTCGTCCCTGCGCTGACTGTTTGATTTCTTCCAGTGTGGTCAGCGCGTTTGCGTAGTCACGCAGTCCCTTGTAGATGTCCAACTTCAGCTTCAACACATCAAGCCGGCGAGGGCTCCGAGGGAAGCGCGTCAGCATCGTGTTCACATACTCCAGCGCCTCACGCATCAGGTTGTCTTCCTTGTATACAAGCGCAAGCCGGTGGTAGGCTTTCTCCGCCACCTCGGGATCCCCGTTCTGGGTGCGCAGATCCAGCCCGAGTTCGATCATGGCGTCGTAAAGCAGATTGATGCATGGCACGGCCATGAACGATTCACGGGTGATCACAGACTCCGACCCGCGCGCCGAGGAATCCAGCCCGAGCTCGACGTTGGTGTTGAAGCGAATGAAGCTGAAGAATCCGCCTTCTCCCTCGAGTTTTATGCCCGCGAACGATCCGCTGCCCTTGCGCGAGAGATTGAACAACGTCTCGTAGCTCAGCCGGCTCTTGACCTCATCCAGACCAGGCGCCGCGCGTCCGGCTTCGGGCCGGTAAAGAACCACGCGCTCCTCGGATGCCATGATGTAGTACTTGACGGCTTCGCGGTAATTTCGATCAATCTCAAAGAGCCGGCCCAGCCAGAAACACGCGTCGTAATAGTGCGCGAAGGTTGGGTTGTCATAGGTCTTGAGGTACTCCCTCAGCAGGAGTTTCATCTTGCTGTAGTCCTTCATCACGTACAGGTTGACAGCAATATTGAACATGGCGTCCTCGGCATACCGGGCGTCCGATCCGAAGCGGCGCAGTTCATCGAAAGAATCGTTCGACTCCTGGAGCAACTCGCGGCTGCTGTCGCGCCGGACGACTTCGTAGCCAAGCCCCGCCGGCTCCAAAGCCGCACGCAAGACCTCCGTGCAGGCCGCGTTGGCGCCGGAGGGAATGCCCGGCAATTCACGGAACTCGCGCGATAGGGCGTCATCTTTTTGCACACCGTCGCCCCAGACGACTTTCGCTCCGGTGAGTTCCTCGACGCGCTTGATGATCGTGAAAAGCATCGCCCCTTTGCTATGCACAGAGGCAAAGCTGCCATAAGGTTTCGCCAGGGATGGGAACCGTGACCGCGCCGGGTCGTAGATCTCCAGCACTTTGACGGTGTCGCTCTCGCCCGCCTTCACGGCAATCGTCGGTGTGCCGCCGCTGACGCCAAGATCGAAATCCAAAATAAACCTGTTTGTGCCCACCACCGAGGCGTAGTACTCTCCCAAAGTTCGCGGCCCGCGCCATGACACAAGTGTGGCGCGCGGAATAATGGTGCTCTTGAGATATGCGGCCACGGAGCCGGAATCCGCACTCGGGTTCCAGACAAACGGCACATTGAACTCCTTAGAAATACGCGCGAGGGCATCGGCCGCGCTCAGATCAGGCCCCTGCTGTTCCCAAAGCATCCGCTTGACGGATTGGAGCGGCGGATGCGAACGGAAGATGGAAACGTTCGAACGAATTACTCCGCGCGGTTGCACCAGGAACGCCAGGCTTGTCTTCTCCTTCCCGGAGTCCAGCATGGCGCGACCGGCCTTCCCATAGCTCAGGCCGGACATGTACAGCAGTTGCATGACCTGCTCCCGGTCCAGGTTGGCCCTGCGGGCGATCGTGCGATACGTTCTGCCGGCCGTCTCGTGCTGCCCGTGGTCACCAAGCCAGTCGGCGGTTATGATTGCCAGCCTCTGGTAGTTGGGGTCGGCGCCATACTTGGGTTCCAACTCCGCATACCGGCGCTCTCCTCCCTCGCGAATGGCATTGTCCTCGGACTTGAGCATCGCCTCGGTAATCGCAAAATCAATCTCGCGGTAGGCCGGGTGCTTCTCAGGGGTCAGCCGCTGCGCCTGGCGCAGGTACTCCAGCGCGCGCACCGTGCTGCCGCCGCCATCCATCCGCACAGGATCGACCGGCTTCCTTTCCAGTTGCCTCGTCCCGGCACTGGGCATCAAACTCCCCAGTTCGGCGCGCCCGAGGAAGAAGTTAGCTTGAGCCTGCATCTCCTTCCAGCGTTCGCCAGACACCCCGGTGAACGGCTGCGGGCTCTTGATGATCGGCATGCAGACCTCGGCAACCGCTTTCCAGTCGGGTGCTTTTGTAACTGACTTG
The DNA here is from genome assembly GCA_964635275.1 of uncultured Victivallales bacterium. Classification (GTDB taxonomy): domain Bacteria; phylum Verrucomicrobiota; class Kiritimatiellia; order UBA8416; family CAZWPN01; genus CAZWPN01. The sequence continues at coordinate 8,042 of CAZWPN010000065.1, read as the reverse complement.
GTTCTCGGATCGGTAATGGTGCGGCCATACTGCTGGGCGAGGTTTATCAAAGCCTGGGCGGCATCATCGGTTCCCGGCTTATCTGTGACCACCTTCTTCCATGTGGCCACCTTTTCATCCTCGCTGGCATCGACCTCAATAGCGATGCCCAAGGCCTGCAGGGCAGTCGCCATGACCTTGGCATCCTTTGCCAGATCGCTCTGCGGATACTTGAGCAGCAATTCCTGGACGTAGCCGCCGGCCTTTCGGTAGGAAGTATCGCGGGCCGTGGTTTCCGCATCGTTCCTGGGCTTCATGGCATCGGCGCGGTTCTTGTTGATCTCCGCAAGATAGAAGAGCGCGGCGGCCGCATACTTGGGGCTCTTCGCCGACTCCCGGTAGTGTGCCTCGGCCCGGTCGGGATCCTTTTGCCCCCGGTAGATATCCCCGAGCCCGTGCTGCGCCTGCGCATAGCCGGTATAAGTTGGCGGAATCTGTTTCAAGAGTTCTTTTGCCTTCTCAAGATCAGGGGTCTTGCCGTCTCTCCACGCGAATCCGGCCAGCATGCACATTCCCCACTTCGTGTCACCGTCCGGCGTCTTCAGGATCAACGAGTCCTGAAGGTGGAATAGAACCTCCCCGTATTCGCCTTTCTGGTAGTTGATCTGGGCAAGGAGGTACTTCGCCTGAGCCTTCATTTCATCGTCAGCAGCGACATCGGTCCCCGCGTCATGGGTGACGTTCTCCAGCCACTTCTGTGCTTCCGCGTAGTCCTTCCGGCTCAGGAGATGCTTTGCAATGTGGAGCGACATCCCGTCCACGCCATGCGAGAGATCTTTGGGCACCGGCTTGCCTTCAGCCAGCATCTTCGCGATCAGGCTGCGCATCTCGTGGGCTGCCTTAACGTACAGCGCGATCGCCTTCTGATCGCTCTCTGCACTGATATAGACTTCTCCCAGGATCTGCGCGGCGAGCACGTAGTTGTAGTAACCGAACCGCTCCTTGTTGCCCGCAAGCCTTGCGTACTCCGCCTCGATCTTCTGGATCTTCTCGGCGACCGGCAGCCGGCTGTCCTGAAAGGCCCGAATCCGTATCACCGTGAGTGGGCCCACGCGCTCATCGTTGGGATTGAGGCGGATGAACTCCGCGATGCGCTCCTCCGCACCGTTGAGGTCTCCCAGCCTGTAGTCGAGGATGGCCAAACGGGATTCACAGATGATCCTGCCGCTGCTCGTCGTCTGGTGGGGTAGTGCCCGCAGGAAGTACGTCCGCGCGGCGCCGTACTCCTTTAGCATGTAATGACTCTCGGCTATCATCCGAAGTTCACGGCCGGAATCCGGATCGGTCTGCTTCGCGATCGCAGCCCCCAGTGCCCGGATGGCATCGCGGAACATCCGCTTCTGCATCAGGCCGTTGGCCGAATTGATAGCTTGTTCGTCCGCGCGCCCATCCACCGGTGCGCCAACAAGCAACACGGCAAAGGCAAACACCATCAAAGAAACGTCTGATCTCATGCCCAGACTCTCCAAGGATACCCGTTTAGGCCAATGTATCATACCAACAATGCTCCACACGACGTCAGTAGTTGTGGCGCAGCGAAAGAGTCCCAAACGGGCGATATGCTCGCGTGGTTTTTGCTGCTAGTCAAGCGCCAACTGGCTGCAACCCAAAAACATCTCGACCACCCGAAGGCACACAGTCTATCCGCCTGCTTGCTTAACTGACGAACCTACTGCACTGACCACTGCCTCGTGAAATCCTGCGTAACTCGTCCACGCGAAGCGGATTGCCAAAAGCACAAAACGTGCCACGCCGAAGTAGCGTATTCGTCCAGCAGCATGTCGGACTTACCGCTCGAGTTGCCAAACCGCACTGGCCAGCACGCTGTCAGTTCCATGAGGATGTAGGCCCAGTATTCTAGGCCAACCGAGCTGTAAGTCCGACAGGCTCCTGGTTGCCGTGGAGCAGTATCTGTTCTTCGGCGCCAATCTTGTGTGACCTTTCGAGCCACGGTTGCCGCTTACTGAAGACGCCGCATGGGCACAACGGTATGCAGCAGAACTCGCTCTCGTGTCCATCATTCCGTCCGTGAAACCATGCCTGCCTGGACGCACTGGCTGGAAATGAATTTGCTGTCTCCGGTGGGGGTAGTCTATCCTTTGGCCGCCCGTGGCGCCATGAGGGTGCCCCAGGAAGAGGTGTGGGTAATGAGGAATCTTGATGAGCTGCCTTTGCTTCCCCGTCCGAGGACGGTGCGCCGTTCCCCCGGTGTCCGGAGTTCTCCGTCTTTCGCCATGACTGGCACCCCGGCAGAATGGCCTTTTCAGGCTGTGACTTCTGCCAGCCTCGCGCCCCAAGCCTACAGGCTTACCATTACGCCGGAAGCCGTCAGAATCGAAGCAGGGGACGCTGCCGGGGCTTTCAACGGTCGCATGACCCTCCGCCAGCTGGCGAGACTCTGCCCCGATGCGCTTCCATGCGGTGTGATCGAGGATTCCCCCGATCTCATGATCCGCGGCGTGATGCTCGACATCAGCCGTGACAAGGTTCCGACGATGGACACCCTGTTCATGCTGGTGGATATGCTGGCCGAGTGGAAGGTCAATCACCTCCAGCTCTACATGGAGCATACCTTTGCCTACAGCCACCACCGCGAGGCGTGGGCGGCGGCCGATCCGCTGACGGCGGATGAGGTGCGTTCGCTCGATGCCTATTGCCGCGAACGCTTCATTGAGCTGGCGCCCAACCAGAACTCCTTCGGCCATTTTGAGCGCTGGCTGAAGCATGGCCGCTACAGGCCGTTGGCCGAATGCCCGGACGGGTTCCCGGCGGGCGAGGGCAAGTGGCGCGAGCCGACAACGCTCGACCCGACCAATCCGCGATCCATCGAACTGGTCGCCGATCTGTATGCCGAGTTGCTGCCGAACTTCACCAGTCGCCGCCTCCACATCGGTTGTGACGAGACGTGGGAGTTGGGCAAGGGCCGCAGCAGAGCGGAGGTTGAGCGGCGCGGTTTGGATGGCGTCTACTTTGACTACCTGGACAAACTCAAGAAACTGGCGGCGTCTCATAACCGGACTCCACTATATTGGGGGGACATGGTCTGGAATCATTTTCCGGATCGGAGCGATCGACTTGACCGCGAGATGGTCCATGTGGACTGGGGATACTACCGGACTTATCCATATCGCCAGCACGGGGAGAAACTGGCCGCCGCCGGAGTCCCGTTCTGGGTCGCGCCCGGTACCGCAACATGGGTCACACTGGTGGGGTGCAACGAGGGTGCCATCGGCAGCAACCGCAGTGCCGCCCAGGCGGCGGTGGAGTTCGGCGCGCAGGGCTATCTCAACACCGACTGGGGCGACTTCGGGCATTGGCAGAACCTGCCGGTGAGCTTCATCGGCCTTGCTTCCGGCGCGGCCTTGTCCTGGTGTGAGCGTACCAATTCAGATGACACGATTCGCGGCGCGCTGGCCCCTCACGTTTTTCAGGACAGCTCCGGCGTTATGGGCAGGATTGCTTTCGATCTTGCCGATACCTGGCAGTTCATGACAGCGAACGCCACCAACTCCTCGCTGCTCGACCGCATTCTGCGCGGCGGATTGTCGCAGAAGCTGCCCGAGGGTGTCACCGAGGCCACGCTGCTGGCGACCCGGCGGCACCTCGAAACGGCTTTGGCCGGCCTCTCTGCAAAAGGAATGCGGCGCCCCGATGCGAATCTCATCGTGGATGAATTGGCCAACAACGCCCGCATGGCGCTGCACGCCTGCCGCCTGGGCCTCGCCGTGAGTCGCAGTGAGGTCGACCGCGGAGATCTGCGCCGGGAGCTGGCGGAGGATCTGTCCGGGATCATCACCGAACGCCGACGACTCTGGCTCGCCCGCAATCGCGAAGGCGGGCTTGTGGACAGCCTGCGGGTCCTGAATGATCAGGTCGTGGCGTATGGGGCCTGAGGGGGCGCGTCAAGCTGCGGATCAACGAGTGTGTGAGATGCACAGTCGGAACTGGTCAAGCCGCAGCCGGCAACTGGAAGAGTACACTTCGTCGCCACACTTGATCTCACACTGAGTCGGCTACGGTTAGTCGCTTCTCCTTAGGCAGACAGGTAATTACCCGTGAAGCAAGGACTAAGCAGTAGGTCTCAAATGCCAATACATCGTAGACAAGCGTCTTCATATGCATTCTCATTGCTTCCGCCGGAATCGCTTAAGCAGGTCGGTTAAGCGTATCCGGTTAAGGGTGGCGACGAAGACATGCGACTGAGTGTTCTGCTTTCCTGATCCAACTGCTCTTTCCAGGTTCACAACCGATCCAGAGGACTTTTTACGGACACGCCGGGCTTGTTGAGCACATGGGTATAGATCATGGTGGTGGCCACGTCGGCATGTCCCAGCAGTTCCTGTGCGGTGCGGATGTCCTGCCCGGCCTGCAGGAGGTGCGTGGCGAAGGAGTGCCTGTTATGCCGAGCTCGGCATCACCGTCACTCCTTCGCCAGCCACGCGATCCACAACGGGCATGACATCTTTGCGCTCAAGCGCTGGCTGGGGCACAACGCGTTGGCAACGACCGGCCGCTACATGCACGTGGTGCCCGGCGTCCTGAACAAGGTTGTCAGTCCGCTGGACACTCTCGCGGAGGCCTAGCCCATGTCCGCCGCCTTTCGGGTGGCGGACGTGATTCGGTCCTGTTGGGAGTCGTACAACCGTGCCTATGCTTTGCCGCCGCATGTCGTGAAAGCCGTGCGGCACATTTTGCGCTGCCGTACCGCCGCACTGGGTGGTCACATCCACCAGTGCGATCAGTGCGGCAGCGAAGTGCCGGTGTACAACTCCTGTCAGACCCGACACTGCCCCACCTGTCAAACCGCCGCCAAAGAACAGTGGCTGGACGCGCGCCTGGCCGAGGTGCTGCCCGTGCAGTACTTCCATGTCGTGTTCACGCTGCCGCACATCCTCCCGGACGGCTTCCACAAGATCCGCTACTTTGGTTGGATGGCCGCCGCCCATCGCAAAGAGATCCTCGCGGCCAACGCCACCATCGCGATGCCAACCAGCCGCGGTCCATACCCTGCAAAACGCTCACCCGGCGAATTTCGGTCCCAAAAGCGGTCTGCCAACCAACACCCGGCCCATCCCAACGCCTGACCCAAAGTCATCGTTTTACCCCATAGCCACCGCGGCTCCGTTCAACACATTTTATCGGCCATGCTGCTCGTTCATGCTTGCTCCACAAGACCATCGGTGTATGCTCGCAGCACGACCGATAAAACGCTATTGGTTGGAGTTGATGTCATCATCACAGCAATAGAATGATGGCTTAAGCCGGTGGCGGTTACGTCGCTTTGCGCCGAACCACACCGGCAACATGTTTGCGGAGAGAAGTTGATGACAGTACTATCATTATACCCGCTTGATTCGCGCTGTTTCCTGCTGTCCAACATCATCTGGGACTCGGACGGCAACGGCACTCCCTGCCTGCATCGGCAGAAACTCTGGGTGCGGTTTCCGGCAGCTCTAGAGTCCATAGGCCTGACGGCCCATTTCGGCGGACCGGTTGGGCGCGTACGGGTCGAGGTTGCCGAGGACGCCGGCGGCCGCACGTGGCGCTTGCTGGCGGAGGTCGTACTCGCCGGTTCATCGCCGACCATGCTCACCTGGCCGTCGGTCACGAGCGACAACCTGCGCGTTCATGTCATTGAGCCGGCGGCGCCGTGTTTCCCGCTGGGCGGGTATTTCAGCCGCCTCGAACTGCATACGGACGGGACCGCGCTCGAACCCGTTCCGGCGATTGCGCCGCTCGCGGTAGCCGTGCCGCTCCTGGACCGCAGCCCGGACGTGGTCGAACCGTTCGCCGGCCATACCGGCGTTCACAGCAACGAGGCCCTGGGGCTCTGTCATGACCGGCCCCGCACGGACCGCCTGCAGGTCGCGGCGAATGGACGCACCGTCGAGATTTGCTCGCCGGTGTTCCGCATGGGGTTCGATCGCCAGTTCGCGCGGATCACCCATCTGGGCTGGGATACCTACGAGCGCGACCGTACGGGGGGTAATCTGCTTTCCACATCGCACACGCAGGGGGCGTTCCCTGTGGTGTTGCGGGATTGCCGACGCCTGTCCTCGGAGTCGTGCGGCGGCGTGTTCGAGGTCGCCGGACGCCGGGTCACCTACTCCGGCATCCGGCCGGTACCCGAGATCGAGTGGAACTATGCGTTCAACCTGCGCGAGAACGGGTTTACTCTCGATCTGGACTGGCATTGCGCGCAGACGTTCCAGACCTGTGAAATCGCTGCGATCCGCATCCCGTTCGACCTCTACCGCTCCGTGGTCAACGTGCTGGCCATGCCCGACACCGCCGGGCCATCGGGTTTGGTCTCTTTCCCCCTGGTCATCAACGCGCCCAACCATGGCGTGTTGCGGGTTACAGTCAAGGATGCGCCGTCGTCCGCCCCGGTAAGGGGCAGGATTCTGCCGTTCCGTACGCGGGCAGAACTGTGGCTCGATCTCATTCCTGGAGCGCACCCGTTGCCTTCGGGGATGTTCGAGATGCCTGCGGGATCGGGGCGGGTCACCCTCGATTTTGAAGTGACCCGGATCTTTCCCTTCGCGAACCAGGATATGTTCGGCTGGTGGAACCTGCCGCCGTTCTACTCTTTCGCCGAGCGGGAGAACATTCTCGGCCCGCTGGCGAACGCCTGGTTGACCGGTTTGGCGTTCCGTCCGGATCTCGGCCGCTTTGCCAACAACTCCGTGGCCGACTCGGCGGCCTTGTGTGCGCCTTACTACGCGGACATCGCCGCATACACCCCGATGCTGGCCGAGGGGCTTGACCCCCGCCAGTTCATACGCTTCGCGGCGGAGCAGTACCTGCGCGACATGGACAGCAGCGCGGTCTACTCCAATTGGCGACACTATCCTGCGGCCGCATCCGGACTGATTGACTGCGCCTGGTTGTATGTTGCCGCAAGCGGCGACTGGGATTGGGCGCGGCGCTGGCGCGAGCCGATCCGGCACTACACCCGTGCGTTGTTCCAACTCGAACACGAAAACCGCGGCCTCGTCGCGTCCGACTATTCCGGCATCCCCGAGGAACCGGGCATCATGTGTGCATGCTGGTGCGACAGCATCCGTTCCGGGCATCTGGAGTCCTATATCAACGCCCACGCCTACCGCGGTCTCGGCCGGGCGGCGGACCTTCTGGAGCGCCTCGACGACACGCCGCTTGCCGGTGCGGCGCGGGCGATGGCCGGCCGGCTCAAGGACCACTTCGTGCCGACGTTCTACGACCCGCAGTCAAAGCAGATCATGCAGTGGGTGTCGCGGGACGGACGGAGGTTCGGGTTCCGGTCGCACATGCACCTCGGGGCCGCGGTGGCTCTGGGCCTTGTTCCGGACAATCTGGCCCGCGACCTGCTGCGCGACTACGTTGCCCGGCTGGCCGCCAGCGGTTTCACGCACTACGAGTGGGGACTGCCTATCTTCATGGAGCCGGTGCCGGAGGTTTGCCACAACAACTGGAAGGGCAAGGGAGTCGATCCGGACGGCAGCGACCAAGTCGGCATGTATCAGAATGGCGCTATCCACACGCACCAGACCTACTACATTCTCCAGGCGCTCTATAAGACGGGCATGCGCCCGGAGGCGAACGCGCTGTTCACGAAGATGACGTCGCTGGTGCGGCGCGGCGATCTCTGTGGAGGGCTCCATTCCGGGCTCGACTGGCGGCACCCTGTGGACGGCAGCGCGACGGGTTACGAGGGGCTGCTGGCTGAGCAGTTCCATTTCCTGCTGGCCGCCATCACCGGCTACCTTGGTTGCGAACTGACGATTGATGGGCTGGTCAACAACGGCCCGGATTCTGAACGCGTACGGGCCCTGCGCCCGAACTTCGCGCGCAGGTCTGAAGAGCGCCACGCACCCCGTGGGACTGCGTCTTGAGAGGGCGTCGAGGTCATGGATCCGTGCCATGTACAAGTTACATGAGAACCGAGAGCGCGAACCACCGCTGAACGGTAAGGCGTACCGCTGCCCGTTAGCAGCAGCGTTGGCAGACACAGGAGGCGGTAT
>CAZWPN010000064.1:0-16446 GCA_964635275.1 uncultured Victivallales bacterium | reverse complement strand
GCAAGAACAGCCCTGCCGGTTACATGGCCGACAAAGACACTCGGAAATCATTCCCACAAATCGCCGCCTTTGCTCGTTATTCAGCAGGGCGCGAACCGCTCGGATGTGGGTGAGAGCGGCCCGTTCGCTCTGTTCATACGCAAGGCACACTTCCGTCAGTGCCGCTTCGGCCTGCATAATACCGTTCGTTTCGGCCGCCACCCACGACGATTCCGGCGGCGGCAGCCGCGACATTTACCCATGCCGGGAGCGGGGCGAGCCATTCACGCCATGTTTCGACGAATCGCCGGCATCCCCGGTCCGCCACTCGATAGGCGCGGATTCGCCGCCAGACCACCGCTTCGAAGTCGGCCTGCGGTTCGATACCTTTCCATTCGTGCAGCAACGTACTCAACCGTTCGTCACCGGCCGGTCCCTTTCCGCTCTCCGAGTCGTTGGCGGTATCCGCGTTCCCTACCATACGGTAGACGAAATCAACGATCGGCCGTTGGTAACGTTGGAGGATTTCGGTAAATGCCGCTTCGTCGCCGTATTGGGCTTTCGCAATCAGGCTCTGCTCGCTGCCGCTATAGGTGTCAGAGGCCATTCCATGCTTCCTGTCAGCTCCTGACCTTCTTGATAACTACCCGCCAATGCCCTTTACCTGTCGAACGGGTATCCATGACATCCTGCCCCTCGTTCCGGAAACTGGCCGGCACGTTCTGGATCGGTTCGCCGTCGTCAAGCAGTACGCCCAGGGTAGCGCCAACGTCCATCATTTCCAGCCGCAGCTTGGCTTTCACGAAATTCATCGGGCAGGCCACGCCGCGCAGATCAATCTCTACCGTCGCCCCGTCGCCGCCCGCACCAGCGGCCTTGGATGCCACGGCCGAAGACGCAGCCGCAGGGGTAGCGGCCGGCGCTGCTTCAGGCACATGGAAGCGGAGTTCCGCATCCATGGTGGAGTAAAGCTGTTCGACCCGATCAAGCAGGCGACGGATTTCCTCTTTCCGCCCGGCCAGCGCTTCGCGCCAACCCTCCCGATATCCGCGCGCTCTCGCCAGTAGGCCTCGGAAGCCGGCATCAACCAGGCCGGCGTCAACGAAGTGCGCCTCGAACGACCTGAGGATGATATCCGGATCCTGGGAGTCGAGTCCGCGCGTGATCAGCAACGCGCGCACGGTCGCCAGCAGGCCGCGGAAGAGCGACTCGCCTGACTCAGCGTCAGTCTCTGCCTGTTCCAGAGCTTTGGCGGCAGCCGACAAATCTTCCGAGATTACCTCGAAGACGCCCGCGCCGCATTCCCCCGCGCCTCTGCCGGCCAGGGAGAAGTCCTCGGCCATTCCCCAGTCTCGGTAGAACGTCGGGTCATCGGTATAGGCCGGCACCTTGGTGTGCCTTTCCAGCACAGACTGGAAATGAGCCATCCCTTTGCGATCGAAGTAATCCGCAAACGCTTCGCCCGGCGCGCGGCCCGCCTGAAAACCCTTCAGCAGGTCCACGAGGAAAGCCGGCAACGCCCGCGCGGGAACGGTCCCTGCAACTTCACCCAGGCGTGTGCGCCCCTCACCACGTCTTGCTCCCAGGAGCACCCGGTACGCCGGGGCCAGGCGTTCGCCCGCCCGCTGTGCCACACCGAACAGACCGATCGTGCCGATGGGATGCTGTCCGCATGCGTTGGGGCATCCGTTGATGCGAATGTCCACGGCCTGCAGAGTGGATGGATCTATCCCGGCTACGGCCAGGGCCTCGGCACACCCGCGCGCAGCGCCCTGGGGCAGGCACAGGCCAAGCCGACAGGTCGCCGCACCCGTGCAGGCGGTGAACGTGCTCAAGGCGGAGTACCGGCCGGCGTCCGGTCCGAGAATAGCGGCAAGTTCCCCACGCAATGAATCGAGGTCTGACTCGCGCACGAATCGCACGAGCAGGTTCTGGTCCTGCGTCGCCCGCAGCATCTTCTCGACGCTGAACCGTTCTGTCATGCCGGCCAACGCCTCCAGCGCCTTCCACGAGATCTGTCCCAACGGTAGCCGCACAGGAACCGCCACGTAGCCCGATTGACGCTGTCGCAGGGCACTCCCGCCAGCGGGCTGTCCGAGCAGCCCACGGTAGTCTGCCGGCGGCGTGGTGGGCGCGGTCGCCAGTTCAGGCCGGGCCTCGCACGCGGGCGCTCCTTCGCCGGTGACTGCTTGCACGGCCTCGAGCAGCATCCCGCGAAAGGCGTCGGCCCCGATCCTGTCCAAGACAAAGCGCAGGCGGGCCTTCCGCCGGTTGCGGCGGTCCCCGAGGCGGTCGAAAAGCCTGCGGCCAGCCTCGGCGATGCGAATCACTTCGCCCGCGGGCACCCATTCCTCCATGCGCTGACCCACCCGCGACTCCGCGCCCATCCCGCCGCCGGCATAGACGCTGAATCCAGGCTGCCCATCCCGCACGTGCGCTATGAAACCAAGGTCGTTGACCTGGGCCAATGCACAATCGGCGCTGCAGCCGCTGAAGGCTATTTTGTACTTTCGGGGCAGGTTGTAACTGCCGGGCAATCCGATCAGGTACTCGGTAACGGCCATAACAAAGGGTGTTACGTCGAACCGTTCCGCGGGACATATGCCGGCAAAGGGGCATGCGGTGATATTCCGCACGGTATTGCCGCCACCGCCCTTCGAGGTGAGTTCGGATTGAAACAGCTCCCGCATGATGGCCGGCGTCTGCTCGATCTTCACATCGTGAATTTGAATGTCCTGGCGCGTGGTGACATGCAGCGTGCCGCTGCCGTAGCGCGAAGCCACGCCGGCCAGCGCCCGTGCCTGGGCGACGTCCAACGCGCCACCCGGCAAGCGCACACGGACCATGTGGGCCCCGTTCTGCCGCTGCTCATAGATGCCGCGCGGAACGCGCCGGGATTTCATGATCGAAGCGGACAGTTCGCCCCTGAGGAAACGGTCCACGTCCAGGGCATGCTGCTCGATGTCTTGCGCCAGTTCGGCCGGCAAACGGCATACAGCCAACTTCATAGTTCCCCTTTCGCGCGCGCTAGTCTGACCCGGACCCTGTCATCCCCCACGGCGGCCTCATATATTCGCAACGGCGCGATGTCTGGATTGTCGCACACACCGGTCGTCACATCGAACGAGTAACTGTGGAGCGGGCACACGAGCCGGCCATTGCCATAGATGCTGTCCACGATCGGGCCGCTCTTGTGCGGGCAGATCCCGTGCGCGGCGATCCACCGCCCATCCCGGCCGTGAAAGACCGCGATCGGCTCGTCGCCAACGTGATACAGTCGCGACGAGCCTGGGGGGATGTCAGCGGTTGCCCCCAGATCGACGAACCCGTCGGCGTCCACTGCGGCCGCAACGTCGGCCGTGTTGTCGAGAGTCCCGTCCGCAGCAAGCCACGGATCGCTGTAGTTGTCGATCGTTTGCTGCAGGCTGTCCTCGAGTTCCTGTAACGCTTCAGGCGGCGCCTGCAGCAATGCGTCCGCCACGGGTTTCAACCCCAGGCGCTCCACGAAAAGAGCCGCCCGTTCGCCGTACTTAGCATGCCGGCGATAGTACTCGTAAAACCGGTCGGCAATGCGCACCACCTCGTCGTCTGTCTTTACTTGGGTGATCTTGTGGGCCACGCACACATGAGCACCGCCATTGCCGCCGATGTAAACATCCCATCCACCTTCCACGGCGACGACGCCGAAGTCCTTGATGGTCGCCTCCGAGCAGTTGCGCGGGCACCCAGAAACCCCCATCTTCAGCTTGGCGGGACCCATCATGCCGCGATACCGGTTGCCCAGACGTTGCCCCAGCGCCAGAGAATCGGCCAACCCGAAGCGGCAATGCGTGGACCCCACGCAAGACTTGCAGGCGCGGAAGCTCTTGGTGAACGCGTGGCCGGACCCCATCTGCAATTGCCGCCACGCGTCCTTCAGGTCCTCCTTGCCGATCGAAAAGAGCCCAATGCGATCCGCGCCCGTGATCTTGATCGTGGCGCCGTACCGATCCGCCACGTCGGCAAGGGCACGCAGATGCCCGCTCGACGCCACGCCGCCGGGGATGTTCGGGATGACGCTGAATCGCCCGTCGTTCTGGATATTGCCGGAAAACCTATCGTTGGCGCAGCGGGAGTCCGGCTCAACGATGTAGTCCGATTTCCAGACGTAGTTCAACAGGAAGTCCAGCCCCATGCGCGTCTTGGAGTCGTCCACCGATCCCGGAATCGCTGCCAGCACCTGCGACACCGACCGCAGATTTCGCGACACAATGAACTCCGTTAGCGTGGGACGGTCATACGGGATGCCCGCGACGAAATACATGTCGGCCGGATCGCTACGCAGCTCGCCCACCTCCGAGATCAACAGGGCCTTGATCTTGTTCTTGCAGTTGCCGCAACCGGTCCCCGCCTTGGTATTCAGCATGACCTTGTGCAGCGTATCGTTGCCTGCATGGATCGAGCGGCGGATCACGCTGGCGGCCACGCCGTTGCAGTCGCAAATCTGCGCCTCGTCGGGAATCAGTTTGCCGTCGATGATGGCATCGCCCGCGCGAGCCCCGGGGAACAGCAGGTCCGCGCGCCGTGCCGGCAAGGGGATTCTGGCCGTATAGTGCAGGGAGACGAGATCGGCATTGAGATCCTCTCCCACCAGCACCGCGCCAATGAGCGTGTCGTGCTTGACGATCAGCTGCTTGTAGATGCCCGATGCCGGGTCGCGGAACAGGGTGACTTCATCGTCGGCGTCGGGTTTGAACTTGCCCATGCTGAGCACGGGAATGTCGGACTTGAGCCTGGTCGGCACCGGCGGCGACGGCCGGTACTCGGCGTCTTCGCCGCAGAGCACGGCGGCCAGTGTGCGGACCTGTTCGTAAACCGGGGCGACAAGCCCCCATATCTCCCCGCGGAATTCCACGCACTCGCCGCAGGCGAAGATATCCGAATCGCTGGTTTGCAGCTGCTCGTTCACCGCGATGCCCTTGTTGCAGACGAGTCCGGCGCCGCGCGCCAGGTCCGCATTGGGCCGGATGCCGCAGTTGAAGAACACCGCCTCGGTTGGCAACGTGCTTCCATCCTTGAAACGGGCCTCCGCGACTCCCGCTGTGGACCCCAGCAGTTCCGTGATGTAGGTGCCCATCACGAAAGCGATATCCAATGCCTCCAGGTGGCGTTTCAGGTAGGCACCGGCTTCCTCCGGAAGCTGCATTTCCATTAAGGTCGGCATCAGATGCGAGATGGTGACCTTCTTGCCCAGCAGACGTAGCGCCAGGCCCAGCTCGATCCCCAGCAGGCCGCCGCCGACCACTGTCACATGGCTCTTGTCCGCGAGAAACACGCGCACACGCTCCACGTCCTCCAGCGTGCGCAACGCGAACACGCCAGGCAGATCGAGTCCCCGCATTGGAGGAATGAAGGGCCGCGAGCCCGTCGCGAGCACCAGCCGGTCGTAGGGCAGGGTCTGCCCGTCATCGAGTCCGAGAGTTCTGGCGTGGCGGTCAATGGCCGTAACGCTCCGTCCCAACACGGCGCGCACGCCGTTCTGCGCATACCACTCCGGCGTGTTGAGGAAGAGATCCGGCAGGTCCGGGTCCTTGAGCTTGACGACCAGCTTGATCCGATTGTAGTTCCCGTGAGGCTCGTCGCCCAAGACCGTGATGGCGTAGCGGGTCCGATCGCGGGCCAGAATCTCTTCGGCCAGTTTTCCGCCAGCCATGCCGTTGCCGACAATCACCAGACGTTGCGGGGCGTTCATGCTGCCTCCTTTGCCTTGAGCGTCGCCGCCGCGTCGCCCCGTTGCGCGGGGGACATGACGTGATACGCGCCCGCGAGCATGACGGCCCCCAGGGTGTTGCCTACCGTGACCCACACAAGGTTGTACCCAAAGCCGCCCCATCCAACGACGTCGCTCGTCCGGGCCAGAACGCCCAAGCCGAGAAGCGTCATGTTCGCGATGCTGTGTTCATAACCGGAGCCGATGAAGCCGAACAGACACCAGCAGATCAGCAGGATCTTGGCCGTGTCGGACCGCGAGCGGTTTGCCATCCAGATGGCAAGGCATACAAGGAGGTTGCACAGCAATCCGCGTCCCATCAAGACCAGCGGTGAAGCGCTCATCTTGGCCGTCGCTGCCTTTTCAACGAACGGTGCTGACGACACGATGCTGTCGGTGGCAACGACGAGCCACGCCAGGGTGAGAGCTCCGGCCAAGTTCCCCAACCATGAGAACGTCCAGACTCTCGCCAGGTCGCCCAATGTCGCTTTCCGTCGCAGCCAGGCGAACGTCATGAGCATGGCATTGCCGGTGAACAGCTCAGAGCCGGCGAACACAACAAGAATCAGGGCCAGACCAAACGACGCCCCCATGACCAACTTGCACGCTGGGTGACCAGCCGTGGCAAAAGGCGCGCCGATCGAGAAGATGAGGACAATGCCAAGCCCGACATAGATGCCGGCCAGCATCGAGGCGATAAAGTAGCCCAACGGGTTTTCCCGCGCAAACTTGCTCTTGCGCCCGCCGATCTCGGCGCTCTCGTCAACACTCTGCTCGTACATACTCAGGTTTTCCATTCTGTTCTTCAATGACTACCGGTGCTTCGTGCACAGCACCATCCTGCACAACAAACGCTCGAATACTCGGTCCCAAGGAATCGGCCAGCGAAAGGATTACATACACGATATCGGGGGTGTAGGCGAGACGCATGTCCTCCGCCGACATCCGTGCCGGTGACGCCGGATGACTATGCCATATCCCCAACATCTTCAGCCCCGCGGCGCGCATGTCCTTCACAGCCGCAAACTGCTCTTCCGGCTTCATGCTGTAATGCTCCGGCGAAGCATCTGCGTTGGTCAGCACATAACACTTCGTAACACGCGCTCCGGTGCCGGCCAGCAGCCCACAGGCTTCAAGCGGCGAGTTTCTGCGCGATGCCTCAAGCATCGTCTCGAACACTTCTTTCGTCAGCGAAATCATGCCGTTCCCTTTGCGGTATTTGCGCCTTGGCGAGAGCCTCTTCCTTCATCCTCATGCCGAAGTGTCACAGCGTCCGTTCGCGCACACGCAGACAGCGGGCGCCTCGTCACGCAATGCTGTGATGGAGGGGCTACTCCCGCAAAGGGGGCAGGCGGCGTTCCGCTTGAACCCGACCTCACGGAAGGACATCTTCAAGGCTTCGAAGACCAGCAGCCGATTTGTCAGCAGTTCGCCGATACCCAGCAGATATTTGATTGCCTCCGCAGCCTGAATGGTGCCCATGATGCCGGCAAGAACGCCCAGTACGCCCGCCTGCGAACAGGAGGAGACGGCTCCCGCCGGAGGCGGTCCCCGAAACAGACAGCGGTAGCAGCCGCTCTGGCCCGGGATCACGGTCATGGCCTGGCCCTCGAAACGCAGGATGCCCGCGTGCGAGTACGGCTTGCCCGCAAAGTGACACGCATCCGCCACGAGAAACTTCGCGGCGAAGTTGTCCGTTCCGTCCAGGACGAAGTCATAGTCCTCCATGATGGCTAGGGCGTTGTCCGCCCGCAGGTGCTCGGGATGCAGGCGGACGTGCACGTCGGGGTTGATCGCCCGGCACTTTGCCGCGGCCGATTCAACCTTGGCGCGCCCCACGTCGGCGGTCGCATGCGCAATCTGCCGCTGAAGGTTGGTGAGGTCCACCACGTCGCCATCGGCCAGCCCAATGGTCCCCACGCCGGCGGCGGCCAGGTATAGTGCCGCCGGGGAGCCAAGGCCGCCCGCGCCGACGATCAGAACGCTGCCGGCCAGAAGCCGTTGTTGTCCCTTCCCTCCCACCTCGGGAAGGATGATGTGTCGCGAATACCGTTCGATCTGTTGTTCCGTCAAACTCATGTAAAGCCCCTTTCAGTACTGTCGCATGCCATGTGCTCAGCTTATCACCTGTCACCCACCACCTAACAGCTTCTTCCGTGTCGTTCGTTCCATTTCGTCCAAAAGCGTATGCATGGCCATGTTGGCGTTGTCTAATGCCCTGGCGTTGTTCGTCATGGCGGCACAATCCTGTACAAACGCTCCGGCGTCCAGGTCGCCACGACAGTTCTCTATGAGCCGCCGTACGCCGTCGTGGGTGATCTCCAGATGAAACTGAAGCGCCACAACCCGTTCGTCATAAACGAAGCCTTGATTCGGGCATGCCTGGTTCCCGAAGGCATGCGCCGCTCCCGCCGGAATGTCGAAAGTCTCGCCGTGCCAGTGGAATGGCGTCATAACCGTCGGGAGCATAGCCAGCGGACGTATTGGGGTCGTATCCTGTGTTTTGAAAACGGGGAACCATCCGATTTCCTTGCAGGCGTTTGGAAATACCCGTGCCCCGAGAACTTGCGCAATCATCTGAGCGCCCAGACAGATGCCCAGAACGCTGCTGCCTTGCTCGATCACGCGTCTCATCCAATCCTTTTCCGTTTTCAACCAGGGGAACTGTGCCTCGTCGTGGACGCTCATGGGGCCGCCCATGACGACCGCCCAGTCCACATCGGATACGGAGGGCAGTCCTTGCCCTTCGTAGAGTCGCACAACCTCGAACCGATGTTCGTGGGCCGCCGCCCACGAGGCGATCAGTCCCGCGTCCTCAAACGAAACATGCTCTAGGCAGACTATCCGCATCTCGCTCCTCTCCTCCTGTCACCCAACACCTAACACCTGTCACCTCTCCGCTCCCCTCCGCCTCCCATGAAATACAGGAAGTCCACGCTGTCGTTCTCACGAACTTGCGTGGCGGGAAAATCCTCGCGCTTCAAGATCGTGCCGTTCACCTGCACCGACACCATATCCGGCATCTTCACCTTCTGATGGACCAGCAGTTCCGCAATCGTCAGATTGTTCGGGACTTCGGTCGCCTTATCGTTCACTTGAATCTTCATCGTCATACTTTCCTCCTTCTTGTACCACACCCCAGGCCGGGGCGCACGGTCCAGCGTTTTGCGCAACCGGCATCGTCCCCAGCTATAAACCGAGCCCGAAAATCAGCCGGCTCTGCAGATCGGCCGCGTCATCTTCCAAACCGCACAATACGCCTACGGCAAGGAAATACCTGTTCTTCCGCAGGGAGACCGTCGGGCCGGCGGCGTATCCACCCTCGCTGTAATTTCCCGTCGCTTCGACACCAGCGTGAAAAGTCGGGTTTACCTCATAGCCCAGCCCGGCTGCGAATTTGTGCTCGGCCTCGCCGGTGTCGTCAAAGGGCCATTCGAAGACCTGGTTGTAGCTCACGTCGAAATGCCCGATGGTCTTCGCGAGGATGATCTTCAGTTCGCCGACATCCGACTCGGTGAGGTCGGATGCCCGTTCGTATTCCGCATAGAAGAGCGCGTCCAGGGGTAGCGCATCCTGCTCCGCGAAGCGGTACCGGGTCCGCAGCTTGAATCCTTCGTAGCCGAAGTCGGCTGATTCCGTCGTCCGGTCCTCCTGCCAGACCTGGTAGAGCGCGACATCCCAGCGCGGCGTGATACCGAATTCAAGCTCGACTTGATGCTGCCACGAACTGGTCTCCCGCTCGGAAGTATCCGGGACCTTGGCGGTGAGATAATACTCCAACTCCGCAGCACCCTCGGGCATGGTCATGTACTCGTACGTCCAGACGTATGCCCGGGCATCCGCCAGTGATTCCCCGGCACCGATCGCCAGTAACATCACCGCCACTACGCTCGTTACCACACTCCTCTTCATTTTCATTCTGCCTTCTCTTTCCGGCAGCATCTCTGCCTTTGTTGCTGCATTTCCACGAGCCGTTCAGGCAATCACAAGACCGCCAATCCCGTCTCGATGTCACCAAGAATATCCGCCGGATCCTCGATCCCAACGGAGAGCCGTACCAGATCCTCCGTCACTCCCATCGCCAGCCGCTCATCCTCGTTCAGATCCCGGCAGATGGTCGAGGCCGGGTGAATGACCAGAGTTCTGGTGTCGCCCAAGTTGGCGAGGTTCTTCGCCAGCCGTAGGCGGTTGATGAAACTGAAGCATCGCTCGCGCGTGCCCAGCTTGAGCGTCACCACAGCGCCATAGCGGCCGCTGAACTGGCGATTCGCCAGGGCGTGATCGGGATGTGTGCTCAAACCGGGATAGCCTATCTCGTCCACCTTGGGGTGCGTTGCCAGGCAAGCAGCCAGACGGTCGGCGTTCGCGCAGTGACGCTCCATCCGGACTCCGAGCGTCTCGATGCCCATGCTCAACAGGAACGCATTGAACGGGGCCAGGCAGCAGCCGAGGTCGCGGCAGATGCGGTTGCGCAGCGCGGCGAGCAGTGCGAACTGGCCGACCCGCGCGCGGAACGGCGCCAAATGGGGAAAACGCGGGCTGGCCCAGTCGAAGGTCCCGGCATCGACAATGATCCCGCCGATGGCGTTGCCGTGCCCATTGATAAACTTGGAGGTGGAGTGGACAATCAGATCGGCGCCCAGCCGTTTGGGCTGAACCAGAAGCGGCGTGGTCACGGTGTTGTCCACAACCAGCGGAACACCGCGATCCCGCGTGATGGCGGCAATGGCGGCGATATCCGGCACATCCAGTTTCGGGTTGCCGATGGTTTCGACGAATACCAGCTTGGTCGCGTCGCTGATCGCTTCGCGAAACGCAGCCGGGTTCCTTGGATCGACGAAGCGGACGACAATCCCATAGCGGCTCAGGGTGTGCCTGAACAGGGAATAGGTTCCGCCGAACAGGCTGCTCCCGGCGACGATCTCGTCGCCGCTCCCCGCCAGGGCCAGCGCGAGCGAACTGATGGCCGCCATGCCGGAGGACACGGCGATGGAGCCCAGACCGTCCTCCAGGGCCGTGATACGCGCTTCGAAAGCTGACACCGTCGGGTTGGCGATGCGGGAATAGACGAAGCCGGCGTCCCGCCCTGCGAACACCGCTTCGATATCCTCGGCAGAGCGGTAGGCAAAGGCTGTGCTCTGCACGACGGGCGCGGCCGTCGCTCCCGTTTTCTCGTCGGGCTCGAAACCGCCGTGGATCAGCTTCGTCTCCCGCTGCCAAATTGCTGTCGTCATCAGATTCCTCCCCCACTATCCACCTCACCCGGTACCAGACGGCCAAATTGAACCCGGTGCCAGACCCGTTCGTGCAGATAATAGAGGAACACCTTGGTGATGACCTCTGTCAATCCTATGCTCAGTGCCTTCGAGTAGTCGCCCGTTATAAAGAACGCGACAACAATAGTGTCGAATGTGCCTGTGACTCTCCAGCTAACGCCTTTTGCGATGCTGCGGCGGTGCTCATCGGTCAACACAAGCTGCCCGCACTCTGTGTCAGTGGTTCTAGCCCATGGCACCGCCAGCCATATCCGCTCATGCAGGTAATACAGGATTATCTTGGTAAAGAATTCGACCCCACCGATCTTCAGCGCCGTCCCAATGGTCCCGGTGAAAAACCAGGATAGGCAGATGGTATCCGCGGTGCCTACCATCCGCCAGGAGACGCTTTTGATCAGACTTCTGTGGTGTTTCTCGCTCATCCTTACTCAAATCTGATAATCTAAAATGACGTTCTTTTCCCTAAGCAGCTTGCGGACCGCCTCGACTCCGATGTCTAGCTCCGTGCCGGCGGGCAGCGTCAGGTGCGACGGGATACGTGAGTCCCCAGCCGCGCCAAGTCTGACCACAAGAATCTCGTTGGGGCTGTTCAGCAGTTCGAGCGTTCGCACGTCGTATTCGTCCGCATCCGGGAGCGATGTGATGAATATCTGGCCCGAGTCCGTCAGGATTCTGGCCAGTTCGCCCAATCGGCGCACGTGCTCGTCGCCCGCCTCGCCCCGCAGGCGGATGTCGGCGTCGAGCCCCCGGGCCACGTTGGCCGGCCGCAAGCAGTACGCCTTGAAGCCCGAACGGAACAAAGCTTCCTCGATGGCCGCCCCCAGCGCGGCGAGCGCGGCGGCATTTGTCCCTGTCATTAGAACGAATTTCGCCCCATGGCCGTACGACGCAGCGCGGTCGCCGGGAGCGATATGGCCGCTTTCCCACGCCGTTTCGCGCGCTTGCACGTGCACCGCGACCGTGGAGTCGCTGTCGTCCATCCTTTCCAATGCGATGCCTGCGCCAGCGATTTCATAGTCATCCACGACCACGAAGCGCCCGGTGTGGAGCACCTGGTCAATTCGATCGAACGCCACGGGTCGGTGCGTTTCCAACACGCACTCGGCCACGTCGTGACGGTCCACCTGCTGCTTCGAATGCTCCGAAACGAAGTCGGCGGCATCCAGTACGCTGAGCACTTGGACTAACTTAAGCGGCACTTGCGCGGCGCCTATTTTCAGCTTGTATGTCTTGCCCTGAATCATGGGCGCGCGCCCCATCCAGAAGAGGTTCGCCCGGAAACGGCGGCCTACCAGCGGCAGGGCCTCGTCTTCGCGCACCATGAGTTCGCCGGGGCGGATGTAAAGCTGCGTCTCCAGCGTGAATCCAGTGGCATCGCCCGCGGAAGCCCAGTGACGCGGCGCGGCATGAAAGGCCTCGACCGACCGGATGCGAGAACGCTTTCCCGAAGGGAGAAAGGTCACTTCCTGGCCGACCTGCGCCCTGCCGGTCAGCACGGTTCCGGCAAAGATCCGCCGGTCATCGCCGCCCTCCGTGAACTTGTAGATGTCCTGGACGGGGAAGCGGAAGGGCAGATCGCGTGGCGATGGCGGCCGCTCCAGCGCGTCGAGCTGTTCCAACGCCGTGGGACCGTTATACCATGGCATGTCGGCATTCCCGCGATTCGCGACATTCAACCCGTTCACGGCGCTGATCGGAATGAAACTCAGCGGATGAACGTCGAGCCGTTGCAGGAATTCAGTGTATTCGGCGCACAGCGCATCAAAAACCCGCTGGTCGTATCCCACAAGATCCATCTTGTTCACGAGCACGACAATTTGCCGAATGCCCAGCATGGACATGATGTAACCGTGCCGGCGCGAGTTTTCCTGAATGCCTTCGTATGCGTCAATCATCAGAAACGCCGCCTCGGCACGGGCGGCGCCCGTGATCATGTTGCGCAGGAACTCGATGTGCCCCGGCGCGTCAATGAGGATGTAACGCCGGCGCGCGGTCTTGAAGAAGCAACGTGCCGTGTCGATCGTGATTCCCTGGGACTGCTCATCCTTCAAGGCGTCGAGCAGAAAGGCGTATTCGAATGGTTTCGCGTTCCTGGTGCAGGTGGCGCGCACCTGCTCCAATTTCCCCTGCGGAAGCGAGTTCGTATCGGCCATCAGGCGGCCGATCAGGGTGCTCTTACCGTGGTCCACGTGCCCCACCACCACGACGTTCATCTGTTCGAGTTCATCTATGGATTTCATGTTTCTTTATCTCCCGCAATAAGCGTCAAGGGCCTGGTGTCGCGGCGCGCGGCCTACATGTATCCGCCGCGACGCAGCGTCTCAAGGCCGCCGCCGTCTTCCTTGTCCTGAGCCCGGCCGGACCGCTCGGCCACGTTGGCGAATTTGCCGGTCTTGAGTTCCGCGACAACGTCCGCCACGTTCCTGGCTGTTGATTCAACTGGAGTGGTGCAGGGATAGCAACCCAGCGAACGGTACCGCCGCCCCTCGCCCCGATCGAAATACAGGGATGTTATGGGGA
Source organism: uncultured Victivallales bacterium (assembly GCA_964635275.1). Taxonomy (GTDB): domain Bacteria; phylum Verrucomicrobiota; class Kiritimatiellia; order UBA8416; family CAZWPN01; genus CAZWPN01. The sequence continues at coordinate 2,922 of CAZWPN010000064.1, read as the reverse complement.
TCTCCTCACGTCCGATGTATTCCCAGATATCCAACTCGGTCCAATCCAACAGGGGATGGACGCGAATGTGCGTGCCGGGAGCGAAGTCGGTCTTGAACTGATGCCACAACTCCGGCGGCTGGTCGGCCGCGTTCCAGTCACTATCCCGGTCACGAGGCGAGAAGTAGCGCTCCTTTGAGCGGCTGCCTTCTTCGTCTGCGCGGGCTCCCACGATGACGCCGGCAAACGCCTCACCATGGGTCTCCGCGACGTACCGGCCTGCTTCGTGATCGAAGCGCAGCCTCGGCCACTCACCGGAAAGAGTGCACTTTAACGCCTCGGTTTTTAGAGTCTTGCAGCACTCCAGTCGGGTCAGCCGCCCGTCCGGGAAGGTGCGCTTCTCGGCAAGCGCACGCACGTTCTGCCCCACGATCATATTCAGCCGCCACTCGCGCACGATCTCATCGCGATAGCGGATCATCTCCGGAATCTTGAAGGCCGTGTCTACATGCATCAGCGGGAACGGCACGTGGCCGAAGAACGCCTTTCGCGCCAGCCACAGCAATACTGTGCTGTCTTTGCCGATCGACCACAACATGACCAGGCTTTTAAACTCGCGGTACGCCTCCCGGAGAATGTGGACGCTTTGTGCTTCAAGACGGTCCAGCGTTGATGCTGACGGTTCGCTGATCTCGATCTCATTCATGGTTCGCTCACTCCTCTCTTTCTGGAAATGTTCACGTGGAGTCCGCACTCCTTGTGTTCGGGGGCTTCCCACCACCAGCGGCCGGCGCGCGGATCTTCGCCGGGCTCTACCGGCCGGGTGCAGCACGCACAGCCGATCGACGTGTAGCCGCGGTCGAAGAGGCGGTTGTACGGCAAATTATGCTCGCGCGTGTAAGCACGCACCTGCTGGTCGGTCCAAAGCGCTAGGGGGTTGATCTTGACCATGCCCCCGTGCGCTTCGTCGATGGCGACCGGCTGCAGGTCCTGTCGGGACCCGGCCTCGTCCCGGCGCAGGCCGGTGATCCAAGCGCGCAGTCCGCGCAGGGCGCGACCGAGCGGTTCCACCTTGCGGATGCGGCAGCAGAGTCGCCGGGCCTCGAGACTGTCCCGAAAGGAATACACGCCCTTTTCACGCACAAGCGATTCTACGGCCGACCGGTCGGGGAAGTACCACTCGACCCGCAGGTTGAAGCGGCGTTCGGCCTCGGCCGCGCACTGGAACGTCTCTTCGGGCAGACGCCCTGTATCGAGAGAAAAAACCCGGATGTCGGGCCGTATGCGGGTCATCATATCGAGGAGCACGGTGTGCTCAAAACTGGCGGCAAAGGCGATGTCCGGATGGAATTCCCCCAACGCCCACCGCAGAACGTCTTCCGGTTCACCCGTTCCGGTGTATGCCAACTCGCTGTTCTTCCAGTTCATGCGATCTCCCGATGCTCGTAAGAGACACTCATCCGTGCCTTTCCCCAATGGCTCCTATTTGCACGACGAGGCTGCATCAAATAATGTCGTCGATAGATAGCGCTCTCCGGCGTCCGGCAGCACCACGACGATGGTTTTCCCTGCAAACTCATCCTTTAGCGCAAGGCGGCACGCTGCGGCGACAGCCGCACCAGAGGAGATGCCGCTTATGATTCCTTCCTCTCGGGTTAGCCGCCGGGCGAACTCCATCGCTTCCATGCTGTCCACCAGCTCGACACGGTCCACCAGCGAAAGGTCGAGCGTGTCGGGAATAAATCCGGCTCCAAGACCCTGAATCTGGTGCGGCCCCGCTTTCAGTTCCTGACCCGCGAGATGCTGGGTGATGATGGGGCTTTCCCTGGGCTCGACTGCCACCGAGACAATTGCCTTCCCCCGGGTTTTCTTGATGAAACGCGAAACGCCGCTGATCGTGCCGCCTGTTCCCACGCCCGACACCAGAACGTCGATCTGGCCCTCCGTGTCACGCCAGATTTCGGGGCCGGTGGTCTTCTCGTGAATAGCGGGGTTGGCCGGGTTCTTGAATTGCTGTGGCATGAAGTAGCGTACCGGATCGGAACCCACCAACTCCTCGGCGCGAGTGATGGCGCCTTTCATACCTTCATGCGCTGGGGTAAGAATCAGGCTGGCGCCGAACGCGCTCAGGACTTTCCTACGCTCGATGCTCATACTATCCGGCATGGTCAACGTCAGCTTGTAGCCCCGCGCAGCCGCAACGTACGCCAGCGCAATTCCAGTGTTGCCGCTCGTCGGTTCCACAATCTCGATCCCGGGCTTCAACACGCCGCGTTCCTCAGCATCCCATATCATCGCCGCCCCGATCCGGCACTTTACCGAATAGGAAGGGTTGCGGCCCTCGACCTTGGCCAGCACTCGGGCTTTGCTCCCCTCTGCGATCCGGCTCAGTTGCACGAGAGGCGTATTGCCGATCGATTCAGAGTTGTCTTTGTACATGCGCGCCATAACCTGTTCTCCTCAGTTTCAGCGGCTTCCCGTCCCAAACCATGCTATACTCGACCGTCTTACCGTATTTTAAGACAAAAGAAAATGAAAGACGCAGAACTATATTGCGTAATTTGAGCACCCTTCTCGCCGCGTCTCCTTCTCAAGTTTCACCAAGTGGTCGAAATCCGTCGAATCCAACGCCTGGTCGATGGCCTGTTGCACCTTCTGCCACGTCGGCAGGAATACGCAGCCCTCCCGCATCGGGCAGTCAGCAGCCTTTGCTTCCTCCACGCACACGACGGCAAGGATCGGGCCGTCAATCAACCTTACCACCTCGCCCACCGTTATCTCGCCAGCCTCTTTAGCCAACCGGTATCCCCCGCTTCTTCCGCGCTGGGCTTCCAGAAGACCACCCTTACGAAGCTGATTAAGTATACCCTCCAAATAACGCCGAGGGACACGCTGGGCTTTCGCAATATCCCAGATTGTCATGACTCCTCCGCGATTAGACCG
>CAZWPN010000063.1:0-16563 GCA_964635275.1 uncultured Victivallales bacterium | reverse complement strand
GGACCCATTGCGGACGGCCTTGCGGCAGCGGCTCGCTCGGAGAGCTCGCCCTACCAAGCGAGACATGTGACGCAAGGCGTCGCATCTTTCTGGAGATAGGTCGTATGTGAGAATGTGAGTGCGTGGGTATGTGAGTGCGTGAGTATGTGGAAGCGAATATCAGGTCCCACACTCACAGACTCCCACACCCACACACTCCGGTTGCGGGCGTGGCCCGCCTTGGTATGTTCCCCAGGTAGGGCGAGATCTCCGAGCGAGCCGTAAACACAGGACGCACTTAACCGCCTTCTTAACCGCTACACGTGCTCGGATACGCTTGACCGGCTCACTTACACGATTCTTCATCCGGAAGAACCAATAATCACAGGTCCTGAACGTTGGCGGCGAATTCGGGGAGGGGGTCGAACAGAGCCTTGAAACCGGGTGTGACGATCAGGCGGATGGGGCGTTCATCGGGCACGATGAGCGCGCGGCAGGCGGGAAACTTCTCGAGCAGCGCCTTGGCATCCTCGACCCCGGCAACAAAGAGGGCGGTTGACAGGGCATCTGTCTCCGTGGCCGTGTCGCAAAGGACCGTGGTTCCAGCCATTCCCTTCACAGGCATGCCGGTGCGCGGGTCTATGATGTGGGTGTAGCGTACTCCGTCAATCTCGACGAACCGCTCGTAATTGCCCGAGGAGGCAACGGCCATGCCCGGCGGCAGACGGACTATGCCCACGATCTTCTCCCGGTCGAAGGGATTCCGCACGCCGATGCGCCATGGATTGGACGCTCCGGCCAGACGCGGACGCGGGGAGCCGAGGCATCGCATGTTGCCGCCGAGGTCAATAAGCGCATTCTGTACCGCAGCGGACTCCAGTTGGCGGTAGGCCACATCCACGGCGAATCCCTTGGCTATTCCGCCCAAGTCGAGCATCATGCCCTGCATCGGCAGGAATACTGCTTTGTTCTGGAGGACAACCTGGCGGTACCCGATGAGGCTCATCATGGCGGCTATCTCCTCGCGCGGTGGCAGGTTTGTGGGAGTTCTGCCGCCGCTGAAACCCCAGCGCCGGACGATGGGCGCTACAGTGGGGTCGAATCGGCCCCCGCTCAATTCGGCATAGCGGAGCGAGGCGGCAATGACCTCATGGGTGAGATCCGGGACCGGCACTGCTTCTTTGCCCGCCGCGGCGCAGATTCGTGTCAAAACACTGTTTGACTTATGAAGGCTGGCCTGTGCCTCGACCTCTTCAAACACGGCGCGGACCTGCCCGGATACGGATGTCAATCGGCCTTCATCCTGTCCAGGGACGGAGACGGACGCGAAAGTGCCCATCGATATCCACGTGACTTTCGCCGGCGCCGAAGCTCCGCATCCGCCGGAAAGCAATCCCATGCCGGCGCAAAGGATGGCGAGGCATCTTCTTGCCAGTTCCGTTGTCACTGATTTCATTGATTCCCTGTCGTGTGAACGGCGTTGCGGAACTCTTCAAACGTCGGGATATCCATTCGGCGATGGATGGCGGCGGGCAACGGATCGACAAACAGGTGCCATATTTCGAGGGCCCGCTTCTCCTGCATTTCCTCATCCGTGGTTACTCCGGTACGGCGTGCCGCGGCTGCCTGACGCAGCGCGCCCTCCACAAGGGCGAGCGGCTCGCAGCCGTTGGCGAGGCGCGTGGAGAAACGCGGTTCCACGGCCAGCATGTCAGCGACGCTGGCGCCGGATGCCATAGCCGGATGCTTGGTCTTCAAAGTGGCGTAAAGCGCTTCGGCCTTCTCGTGTTCGCCGAAGGCAGTCAGAACGCGAACGGCATCCTTGGTGAAGTATCCGAGCGATTCGGCGCCCGTGCCGTCGGGAATATCGCGGATAGCGTCTTCGTAGGCGGCGAAGACTTTATCCAGGAGATCCAGGCGGGCCAGGCGGATATAACCACCGGTGAGGGGATCGTACACCAGGGCGCCCTGAAAGAACTGGGCGGCCATGCACTGGTAGATAATGCGCAGGCACATTATGCGCTGGCGGTTGATGTCCGGGGCGGCGAGTCCGGCATAGGCCCAGTAGATTGCGTGGGTCTCCGGGAGGCGCCAGTCCAGCGGGCCGTAGCGTTCCTCGACTAGCCGGATCCGTTCGGGCGTCAACTTGAAAGTCTCCTTCAAAAGGCGAACGGTGTCCTCGTCGGCAAGCCGGAAGGAAGCTCTGTGACGGCTCGTTTGCGTATCCCGGGATTGGGCTTCCCCGTCTTTGTGAGGGTATGTCGGGTGAATGAGCATTGGCTGCATGAGTTTCGCCCATCGGCGCCTGTAGAATGGGGAGGTGTCGTCCGTATTCCCGCCGATCTTGTGGTGAAAAATCCAGGCCAGGTGCGCATAGATTCCCGGGTCGTCCGGGTTGTATCGCAGGCCCTGGTCGCGCAGAAGCAGGATGCCGTTCCACACCCAGCGCCAGCGATCCTCGGGATCCGCCATCATCACGCTGACGTTGTAGGCCATATTCCAAGCGTGGTATTGCCAGATATCAGTGGAGCGCGGCTCCAGTTTTGTGATCCAGTCGGAGAGCTGAACGAGTTCCACGTACTGCCCTTCGTCCTGGAGGTGGGTTACGCGCAGCCATAGCACATCCGCGAGGATTCCGCGGAAACCGCCGAGAACAACCATTGAAAAAGACACGAGCGGCGGCGCGTCTGCCATTTCAGGCGCGGGTATCATGTGACGTTCGGCGCGCAGGCGCAGCAGCGTCTCGTGGCGGGAGCCCGCCGCTGCCAGCAGGAGCACGCCAGCGATGGCCATGACTATGGATATCTTTATGGACATATTGCGTTCATCCCGGCAAAGCAAGTTCGCGGCGCCTCAGGATCCAAACGCCGATTCCCGCCGCCGCGCCGCCATAGAGCAGCACCAGGACGGCGAATGCCTTGAGTAATTCGGCCAACGATATCCACTGGCCATCGGCCAGCGCGCCGAGCGGGTCATACTGGATGGCCGGCGTAATGATGCCGGCGGCTACCCGGGCGACCGGCGTCATGATCGTTTCGACCCATTGCGGGAGGAACGAATCCTCGTCGTGATGATGGTCGGCAAAGGCGCTCGCATCCGGTGTGGCGGAGAATACTGAGTACTGGACAAGGATGCCCATGATGGCGAATGCCGCCGCCATGAACGTGGCCACCGGCGTCGAAAATGCTGCGCCGGCTGTCAGCCCGATAGCGGCGAGTAATGCCAGCCTCAGGAAAAGCAGCCCCACCGCGCGCAGGAGGTTCGGCCCAAAGTCATGTGCGCCGACGAGGAGCTCCACGCCTCGCGAGCCGTGGAACACGACGGGGCCAGAGGCGCCGGCGGCGCCGTTCTCGAAGGTCACGGTCAACCTGCGGCCGTTTGCGATATCGGCAGGCAATGCAAGGCGATGCACGCCCGCGGAAAGGTTTGTGACGGCGATGGCTACGGCGTTCGTCGTCGTGGGAGAACGGACCAACCAGCGACCTGTCATAGGTATGCGGTCAACCGATCCGTGGCGGAATTGAATCCGCAGCAAGAGCGGATGGAGAGTGTTTTCTTCCGCAGGAATCTCGAACGCCCATTGGCGGGAATCGAGGGGGCCGACTGTCTGGTAGGCGAGGATCATCTGGCGGCGGGCATCTGCGAGCGCCTCCGAAGGGCTTATGTTTTCGGCGCCGCTTTCCTGGATCAGGCGGTCGGCCACGGCGCGAGCCTGGACTTCTACGTTGGGCGGCTGCGCCGGGATCAGCCGGCGTGCCGTGAGGATGTTATCCTGCACGCTGGCCTGCTCGCTGGTGGTGGATGAGGAAACTCGCAGGTGCCATGACACGATGCCGTAGGCTATGCCGGCACACAGGCTAAGCAGGACGGCGTTGAGTGTAAGCAGTCCCAACCAGCGGCCAAACCAGATGCCCCAGCGCGGCAGGGGCTTCACCGCGATCAGTTGAATCGTCTTTTCCTCGATATCACCTGAAACGGAGGCGGCAGCGATTCCGAGGGTGGCGACGGCAAGAATAGCGAACGCCGCGCCAAGCCCGTACTCAAGCAGGACCTGAACGCGGCCCTCCAGCGTGCCGTCGCCCCGGATGCTGATTGAGAGCCAGAACACGGCGGCGAAGAGAAATACGGCCAGTGCCGCCATGAGGCGGGAGCGGACGGCCTCGCGGATCGTAAGGTACGCAACGGCAAGGAGTTTATTCATGGATGAGGAAAGGCGCCACAACTCCGCTCGAGCCGGCGCCGGAGGGCGCGGCGTCCGGCGCGGCTTGCCGGATGACTTCCACAAAGAATTCCTCAAGGTTAAGTGATGGGTGATCAACCTCCGGGTCGGATCCGATCTGTTTGCGCAGGTCCGCAAGGAGTGTGCGCAGCCGGTCGGTGGGGAGCGATGGGATGGTCAGTCGTGTACGGTCGGGCTGCTCCAGCAGTTCGCGGGTTTGGCCGCTGGCCCGGACACGGCCGTTGTGCAGAATAACGATGCGGGCGCAGATATCCTCGACATCAGCCAGCAGATGGGAGGAGAGCAGGATGGTCTTGCCGCGCTTTGCCAGTTGCTGGAGCAGGTCCTTGACCTGTCGGCAAGCGATGGGGTCCAGTCCGGATGTGGGCTCGTCGAGGATGATCAGCTTCGGATCGTTGATCAAGGCCTGAGCCAGGCCTACGCGACGGGCCATGCCCTTTGAGAACTCCCCTACGGGCCGGTCGGCGGCGTGGGTGAGCCCGACCATGTCCAGCAACTGCCCGGTGCGCGCCCGGCGGGTGGGCGCATCCAGATCGAACAATCGGCCGTAAAAGTCCACGGTTTCACGGGCGGTCAAGTAACGGTACAGGTAGGTCTCCTCCGGCAGGTAGCCGATGACGGACTTGATCCGCACATCGGACGGCGAGTGCCCGAGGATGCGGGCGGACCCGGAAGTGGCGTGCAGAAGGCCCAGCAGGATCTTGATGGTAGTGCTCTTGCCTGAGCCGTTCGGGCCCAGCAGTCCGAAGATCTCTCCTTCCGGTATGGAGAAACTGGCGCCGTCCACGGCCCGTACCTTGGGCCGGTGCCAGAAGTCCCGGAAGACCTTCACTAGTCCATCCACTTCGACGATATTCATGGTTGCGTAACCCTCACTTTACGTCGGCATGCCGGAAAAGAGCCACGCCGATGAGAAGAACCCCGGCGGCAGCTAGCAATGCATACCCGCCGGATTCAGCCAGGTATCCTGCGGGAATGGCGCCATTCGAGCGAAGCGCATCCGCCATCCAGAAATGCTGCCAGTCCGGCAGCAGGCGGTAGAGGATGGAAGCCCCCGGCACCCGGGTTCGTCCGCCGAACAGGTGTTCCGAAAGCAGTCCGGCCAGAAGCAGGAGTCCGCAAACACTCAACGTCGCACCGACGTCGGCATGCACTGAGACGGTCAATGCAATGGCGGCAAAAACCATAAGCGCCATGGTGATCAGCAAACCGGCGGGCAGAATCCGTGCGTTGTACTCCGGATGAAACGCCCCGGTGAAGTGTCCGCCGCGGTCAAACCAAGCTGTGGCAAAGAAGGCGACCAGAATGGCCAGCACTAACAGTGCGAAAGCCGTAAAGGCAAAAGGTTTGCGGAAGCGATAGTTAAGAATGCCCGCCAGCGCGCACGCCGCCAGAGGGGCCAGAATGAGACGTAGTCCTGTATGGTGGTCAGTGATGTAGCCGGTCAGTTGCCCTGTAGAAAGGAAATGCTCCGAAATCCGCTCGGCCATCAGTGTGGCAGGAATGGTGCAGATCGAGAATGCCAGAACGACGACGCAGATCCCGGCGTACTTGGCAAGGAACAGCGTTTCGCGCCCCACTGGCTTGCTGAGAACTGTGGCGGCGGTACCGCTGCGGAGTTCCCTCGACAGCGATACGGATGCGCAGTAGCCAGTGATCAGCAGGCCGAAGACCCACTGGAATGCCAGTCCACTGTCACGGGCCAAGCGGCCTTCCTCGCCGAAATTATGAAGCGCCAGAAGCGGTATGAAAGCCGTCAGCAGTACGCAGGTTATCGTCAGTACCAGGCAGATGGGTTGTCGCAGGGCCTCGGAAGCGGTAAGGGACGCCAACGCGAAGAACTGCCTCAATCGCCTCATCCGTCAGGTCCCCCTGGAGACGCGCCATCACCGCCGTATCGACAGAGATGGCGCGTACAGGCTTTGACAACCCGGATGTTGTTCAGGCCTTCTGCTGGCCCCTGTCGCGCATGGCTTCCTTGCGGCTGAGTTTGATCCGGCCGCGGTCATCCACGCCGACGCATTTCACCCACATTACATCGCCGACCTTGCAAATGTCCTCGACTGAGTTGACTCTGCAGTCCGCCAACTCGCTGATGTGGACCAGGCCGTCCCGGCCGGGCAGGATTTCGACGAATGCGCCGAACTCCTTGATGCCGGTAACGGTTCCCTCGTAGAGCATGCCTTCCTCGGGTTCCGCGGTGATCATGGAGATCTCACGGACTGCGAGGGCCATAGCCTCGGCGTTGGTGGCGAAGACCGAAACGGTGCCGTCCTCCTCAATGTCAATCTGAGCTCCGCTCAACTCCGTGATCCGGCGGATGTTCTTTCCGCCAGGGCCAATGAGTGCACCGATCTTATCCACCGGGATCCTGATCTGCTGGATCCGTGGCGCGTGCGGGGAGAGTTCGGTCCGCGAAGCAGGGATGACGCTGGTCATGTAGTCGAGGATTTTGAGACGCGCCTTGCGGGCGTTCTCGAAAGCGCCCTCCACCAGGTCCCATCGAAGGCCGCGAATCTTCAGGTCCACCTGGAATCCCGTGATGCCGTCGCGGGTTCCGGAAACCTTGAAGTCCATGTCGCCGCAGTGATCCTCGGTGCCGAGGATGTCGGTGACGAGGATGGCCTTATCCTTGCCGGTAAACAGGCCGACGGAGATACCGGCCACCGGCTTGGTGATCGGGACGCCGGCGTCCATCAAGCTGAGGGTTCCGACGCATACGCTGGCCATGGACGACGAACCGTTGGACCCCAGGATCTCCGAGACCAACCGCACGGTGTATGGGTACTCCGCGGGGATCACGGGAAGCAGCGATCGCTCGGCCAGATTGCCGTGCCCTATTTCGCGGCGGCCTGTGTTGCCGACTCGGCCAACCTCCCCAACGCTGAAAGGAGGGAAGTTGTAATGGAGCATGAATTTCTTTTCCTTTGCTCCACCGGCGATGGCATCGAGGTCCTGAATGTCCGATTTGGTTCCAAGGGTGACCGTTCCCATAGCCTGGGTTTCCCCACGCTGAAATACGGCTGATCCATGGGTCCGTGGCAGAATACCTACCTGGGCGGAAAGCGGCCGGAGTTCTTCGAATGCGCGTCCGTCAACGCGGCGGCCGTGAACCAGGACGTTGGTGCGGACGATGTGGATCTCGGCCTCGTCAAACGCTGCCCGGAACGCCTCGTCACTCATCTCCGGGAAGCGCGTCTTCAGGGCCGTCTTCATGCGGGCCTTGACTTCGGAAACGCGCTGGATACGTTCCTGTTTGCCGGCAATTTGAAGTGCGGCGGACAGGTCGGTTCCGGCGACATCAAGCGCGGCCTGGAAGAGTGAGCTGTCTCCCTTGGATTCCTCAACCTTCTTTTCGGGCAGGCCCATCTTCCTTCGCAATTCCAGTTGGGCGTCAATCAGTTTTACGCACTCCGGGTGCGCAACCCGCATTGCGGCGACGACGTCCTTCTCGGAGATCTCTTGCGCGCTACCCTCTATCATTAGAGGCAGTTCGCGAGTGGAGCAATATACAAGGTCCAGATCGCTATTCTTGCGCTCGTCATGTGTCGGGTTGCAGATGAACTTGCCATTGACCCGGCCGACGCGCACCGCGCCGATGGGCCCCATGAAGGGGATGGGGGAGATCGTCAGCGCTGCGCTGCCGGCCACGACGCTCAGGATGTCGGAATCGTTCTGCAAGTCCGAGGAAAGCAGGCTGCAGATGATTTGGACATCGTTGCGGTAGCTCTCAGGGAAGAGCGGGCGGAGCGGGCGGTCCGTCAGGCGCGCGGTGAGGATTTCCCGTTCGCTGGGCCGGGCTTCACGCTTGAAATAGCCGCCCGGGAAACGTCCCGAGGCGTAGTACTTTTCGCGGTATTCCACCTGGAGCGGAAAGTAATCAATGCCTTCACGGGGGAATTCTGTGCAGGTGACGGCGGTAAGCAGGACTGTGTCGCCCATTTGGATGGTGACGGCACCGGCGGCCTGTTGAGCCAGAAGTCCGGCTTCGATGGTGATGACTTTGTCGCCGATGTTGATGGAGACTGAATTAGTACCCTTCATGATGCTGCGTTTCTCCTAATTGCGGGACCGGCTGGCGTGGGCAGAACGAGCAGGTTTGCTCTGGTTTGCCTTGGGTCAGACAGGCAAGAAAAGCGGGCCGTGTGCTACACCGACCTAGCGACGAATGCTGAGATCCTTGATCAGCTTCTCGTAGCGTTCCCGGTCGTGCTGCTTGAGATAATCTAGCAGGCGGCGACGGGCGTTGACGCGCTTGATCAGGCCGTAACGCGAGCTGTGGTCCTTGCGATGGGCCTTGAGATGCTCGGTTAGGAGTTCGATCCGCTTCGTCAGCAATGCGATCTGCACGTCGCTGGATCCAGTGTCAGTCTCGTGCCGTTTGAACTGCTCCTGGACTGCCTTCTTGTCTATCCGACTCATACCTTGTACTGATCCCTTTGCTTTGTACCTTTTGTTTGTTAGGGCGGCAATATAGAGAAGAGCCTGCGGGATGTAAAGCGATCTTTTTATCTTATGTGTTTTCGACTTTACGGTCTCCACCTCCCGGACGATAGCCCCAGACAATACTCGCCGCCTGATTGACGGATGTGTTATTGTCTTCCCTGCACTCGGGGCTTCGCCTGAATGCCACGGGTTGCTGTCCACGGATGGGTTATGGACTCTTTTCCCATTGAGAGTGCGACTGGTCACCCGAGTGATCAGGATCTGGTCCTCGCCGCAAAGAACGGCGACTTGGCCGCTTTCGAGACCTTGGTCAAGCGCCATGAGCGTCGGATATACGGGCTGGCCCGCCGTCTGACCGGATCTGAGCATGAAGCCCAGGATGTGACGCAGCAGGCGTTTCTCAGCGCCGTGAAGAACCTGTCGGGCTTTCGGGAAACCGCGACATTCTCCACGTGGCTTACCACCATTGCTGTCAACGCCGCCCTGAAGTTTGTACGCAAGCGCCGCGGTCTGCCTACCACATCCCTGGATGAAGCCACCGAACCGGATGAGGACGGTCAGATGCCGCACCCGGAATACATCGCCGACTGGCGCGAGACCCCCGACCGTCTGGCTCAACGCGCCGAGACACAACGATTGCTCGACGCCGCTATCGCCGAACTGGCCCCCGTACACCGCGCCGTCTTTCTGCTCCGGGATGTGGAAGACCTCTCGATCAGGGACACCGCCAAGGCATTGGGAATCAGTGAAGCGAATGTGAAGGTCCGGCTTTTACGCGCACGCATGCATTTGCGCGAACGTCTCACCCGCGTCTTCGGCGACGAAGCGCGACGGCACAAACCGGGTAACCACGATCACGGCTTCGCATCAGGACACGCATTACAGGAGAAAGCCCATGACTGAGAAGCGCACCAAGACCCATTCGATCGGGGGCAAGCACGGCTCTACGTGCGGCGAACTCCTTGCCCTGCTCAATGATTATGTGGATGGCGGCGTGGACCCTTCGGTCTGCAAGGAACTGGAATCCCACCTTGCGCAGTGCAACCCGTGCCGCGTCGTGGTGGACAACGTGCGCAAGACCATTACCCTGTACCGCAACGAAGTGCCATGCGAGTTGCCTGCCGAGTTCAGCGACCGCCTGCACACCGCACTTCGCAACTGCTGGAAACAGAGCGGCCCAGCCAAGAAACGCTCAAATAGCCGCTGAGAACGGCGCCTCCGCCGGTATCTTTCGATTTCCTGTAACCTTTCACCGCCTCGCGGGTCTAATCCCTGTAACGGACAACAAGTCCGAAGGGAGGAAGAGGCGATGAACGGAGTTAAAGAACTGCAGGAAGCGGATTTTCAGAAGGAAGTACTCGACTCGGATGTGCCGGTGCTTGTGGATTTCTTCGCGCCCTGGTGCGGCCCATGTCGCGCCCTGACACCCGCGCTGGAGGGCGTGGCCAAGACCTACGACGGTCGGTTGAAGGTCATAAAGGTGAACGTGGACGATGCCCAGCAACTGGCCGCCGTTTACAGCGTAAGAGGCGTGCCCACGTTGATGTTCTTCAAGGACGGGAAAGTGGTGGACACCATCGTAGGCCTGCCGCCCGCCAGTGTGCTGCGGACGAAACTTGACGCCGTTGCGGTTTCGCCAATGCGAGTTGGTGTATGCGGGTGCAGCGCATGAAAAGGAGGTTGCCCATGATAGCTAGATTAGCAATAGGCGTATTAGTCGGTGGGCTCATGGGATACGGGGTCTACCGGTTCGTCGGCTGTTCCAGCGGCGCCTGTCCGATGACGTCGAACCCTTGGGTTAGCACGATCTTCGGCATGGTGATCGGCGGCCTGTTAGCCGGCGACGTCAGGTAGATGGAGACGCGGACACAATAATTCCAGGACTTTATTCTTTCAGGGCCACATGCTATAAGGAACGGCAGTAACTATGGCTCGGCGCCGATACGTCTCCAGCAGAAAGGAAATGCAGTATGAGATTGTACGTGATGTGTTGCGGAATCGCGCCGGCGATCCTGATGGCGATTCTGGTTTGCTTGCCGCAGGCATCTGCTGTCACGCTCGATGAATGCATTGTCACCACACTTCGGAACAACCCCGACGTGCGCGCCGCGACAGAACGCGTTCAGGCAGCCCGAGCGGTCATCAAGGAGGCGCGGTCCGCCTACTATCCGATGCTGGTCGGTTCGACCACCTATGCCCGCACGGACAACCCGCCCCAAGCCTTCATGATGATGCTCAACCAGCGTGATGTCTCCATGCAGTCGGACTTCAATAATCCGCCGGACACCGACAATATCGCGTTGAGTCTCGGCGTGAAATACCGTTTGTACGACTTCGGCAGGCGCGGGCTCGACAATGAGATGGCCAAGGATGGCGCTGAGATATCCCAGCTGGTGCTGCAAGGTCTTCAGAACGATTTGATCCATCAGGTCACGCGCGGGTACTATTCGGTCCTGCAAGCCGGCGCTTTTGTCACGGTGCAAGATGAGTCAATCAAGACTCTGGAGGAAAGCCTTCGTGTTGCCAATGAGCGCCTGAAAGCGGGAGGCGCTGTGAAGACCGATGTTCTGAACCTCGAAGTCCAACTAGCCCAAGCAAAGGAAGACCTTATCCGTGCCCGTAACGGCGTCAAGTTGTCGCTCGCTGCGCTCAACACGGCCATCGGCACCAACCTGGTGGATTCAGCGAACATATCCGCCAAGGTTGAACTGCCAGGAGCGAGGCCTCCGGAGAGCGAAGACTTGAGCGTCATTCAGAACCGGCCGGAACTGCAAGCCGCCAGGAAGGGATCCGAAATCCAGCAGACCGCGCTGCGCAAGGCCCGGCGGCAGTACATGCCCACAGTGAACGCCTTCGGCTCCATGGACTGGAATAGCGACGTTTCGACCGATTTCGAACGCAGCTATATCGTTGGAGTGGTGGCCGAGGTGGAGCTTTTCGACGGCTTTCGGCGTGGCGCAGCGGTTTCGGGCGCCAGTGCCCAGCAGCGGGCAGCGGCGGCTGAGGCTGAGAAGGCAGCCAACAACCTGCGGCTCGATCTCACCGCCGCCTCCATCCAGGCCGGCGAAGCATGGGATCGGCTCGACGTTGCCCGCAAGAGCATCGAGAACGCGGAGGAGGCGCTGCGGATTACGGGGCAGCGCTATCAGCAGGGCGCGGCTGACCTGCCCGAATTGCTGACCGCGCAGGTGGGGCTCACCGGAACACGATCGCGCAATGTGGCGGCCCTGTATGATTACTGGATCGCACTCTCGAACATGGAACGCGCGCGAGGTGTGCTGGTGCGACGGTATGAGAGACGCGGAGACGTGTCTGCAAAGAAGGAGTGCCAATGAACGAGAATACGACAAATGAAATGCCGCCGGCGCCAAAGCGCGTCTGGGGACGCATCGCAAAACCACTGGTGGGTATGGCCATTCTGAGTGTTGTCATTCTATGGAGTGTCGGCGTGTTTCGCACGCGTACACCACACGGGAGCGTGGAGTACCAGCCTGGACTTGCCGTGCTGCCGAATGTAGAGCTGTTTACGGTGAGACCGGAGTCCATCGCGCCGCGTGTGGACGTGGTGGGCACAGTGGCCTCTGATGTGAAGGTGAATCTCAGCGCCAGAATTCCGGCCTACGTGAAGGATGTCTTCGTTTCTGCCGGCAGCCCTGTCAAGAAGGGACAGGAGCTCATGATCCTCGACGACCGTGATATCAAGGAACAGGTCACGGCTGCCGAAGCGCAGTTCAAACAAGCCGAGACCGAGTTGAACCGCGCCCGGCAGCTTTTCGACAACAAAGCGACTACCGAGCAGGCCCTCACGGCGGCGCAGTCCATCTTCACAGCAGCCCGTGCCCAGTGGGAACGTAGCAAGGTCGCGCTGACCTACACGCAGATCGCCTCGCCCATGGATGGCGTGGTCACCGATCGACACATCGAACCCGGCGACATGGCCAATCCAGGCCAGGTGCTCCTTGCCATCTATGACCCAAGCAGCATGCAGCTCGAAGCCCCTGTTCCCGTGCGTCTCCTCGCGAAGCTTCCCATCGGCCAGACTGTGGAAGTTACGCTGGACAGGCCCGCCACCAACTTCCAGGGCCGGGTACGGCAGATCGTGAGTGAGATAGACCCGCTCAGCCGTACCCAGCTAGTCAAAGTCCATATCGAGGGGAACTCCAGCGATGTGTTGCCTGGAACGTTCGGCCGACTCTGGGTGGCCGACGACGCCCGACAGACCATCGTCATTCCGGCCTCAGCTGTTTATCCGGTCGGCCAGATCGAACTGGTTCAGGTGGTCAAGGACGGCCGCGCCATACGCCGTGCGATCCGGACAGGGCCGAAGCAAGGTGCGTCAGTGGAAGTCCTTTCCGGTTTGGATGCCGGAGACGTCGTCCTCGTGAATCCCGTCCAGGAGAACTGACGCCATGGACACCGAACCGAAACATTCTGTTGTCAGCGGTATCATCGATGCCTTCCTCAAGGGGAACCTTGCCATCCTCCTGATCATCGTCGCACTGGCCGCCGGCGCGGCGGCACTCTTCCTAACGCCGCGCGAGGAAGAGCCACAGATCGTCGTACCCCTGGCCGATGTGATGGTCATGTATCCCGGCGGATCGGCCCAGGAGGTGGAGCGGTTGGTATCTTCCAGGCTCGAACGCATGCTGTATCAGATTGACGGCGTGGAATACGTATATTCCATGTCCCGGCCGGGTATGGCCGTTGTGACGGTGCGATTCAAGGTGGGAGAGGACCGCGAGCAGAGCCTGATCAAACTCTACAACAAGATATTCCAGAACATCGACAAGACCACGCCCGGAATTGCCGGGTGGGTCGTAAAGCCCATCGAGATCGACGACGTCCCGATTGTCAACGTGGCGCTGTACAGCGACCGGTACGACGAACACACCCTCTATCGCATCGGCGAAGAGGTCGTCGCCCGGCTTCAGCGCATTCCCAACACGGGAGACATCCAGCTTCACGGCGGACAACGCCGCGTGCTGCATGTCTACCTCGACATGGAACGGATCGCGGCCTACGGCCTGTCTCCGATGGAAATCGCGGGCGCCCTTAAGGTCTCCAACGCCCAGCTGGAAAGCGGCAGCTTTGAGCAGGGAAATGCGTCCCTCCGTGTCATAGCAGGCCCGTTCCTGCGGGACGTGGCGGAAGTCCGCAATCTGATGGTGGGCACTCACGCCAACCGGCCGGTCTATCTGCGCGATGTGGCCCGACTCGAGGACGCTCCTGACGAGGTCCGATCCTACACCCGGATCGGATTCGGAGCGGGCGCCATGTCCACGAACGATACACCCTTGGCCATAACAGCTTCTTCGTCCTTCCCGGCCGTTACCATCGCCATCGCGAAGAAGAAGGGCAGCAATGCCGTCTCCGTATCGCGTGAGGTGGAACGCTCGCTCACGGCCATGCGCGGCACCACCATTCCGGATGAGGCGCATTTCCGCATCACCCGCGACTATGGAGAGACCGCCAATGCAAAAGTCAACAACCTGGTGAAAAGCCTGGTCGAAGCCATCATCACGGTCATCGTATTGATCGCCATCTCCATGACCTTGAGGGTCAGCCTCATCGTGGCTTTGACTGTGCCCATCACCTATTCGCTGACACTGCTGATCAACTACTTCGCCGGCTACACCATCAATCGCGTCACCCTCTTCGCCCTGATCCTTTCGCTTGGGCTTCTGGTGGACGATCCCATTGTGGCGGTGGAGAACATCTACCGCCACCTGTCGATGCGCCGGTACCCTCGACTGAAGGCCATCTCGATGGCCATGAAAGAGGTGTTGCCGCCCGTCATCCTGGCGACGCTGGCCGTCGTGGTCGCCTTCATCCCGCTTTTCTTTATCAGCGGAATGATGGGCCCCTACATGCGCCCGATGGCCCTGAACGTGCCGCTCGCAATGCTTGCCTCGATGCTGGTTTCCTTTGCCATCACCCCATGGTTGTCCAGCAAGCTGCTGCGCGACGATCTCACCCATGATGTCTACGACGTCAAACAGACGCGAACCTTCCGCCTCTACAGCGCTCTCCTGCGACCATTTGCGGAGTCGCGCCGAAACGGCAAGCTGCTCCTAGCGGGAACGGGCGCGCTTTTCGTGGCGTCTCTCCTCCTGATCCCTGCCGGCGGCGTACCCCTCAAGATGCTGCCGCTCGACAACAAGAACGAGTTCCAGATGCTCGTGGACACGCCGGAGTCGGCCACGCTGGAAACCACCGATGGCGTCGTGCGGGAGTTGGAGGACTACCTGCGCACGATCCCTGAGGTAACCGATTTCACGTCCACTGTGGGCGCGGGTTCGCCGATGGATTTCAACGGCCTGGTGCGGCACTATTACCTTCGCCAGGGCCCGAACGTCGCCGACATCCGGGTCAATCTGTTACCCCAGGACAGTCGCGAAATGGACAGTCACTCCATCATCCTGCGCATCCGCCATGATATTGCGGCGATCGGCCAGCGCAGGAATGCGCGCATCAAACTTGTCGAGGTTCCTCCGGGCCCCCCAGTTCTCTCTACCGTTGTCGCGGAAATCTACGGGCAGCCACACCACACGTATCGTGATCTGATCGACGCGGCCCAGTTGGTCAAGGCTCGAATGGAACAGGAACCGGGAGTCGTGGATGTTGACGACACCGCCGAGGCCGACCAGCGGGAACTGTTCTTCCATGTTGATCGCGAGAAGGCCGGGCTCAGCGGCATTTCCACCGAGGACATCACTCAGACGCTCTTTCTAACCCTCAACGGCATGCCGGCCGGCACGCTGCATGTTCCCGGTCAGCAGAATGAGATCCCGATCGTCCTTCGCCTGCCGCGCGAGCGTCGGTCCGACGTTGCGTACCTCAAGAACATCGTCGTCAAGGGTCGCGGCGGACACGCTGTGCAACTCGGCGAGTTGGGCAGGTTTGAGGAAGCCACCTATGACAAAACGATCTTCCACAAGAACCTGGAGCGCGTCGCCTACGTGACCGCCGAGACGGCGGGGCGCGGACCGGCCTATGCCGTTCTCAACCTCCAGTCCCACTTCAAGAAACATCCGCTGCCTGCGGGGCTGACCATCGACTGGCGAGGGGAGGGTGAATGGAAGATCACTCTGGACGTCTTCCGGGATCTGGGCATCGCCTTCGCCGCGGCCCTGGTGGGGATCTACGTCCTGCTCGTGTATGAAACCCGGTCGTATGCGCTGCCCGGGGTCATCATGATGTCAATTCCCCTGACGCTGATCGGCATCCTGCCGGGTTTCTGGCTGCTCAATCTAATCGTTGATAAACCTGTGGGCGGCTTCGGCAATCCGGTCTTTTTCACGGCCACCGCCATGATCGGCATGATCACGCTGGCGGGGATTGTGGTCCGGAACGGAATTCTTCTGGTGGATTTCATCCGTACCGCCGTCGAGCGTGGCGGCGACGTGCGCGAAGCTGTCTACGAGGCGGGTGCCGTACGGTTCCGCCCAATATTCCTGACGGCTTCCACAACGATGCTCGGCACCTGGCCCATCACACTCGACCCGATCTTCAGCGGCCTGGCATGGGCCATCATCTTCGGATTGTTCGTCTCAACAGCATTCACACTGCTTGTTATTCCGACCGTCTACGTTCTGATCTACGGCAATCAGACTGTCAAAGCGCAAGTGGAGGAAACGACATGAAACTGCTGATGGTCATCTGTCCGGAAGAGCGCCGGGACCAGGTCATGGCTTTGGTTGAAAAGCATGGAGTCCATTCCTTCACAGAGCTGCCCCAGGTTACAGGGGAAGGCGTTACCGGCAAACGGCTCGGGACACACGTCTGGCCGAACAAGTCCGTATTGATGTTCACGGTGGTGTCGGACGAGAAGAAGGACGAACTGGTCGCCGCCCTCAAAGAGTGCCAGAAGAGCCTTTTCCCCGGTGAGGGCATGAAAG
>CAZWPN010000062.1:0-16740 GCA_964635275.1 uncultured Victivallales bacterium | reverse complement strand
ATTATGGAGAGTGGTGGTGTTAACAGTGAAAAGTGAAGACGTGACCCCGATGTCGCGAGAGCAGCCTTGGATTCCCCGGCCTTCGACGAGGAGTTGCCAAGAACTTTCAGACAATTGGCGATGCCGACGGAGTAATTGGCATCCTCGGCAGCGCGGAGGGCACCCTGAAGTGACTTAACGCCGACATCTATTTCACCCAAGCCTTGCTCGATGAGTGCAATCTTGTACATTGAGTCTATTCTTAGAAACACATCGCCTGATGTGTCGGCTAGTTTTCGCAGTTGTTCGTAGATAGTCATGGCTTCCTTTAGCCTTCCATATACGTCCAACGCGTTCGCCTTGAAGGATAGGGATTGCTTCAATAAGGGGAGGGCGTTTTGTTCAGTGAATGCCTGGATTGCTTTGTCAACAAGTACAAGCGAGCTTTCGAGATCGTATCCGTTTAGCGCCACCTGCGCTCTGTAGAACCAAACGGCCCCTTCCTGCCTTTTGAAACCGTTGGTGTGCGCCAAATCGAAGGCATAATTGATGTAGGCTCGCATGATTTCGGGTTCGTGTTTCTGATTCCAGATTGTCGCCAAGGCAAGTGACATATCGATTCTTTGTTCTGGTTCCAGTGAACTCATGGCGGCCACGGCCCGATCGACCGGCATAACGGCGAGTTTCTCCAACAGGCCAGTGTCTGGGATGGGAGTGTTGGGGATCGCAAGTTCGGCCGAAGCTATTGAACCTGAACTCTGGCCTATCAGGGCGAGGCAACCGACAACGAGAAGATATGCTGCAAGCCGAGTGGGCGTTGCTGCGGAATGGGTCAATATCATCATGTTGAATTCTCCTTCCGAATCTATGACCAAGTCACCAGTCTGCTTTGGTGGGCCCCTTGGCCTCTATTCCAACAATGCCTTCGACAAGTTGACCGCCGTTGGATGCGCTCTCTGCGGCTAGTCAGCGAGCAGCCAGGATTCCCCTGCGATCCCTTCAATCGCCTTTAGGTTCAAGTGTTCTGCGTGGTTGAGGTGGTAGACGGCGGAGGCAGCTTCTCTCGCTGAACAAGGCCGGATTTGCTGGGCCAACAGATCAGCCGTGTAACTGAGCTGGAGTCGCACATCATTAACATCTGCTTGATTCCACTGGCTCCGCTCAGCAAGCAACACTTCGTAGTGGCGGAGAGCCAGTTCGGCTATGCAGAGGCGCGTGTCCTTGATAGCCACCTTCCGGAGCATGAGTAACTGCAACAAGGTCAGCAGGAGATCTGTGACACCTATCTTCTGCCCCTGATCAAAGCGATTAGCGGCGCATTGACCATGGTTGATCGAACGAAGTCTGACTTGGACATCCCCGGGGGAATGCTGAGATCTTCGCGCGTAGAATTCAGTTAATGGCGTAAGATCCTGTGACGAAACGCGATCAAGCGACAAAGCTGCCTGTCGCAGGAAACTGACGAGCCCCATCAAGAAGTTGCGAGATACTATAATCACTGGATTCACCAGACTTTCCACCATGGGCTTGGTGCTACGAACGTCGGATTGAGGTTCTGTAAGGGCAAAGGCGTTGTTGTCGGGATGATTGCAGTATTCCGAGGCCCGACACTCGTCCTCACCATGTTGGCGGGCGTATCAAACTCCACAAAACCTCGACCGCCCGCAACTGAACCCATCTCCGATGATGCAGTAGATACTGGGCCAAAGGGCTGAAGTTCGACGTGTACGCCGGCAAGTTCTGTCCCAGCACCACGCGCCGAGGAGGATGCGTTTATCGCCATATCAGATTCAATGCCCGCAAGACCTGTGGCATCACTGAAGTGCCGTGCCCTCAGTATGGTCGTCTCACTCTCTCCGACAACCACTGCCCCCCCACGCCCCAGCAAGCGCATTGCGAACGACACACCATACTCAGTCACGGGACCAAGCCCAATCCCCATGTCAAGGTCCATATTGTTCTGCAAACCCCGACTAATCTCCTGACCGGCCCATGGCATGTTGGGATCAATTGGTTGCCCCCAACGACCAGCCTGCGCGAGCGTAAGAAGTCCAACAGGCTGTCCGCCCGGACGCAACACATCGACTTGTTGAACAGAAGCAGAACGAGAATTCCTTATCTCCGGCAAAGACCTGGCACACCACCCACTAGGATCCACGAACACCGCGGGATTCCCCATCGCGTACATGTACAGGTTGGCCCCGCCCGCCAGCCCAATCGGATCGGCATTCAGGAATCGCGCCTGCCGTGCGTCGTAGTAGCGGGCATTGCAGAAATACATCGGCCCGCCTTCCCAACGCACCCCGAGCCCGCCAAGATACGTGTAGGCCGTGGTGCTCGTGCCGGTCCGGTTCCACAACTCCCCATACGGCGAATAGCAGAACTGATCCGTCACGTTGCCCGCCGAGTCCGTGAGCGCCAACACTGAGCCCTGCTCGTCGCACAGCGGATACCGTACCGTCCCGTCCGCCTCGACGATGGCGAGCAGGCCCACCGGCCCGGCCCAGACATAGCGCCGCACTGCGCCGTTCGTCCCGTCGTTCTCCACCAGCACATTGCCGAACCGGCTGACGCGATCCAGCACAAACCGCCGAGTCACGCCCATCTCATCGGTCCGGCACACGCGCCTGCCCAGCCCGTCATACTGGTACGTAATCGGATCGGTGGGGGGCGGCGGTTGCTCCAGCCACAGGTTCGTCGAGAGATCGCCTCGATACGACGTCAACCGGTTCTCGTAATCCCATGCCATGGTGTCAACGCTGCCCAGCCCGCGATAACTTGTCGGTCGGTTCGTGGGGTTCCCGTCGGAATCGTACTGCGACACCACATCCCGCCACCGCTCCGGCATGGCATACTCATCACGTCGCGAAACATGCTGAACCCGGTCCGCCGCATCGCTGCGGTGCTTCTGCCAGGTGTCCGTCGGAACCGGCTCCAGCCCTGCGCTGATCGTCTCCACCGTCTTGAACCCGAGCGCGTTGCGTGTCAGCGTCCGGGCAATCCGGTTCGTCCCGTTCTTCGAAAAGGCATAGCTCGTCAACCGGTTGTTCGCGTCATACCCATACGTGACCGTTATGCCGTTCGGATACGTCGCGCCGGAGAGCCGGTCCCCTGCATCGAAGCTGAACGACCAAGAACGGCTGCCCCAGTCAACAACATTGGTCACGCGATTCTCGGCATCGAACCGGCACTGCACCGTCTTGCTGTCCGGATAGACCAAACTTGTGCGGTTCCCCGCCTTGTCGAAGGTGTTGGAGACAGTCTGCCCGAACGCATCCCGCCAGAAGGCGAGCCGGTTCATGGCATCATACCCGGCGCGGTTCGTGCCCACGCCGTCAACGAGGTTGGTAAGGTTGGCGGCGGGATCATACGCGAACTTGATTGTGGACGCATCCGGATAGGTCTTCTGCGTCAGGAGATTCCGGCTATCGTACTGGAGGCGGGTCGAGCGTCCGGCGGCGTCCATCCGGTTCGTAAGGTTTCCGGCAGGGTCATACGCATACCGGCGGCCATTACCGACGGCATTCGTCTCGGCCACCACCCGGTTCATCGCGTCATACGTGAAGGTTGTCCACTTGTCGCCGGCATTGCCGAAGGCGGACCGATTTCCGAAGGCGTCCGGAATGGCCTGCTCGATCCGGCCATCGGTCCGACGTGTCGCCACCCGGAACCCGAGCGGGTTGTACTCGAATTCGGTGGTTTTGCCCGCACGGTCCGAGGTGTTGGTGATGCGGCCGATAGCATCGAATTCGGTGTAAGCCGTGCCGCCCAGCGCATCCGAGTTCGCCACCACGCGGTTCAGTGCATCGTACCGGTTGGACACCGAATGCCCGAGGTTATCCGTCGCCACCACAAGGTTCCCTACGGCGTCGAAGGTGTTCGAGACAATATGCCCGAGCGCATCGCGTGTCTTGGCAAGGCGACCGGCGGCATCCCAGGTGTTGCTGAGCACCAGGCCGCGATGATCCTTGACCATGATAAGCCTGTCCGCGGTGTCATAGTAGTTGGTGGCGGCCGCGCCGTCCGGATAGGCGACCGTGAGCGGTTCGCGCGTGGATGAATACGTGAAGGTCGTCACATTCCCCCGCTTGTCGCGGGCCGAGGTCAGCAAGCCGGCGCTACTCCACACATTGCTGGCATAGGCACCGGTCGCATCGCGTTCGCAGGTCAGGAGACGCCTCTGGTTCCATGTGAAGGTGTTGGTGTTGCGGTTGGCATTCATCACCCACGTGCGGTCTCCTCGAACATTCCATCCGGCCCAAACCTGGGACCCGTCAGGCAAGACCGTATTGGTTACGTTTCCGTAAGAGTCATACCGCATCGAGGCGGTCCGCGAGAGACCGTTGGTTGCGACAACGGTTGATCCCAAGAGCAACCCGGCCGAGTTGTAGGTGTTCGTGGTGTAGTTGTTTTCGGGGTCAGCCGAATACACGAGATGATGCTTGTCGTCATACCCGAACCGGGAGACATGGCCCAGACTATTGCTCTGCGCGATCAACCGATGCTGCGAATCGAACACGAACGCCGTCCGATTCGACAGCGGATCGGTGACCCCGACAAGATTATGGTTTCCATCAAACACGTAAGAGGTCTTGCGGGAAAGCGCATCCACCTGCTGGGTCACTTGGTTCTGGCCGTCATAACAGTACTGCACCGACTGCCCCAAGTCGTTGCCTTCAAAAACCCTATTTCCATCCACATCGTAACGAAGGATCCGCCGCTCGCCGTAGGGATTCTTCTCCACATTCCGCCAACCGCCAGCGATCAGGATCTGCCAGGTATTGCTCGCGCCGTTCTTCTGGACCTCGACTTGGCCCAACGTATTATACTGGTTGGTTGCTGTCACCGTATTCAGGGGATCCGTCAGCGTGACAAGCATGTGCTGGTTGTTCGTCCCGTATCCGTACTTCCACGCATACCCATCCAAGTCCGTCACCTGCGTCAAATTGCTTCCGGTTTGCTGATAACTGACACTGCGCCCCGTGGAATCAGCTACCGAGGTTAGCAATCCACCCGTGTAGGTGAAGGTGAGCGTCCGCCCGCCGACCTCGGTCACAGTCTGAAGGTTGGTGGCGATGTTGTAGGCGAAACTGAGCCGATTGCTATCGGCATCCTGCCAGTAGTCCAGTTTGCCATCGGCCCGGAAGCGCCATTGCACCCCCATCCGTTCCCTCAGCGTGTAGGCACCGCTGTCGAACGTCAGCGTGGCCGTCTCGCCGGGCGGCGGATTGAACGAGCCGTCCGGCAACCGCACAAACTCAATCGAGCGAGTTCCCAGTTCGAGCAGAACCGACTGGCTGATCATCCGATCCATGGTCCAGCGCGTCGCCAAAGCGGCGCTGGTCCACTTCAATGCATCAATGCCACCATCCATCAAATCAAGACAGACCATGCTGTTTACCAGGCTGGCAGCCGCGTCGGTCGTCTGGCGTTCACCCATCACGACGCCCGGATTATTGACCTCGCGCGCCTGAATATCGTAACTGTGCGTCCATCCGTAGCCGAGCGGATGCCCGGCATAGCGTCTGGCGCTTGAATAGTGTCGTGACAAAGTCAGCCCACGTGGCGCGGAACCGTTGCCCACCACGATGTCCACATTGTCGGCCAGAAGCGCGCCGGTCCGCAAATCAACGGGATCCTTCGTGGTATCCTGAACTTGCTGACTGGGTGGGTAGGTGAACGTTACGGAGGAGATGGTATTCTGCGTCTGCTGCGGACTGATCGTGCCCCCGGTAGCATCATATCCACCCGACAGCCCACCGCCAATGATCATGCCTATTGACATGTACCCGCCAACCTCGCTGTACTCGACATAGCCCTCGCCACGCCAATTCAGGAGTTGAATCGAGCCATTCTCCGGCAAGAGAAACGACACTCCATTCGAGGCTGATGCTCCCAATTGATTCAGCACAGCAGTCGAGTAGTTGGTCAGGCTGGGGCGAATGCTGGCCCAGTTGTTGCTCGTCACCTTGAAGGTCTTGCGCCCATCCGAGTTATTGATGTCCAGCAACTTGATTGTCGAGACACATGGCTTGTTTGTCCCCTGGCTCTGCTCCAGCGTCCCGTGCTCCAGTGCGCTAGCCATAAAGCTCACGGCTGCAAACCAACGCGTCTCGTCGCTCGAAACACCTCGCCGTGTCGTGCTCTCAAGAAGGATCTGCGGCAAGTCCACGTAATATCCAGTCTCTTGCCCCATAACCCCCAGGAAGTGATGTGCGTACCCCTGCACCTTACAGATCGCTCCATACTGTTGGCGGGAAAGGTGCCACTGCCGCAATCCGTTCAAGGCGGACACCTGCATCGTGCCGCCCATGACGGCCTCACTTTGATCGGAGGACTGCTCCAACGCCTTCATGAAACGCTGGTTCTCTCGCTCGACAACGGCGGCGGAAACACCCTCGACATCATGGACTATCAGGTACTTGCCATATCCGTAGACACTATAGGACACTTGCTGGTCATACCAATCATCGTCGTCGTAGTACGCATGATTGACGGCTATGGTCATGTTGTACGTGCTATTCGATGAACAGGCCGTTCCAGTGGCGACCACATTCCCATCCAACCGCAACTTCGGCTTGAACGAATCGGCCGAGTCATGAAAGAGCGATAGCCGATTTCCCGCAATCTGATACCCAGGCAGTGTGACGTTGATCCCGTTGGTGTGCTGCACATGCAACGTTAGGACATTTGCTGAGGCAACATGATCCCACGTTTCGTCCGTTCCCGGATACCACGGGTAGACCCCTGCGTATGGCAATTCCGGCCAGTTGTGCGGTACTTGATTGCTGAACGCCGCGACCGTTTCCTCAAGCATCGTCCGGCCGCCCACAACCTCTTTATAGGTGGCATTCGGGTAATTCATGCGAACGTAAGCGACCAAGTTTGAGGCATATTGCCCAAGAGCCACAAGCATGTTGCTCGTGTTCAGGTTCTTCACATAGTCGGACGTCACGGTAGCGCCGACCGACATTGTCGTCAGCAGACTGTTCGTGTCGATCCCTGCGGCCGCCCTAAGATCTATCCCTTCGTTGTTCCGCCACTTCTTCCAACTCGGATCCATGGCATACCACTGCCCGTTAGTCTGATATTGCAGCCACACACGCGGCACAACATAGACGTCTGGCTCATCCTCAATGGAGTATCCGCCGCCGACCGAGTAAGAGCATGCCTTGTAGACATCCTCAAGCGCGACACCCAACCAGTCCGCCACGTCCGCCAACCAGTAGATCACGTCGGCTTTCACAAACCGGGTCGTGTATCCGGATGCGCGCAACAGAGAAGCCAACAAGCAAGCTTGGTCCCAGTCGTTGCCTCGCCCGGCAAGCAAGCATCCCCTTGCCCCGTTAACTACGCCATAGGTTGGCGGCCCATAGACGATCCTGTTCCGCACGTACTCGTAGCAATTGGTCGGGTTGTATTCCAATGCTCTTGCCAGAGCCACGATCTCCGGGCTTGCTTCCGTTTCGTTCGTGCAGACTGTCGTGCCGGCGGCAGTGAACCCCACACTCATTGTGCCCATCCCAGAATCTGGGGCAGGTCGTGAGACAATCTCATGCGTCAGGGGCGCCACCCATGCGCCGTGAAGTGGGCTGGCCACCAGAAATACCATCACCAGACGAACCAGGCTCAAGGGAGGGAACCGTTTCATCTCAGTTGCCCTCCTTCGATGCCAACCCGATAAAATGCATCCTCAGCGGCATTGGTATGGGCGTACTCGTTCACCGGTGGAGTGGCGGCAATGTTGACTGCCAGTGGTATGTCGAAGCCCGCCATGAGGTTGGTGGCGCATTCAATGGTATAGGTTCGGTTCGTCTGGCTGGCCCACTGCACCACAAACATGAAGTTGCTCGGGGCCGCCGAAGGGGCAGACGCCGAACCAAAGCCGAAGGCTGACTCGTCCGAAGTGGGATCGGTTCCCGCGATATACTCGGCATAGTCTGACAGTCCGTCGCCGTCCCAGTCGGTCGAAGCATTGCATGTGGTGAGGTTCCCGAAGTGCAGGATTTCCCAGTAATCGGCTATGCCATCGCCGTCGGTGTCTGTGAAAACCTTGTGCTCAACCACATTATGCGCCGCGTCATACTTCCAACTGACCTTCGCCTGCGATGCTTCGCAAAGCACTTCCGTCAGCCGGTCCGCGTCATCATAGGAATACCGCAACTCACCCGCAGTGGCGGCAACACACAACGCCACTGCAACCAACCAACCGCCAAACCTGCACCGTTTCATCGCCAACCTTTCAGGAACCTGGCGCACACAAAGTGCGCGGGCTCCAAGACTCTATCACCTCAGACGACAACCGCGAAGTTCCATATTCGCAACTTCGCAGCGTCCCTCCCGTATCGTGTGCGCACAGGGAGGAATTGCCTCAGCCAACTCCATAAACAGAGAGCATAGTCTATATCCCCCCACCGCAACGCAACCCAAGAAGACTTCGTCGAAAGAATTTGTCTCTTGGACTGGACCCCATTCCGCACATCGGGCGATCAATGTCCGCGGGTCGCCACGCATTGCATGAGGCCGCCCTGCGAAGCGGGGTCAAGGACTAACGCCCATGTCACTCTTTGTTCAAGATGCGCCTAATCAACCCCGCGAGCCTCGAGATCTTCCTCTTCGAGCCCCAGGTAGTGCCCAATCTCGTGCAACAGGGTCCGGCGGACCTCTTCCCGGTACGCGACGGGGTCATGCTCGACATACTCGTAGATATTCTCGAGAAAAAGGATCACTTCCGGCGGAAGCGGGTCGCAACTGATTTCATTCATCGCCTCGCCGACAAAGAGCCCAAGCAGGTCCGGCTCAACGCCGTCCCTGACCAGCGCCCTCGACGGCCTCATTTCGTAGCGAACCGGAATTGCCGCTGATTTGACACGTAAGTCCTTCGGCAGCGCCCGCAGCAAAGCAGACACCTCCTCCCCGGCCGCAAGAAGAAGCCGCTCCTCCAAGCGCCGCGATCGCGTTCTGTCGGACACCTGACACAGCCTTTCCAGTAAGAGCACACTCGGTTCGGTCCTGAATGCTACCGGCACGGAACCGGTCTGCGCAAAACAAATCCCACAGGGACACTTAACAGCCCCTGAGCTGCGGAAGATTGGAAGGATGGAAGACTGAAAGGATGAAAAAGGCGCGTCCACAGGGGCGTTCAACACGGCCATAGGCAGGATGAAACATCAAGCAGTGCGTGAACTCATGCACGAGCACACTGCGTGTGAATCGGCCACGGGTTCAAGGGCTTGCCCCATCTTCCAACCTTCCAGTCTTCCAACTCCCGCAGTTTTGGGAACAGCCTTGCGGATTTTCGATCCTTCGACTAAAGTGTCGGCCTCGTGCTGGACTGGCAAGCAACATCCGCCGTGGATGGCTGCGCATGAGACGTGTTGGCGTAACAAGACATAATGGAGATCACACAATGACTCAATGCGACTGGAAAATGCCATTGACCGTCGTCCTGGCCATGGGAATGGCTGTCCTCGCTGGATGCGGAAAACCCACCACGGCTTTCACCCTCGCGGGCTCAACAGCCTTCCAGCCATTCGCGGAGAAACTCGCCGATCAGTATATGACCAAGACACCGGGAGTCAGAATTACCGTCCAGGGAGGCGGCTCGGCGGTCGGCATACAGTCGGCTCTCTCCGGCGCCGCACAGGTCGGCATGGCGGACCTCGTCAATCTTCCGCCGCAAGCACAAGAACTGAAGAGCTTCCTGGTCGCAAAGGATGGGATTGCGATTATTGTCCATCCGGAAAACAAGATCGCAGACCTTACCACAGATCAGATCCGCGATATCTTCTGCGGCAAGATCAGGAACTGGAGCGGCGTCGGCGGGGTGGACGCGAGCATCAACGTCGTATCGCGTGAAGCCGGTTCGGGAACACGGACATCATTCGAACAGATTATCAAGGATCTCACGTTGGGCAGGGACGCGCTCGTGCAGGACTCCAACGGCGCCATTCGCGAGACCGTAGCCAACGACGTCAACGCCATAGGCTACCTCTCCCACGGCCTGATAAACGCCAAAGTCAAGGCACTCACGGTAGATGGCGTCGCCTGCGAGACAGCCGCGATCATCAAAGGCGACTACAAACTGGTCCGCCCGGTATTCCTTCTGACCCGCGGCGAGCCGCCGCCGGACGTCCGGGCTTTCCTCGACTACATCCTTTCTGACGAAGGCCAGGGGACAATCAAAAGCAACGGACTTCTGCCCGCACAGTAACGGCAGGATCAGCAGGCGTTCATGAGCAATACGAGCGAAAAGGGCGTGCAGCGCACACTGATGGTGATCGCTTTCTCCGCGCTTTGCGGACTCCTGCTGATAGCGCTCTTTATCCTTAAGGAAGGATTGCCATTCATTCTGCAGTACGGCCCCATCCGGTTCCTTTTCTCCTCGGAATGGTCCCCGCAGACGGGTCATTACGGCATCTACCCGATGATCATCGCGTCGTTGTGGGTCACGTTGGGAGCCATGCTCATAGGCGCGCCACTGGGCGTGGCCGGCGCGATCTTCATCACCGAGTTCGTGCCGCGTTCAGTTATGCGAGTCGTGAAGCCGACCATTGAACTGCTGGCCGGCATTCCCTCGGTGGTCTTCGGCTTCATAGGCGTGGTGGTACTGGCGCCGATCATCCGCACGTACTTCGGCGGACCGGGGCTTTCCTTGCTCGGCGCCTCGATAATTCTGGGCATCATGATCCTGCCCACGGTCATGAGCATCTCCGTCGACGCCATCACCGCTGTCCCCAACTCCTTTCGCGAAGGCTCCCTTGCCCTGGGCGCCACACGCTGGCAAACCGTCCACATGGTCATTCTCAAGGCCGCCCGTTCCGGAATCGTCGCCGGCATCATCCTGGGCATGGGCCGTGCCATCGGCGAAACCATGGCCGTGATCATGGTCGCCGGCAATACTGTCAAGATCCCGCATTCCGCCATGGACCCGGTTCGAACACTCACCGCCAATATCGCCCTTGAAATGGGCTACGCCACGGGCATGCACCGGCAGGCACTCTTTGCCACCGGCGTTGTGCTCTTCGTCTTTATCATGATCCTGAACACTCTGGCCGCCCAGGCCATCAAGCGAAGGGTCAGCCGCCGATGATACTGCGCCCCAGGATCACCCAGGGAATCGCGGTGGGCCTTCTCGGTCTGGCCACACTGCTCACCATCAGCGTTCTGGTCTTCGTAATAGTCTTCGTCCTCGAAAAAGGCCTGCCGGTTCTCACGTGGGGATTCCTCTTTTCAAACCCGCAGGACATGGGGCGAGCCGGCGGGATTTTCCCGACTCTGGTGGGCACGCTCATCCTGCCTCTTCTGGCCATCGCCATCGCACTGCCCCTCGGTGTCGGAACCGCGGTCTATCTGACCGAGTACACCCGTGAGTCGAACATCACCAGGATCATCCGGTTCGGCACCGACTGCCTGGCCGGAATCCCCTCCATCATTTTCGGACTCTTCGGCTTCATCTTTTTCGTCACGATGCTGGGGATGGGCTGGAGCATCCTTTCCGGCGGCCTGACGCTGGCGCTTATGATTCTGCCGACGATCATCCGCACAAGCGAGGAGGCGATACGCGCCGTGCCCAACGCCTATCGCGAGGTTAGCTTCTCCCTTGGCGCCACGCGCTGGCGCACCGTCATCAAGGTGGTTCTACCCAACGCACTGCCAGGCATCGTTACCGGCATCATGCTGGGCATTGGCCGATCGATCGGCGAGACCGCCGCAGTCATCTTCACCGCCGGCTCATCGCTGCGCCTCCCCACCTCCCTGATGGATTCTTCCCGGACCATGTCCGTCCATTTTTACATTCTGGCGCGCGAGGGACTTTCAAATGAGAATGCGTACGGCACCGCAGCCGTGCTTATTCTCTCGGTCCTGCTGGTCAACGCAATCGCCTACTGGATGATGCACCGCTTCATAGCCCGGAAATCATAGAGGAACACAGCGTGGCCGACACATCGCAAACACTCGCCGACGCAGCCAAGTTCAGTGTGGACCGGCTCAGCGTCTATTTCGGCCAGACACCCGCCATACGCGCCATGTCGCTGGCCATTCCGGAACGCCAGGTGTTCGGCATCATCGGCCCGTCGGGATCAGGAAAGACAACCTTCCTGCGTTGCCTCAACCGCCTCAACGACCTCCATCCGGATTTCCGCGCAGAGGGGCAGATACTGCTCGACGGCAAGGACATCTATCATCCGGCGTTTGACGTTGTGAGCCTCCGCCGGCGGGTCGGCATCGTCTTTGCCCTGCCCATCCCGCTTCCGATGACCATCCACGACAACATAACGTACGGCCCGAAACTATCGGGAATACGCGACAAGACAAGGCTCAATTCACTGGTCGAAACCAGCCTCCAGTCCGCGTTCCTCTGGAACGAGGTCAAGGACCGCTTGCACACACCCGCCATGCGGCTCTCGGGCGGACAACAGCAACGGCTGTGCCTCGCCCGCGCGCTCGCGCTCGAACCGGAAGTCGTGCTCCTCGACGAGCCGTGCTCGGGGCTCGACCCCATCTCCACGGCCCGCATCGAGGAGGCCATGACCGCGCTCAAGGCACGCTACACGTTCGTGCTTGTGACCAACAACACCAAGCAGGCCGCCCGCGTGGCCGACCGCACCGCTTTCTTCCTCATGGGGGAGCTCGTGGAAATTGGCCCCACCAGGGACATCTTCACAGTGCCCCGGGACAAACGCACCAATGACTATGTGACGGGACGATTCGGATGAGCACTGACAGCAAAATCACAATTCGCAACCTGAACCTGTGGTACACCCGGTTCCACGCGCTAAAGGCGGTGAACATGTCGGTGCGCCAGCGGCATATCACTGCACTCATCGGGCCGTCCGGTTGCGGTAAGTCCACCCTGCTCCGCTGCTTGAACCGCATGAACGACCTGGTCGCGGGCGTCCGCATCACCGGCGAAGTTCTGCTCGACGATGCCAACGTCTACTCTGGAGCCATGCTCCCTGATAACCTGCGCAAGCGCGTCGGCATGGTATTTCAGCGCCCTAACCCGTTCCCACTCTCGGTCTTCGCCAACGTGGTCTACGGCCTGCGTGTCGCAGGTGTCCGCAGCAGGTCAGAACTTGCGGAAAAGGCCGAAAGCAGCCTGCGCGCCGCCTGGCTATGGGATAATCTCAAGGACAAACTTGACAGCCCCGCGCTGGAATTGCCACTGGACCAGCAGCAGCGCATCTGCCTCGCCCGCCTGCTCGCCATCGAGCCGGAAGTCATCCTGATGGACGAGCCATGCTCCGCGCTCGACCCCATCGCCACCGGCAAGGTGGAGGAACTCATGATAGAACTGAAGAAGCGCTACACCATCGTCATCGTCACCCACAACATGCAGCAGGCGGCCCGCGTCTCGGATTTCTCCGGCTACATGCTGCTTGGCGAGATGATCGAGTTCGACGGCACCGACCGGATATTCACAAATCCGACGGACAAACGCACGGAAGAGTACATCACGGGGCGATACGGTTAACCGCCTGACGAAGGCGAAGGGGACAATCATGGACAGAAAGCTCGACGAGGGATTGACATCGCTGAAGCACCAACTGCTGAAGATGGGGGCCATCGCCGAGAAGATGATCGCCGAGTCCATGCAGGCCCTAATCAACGGCGATCGATCGCTCCTGGTGGGCATTACCGTGCACGAGCAGGAGATGGATCGCTTGCAGGTCGAAAACGACGAGGCATGCCTTCATCTGATCGCGCTGCACCAGCCCACGGCCAGTGACCTTCGGCTGCTTTTCAGCATCGCCAAGATCAACAACGACCTCGAACGGCTGGGCGATCACGCCGTTGACATATCCGGCTTGGTGACGCGCCTCCTCCAGGACCCGCCCCTCAAGCCATTCGAAACCATCCCACGCATGCTCGAAATTGCCACCGCCATGCTCAAGGACAGCCTGCACGCCTTCGTAAACAGGGATGTTGCCGTCGCACGCATGGTCCTCCTGCGAGATGATGATCTGGACCGGCTCACCCGCTCCGTCATCGAAGAATTGAAGGGCTTCATGGCACGCGATCCTGCCAGCGTGACCCGGGCGCTTAACCTGATTATGGTCGCCCTCAGCCTGGAACGTATCGGTGACCACGCAACGAACATTGCTGAGGATGTTATCTTTATCGTCGAAGGCAGGGATGTCCGCCACCAGGCTGCGCAATGACGCCTGCCGGATACTCTTGGATTCGCCGCGCCATCCAATGCAATGCCTGAGCACATATCAGTGGGCACTGTTGGCGCTGGGCGCTCTACTTACAGGGCTTTCTAAGACCGGCATTGCGGGGCTCGGCATACTCTCCGTCGTGCTCTTTGCCAACGCCCTACCCGCCCGCGAATCCACCGGCGCACTGCTTCCGCTGCTGGTAGTCGCCGACATGTTCGGTGTGGCCCTTTACCGCAAGCACGGCGACTGGCAGAAGATCATGCTCCTCCTGCCATGGTCCATTGTAGGGATTTTGGTAGGTTATCTGGCGATGGGCCGCATTGATGAACCGCACGTACGGCGTTTGCTCGGCTGTATCGCGGTAGCGATGCTTGGTTTGCACCTCTGGCGTCAGCGCTGCATGGCGAAGGACCCGGACGGCTGGGTCCAGCAACTTCCTCATTCGCCCGTTGCTGGTTGCCTGATAGGTATCCTTGCAGGGTTCACCACGATGATGGCCAATGCGGCAGGCCCGGTAATGGTTTTATACCTGCTAGCAATGGGACTCCCGAAACTGGTGTTCCTTGGGACCATGGCATGGCTCTTCCTCGTCCTCAATCTGATCAAGCTGCCGTTCAGTTGCGGACTGGGCCTTATAACCACCCAATCGCTTCTGCTGGATGCAATCCTGCTGGCCGCCCTTATTCCAGGGGTACTGCTTGGACCTGTGGTAGTCAAGCGCCTCAACCAGAGAACCTTCGAGCGTGTGGTGCTCTTCTTCACCATGATTGCCGCAATCCGCCTGCTACTGTAGTCTCCCGTCAGGTGTTACGCTCCTGTGTGCGGTTGATCGCACGGACCGGGTAAGGAATAACGATGCCCTCCCTTGCGTAGCGAACCATCAGACGTTTCAGAAACTCATGCTTGATCAGAAACTGGTCGGCGAACTCTCGCACCCGCAGCGCCACCTTGGCGTTCACGCCTGAATCGCCCAGCGCCACAAATCGTACCGACGGCTCGAACGACGGCACCCCGCCGGGAACATCCTTCATGACTTCGCGGGCCACTTCGGTGGTAACAGCCTCGACACGAACAAGGTCCGACTTGTAGTGGACCGACACATCCACGACCACGATAAGTTCCCTGTCCGGCATGTAGTAGTTCGTGATGATCGACTGGCTGAGTTTGGCGTTCGGAATCAACACCACCACACTGGGCAAAGTCCGAATCCGAGTCGTGCGCCAGGCAATATCCTCGACATAACCTTCCTGCCCCGTTTCGAGGCGTATGTAATCTCCAACCCGCACCTGCTTGGCAGCCGTAATGTGGAATCCTCCGAAGAGATTCGACAGGGTATCCTGCAGCGCCAGAGCGACAGCGAGACCGCCCACGCCCAGGGTGGCCAAGATGGGCGCAATCGAAATGCCCAGTGTGTTCAGTATCACCATGATACCCACGGCCAGGATCGCGATGCGTGTGACGTTGTGCGTCAGCGAACTAGCCGGCATCCCTCCGGTCACTTTAGCGGAGTAGACCTTGATCAGATTCGCCGACAGGTTGGACAACACCAGCGTGACAGAGAATATCCCGAGCGTTAGAAGAACCTTCCCCGCGACCGACGGGTATGGCTCAGGCAGATGGGACGACTGCACCGCCAGGTAGACGCCCAGCATGAGGAACCAGATCATCATCGGGCCGCGGATGGCCCGGATAACTACATCGTCCACCTGCGAGGTGGTCTTCGCCGCCATCGCCTCCAACCGCCTCAACACAACGGCGCGGATAAGGTATCCGACGACCAATGTCGCAAGGAAAATGCACAACGGCACTGCCGTGTGCTCTATCAAGGCCTCATAGCGTTGCATCAACACTTCCATAGCACTCCTGAAAAGCCCGGGATATTAGACATCAGGGTCGCTCCTGTAGACCGCCCATTCGGACTCGTTCTCAAAAATCCACTTATAGTACTCCTGCCCCTCGAGGCGAACTGCGGCAGCCTCGTCGATGATCACCCGACATCCGGGATGCAACTGCAGCGCGGAACCGGTCACCATGGCAGTGATAGGCCCCTCGACCGCCCTGGCTAGAATCCCGGCCTTGTTCGCACCGGTGACCAGCATCAGGCACTTGCGCGCCTCCAGAATTGTTCCAACCCCCATGGTCAGCGCCCGCCGTGGCATCTTTTCCGGGTCGCCGCCGCAGAACGGGGCATTCTGCGCAATCGTTGCAGGAGTAAGCGCCTTCTGGCGTGTGCGCGAACGCAGGGCCGACAACGGCTCATTGAAGCCGATATGTCCGTCTCTCCCGATGCCCAGCAGTTGAAGATCAACGCCGCCGGCCTGCTTGATGAGATCTTCGTAGTGCCGGCATTCCGCGTCAAGATCGGCGGCCGTACCGTCCGGCAAATGGGTCCGCGAAGGGGAGATGTTCACGCGGCTGAACAGATGCTGGCGCATGTACTCGTGGTAGGAGTAGGGATGATCGGGGGCCAGCCCAATGTATTCATCAAGGTTGAACGTGGTGCAGCGCGAGAAATCAAGCCCGTCCCTAAGGTGCATCGTGGCCAGGGATTCGTACACGCTTTCCATCGTGTGGCCTGTCGCCAGCCCAAGAACGA
>CAZWPN010000061.1:0-16766 GCA_964635275.1 uncultured Victivallales bacterium | reverse complement strand
TCGACGAGCGCAGCGGCATCTCCTATCCGGATGGGTTTCAGGCGCCGGACGGCACACTCTACATCTCCTACGACCGCAACCGCTCGACCGACGGCGAGATCCTGCTGGCACGCTTCACTGAAGACGACATCCTCGCGAAGCGGCTCGTCGGCCGGAAATCGAAACTCAAGCTGCTCATCAGCAAGCCGCTGAAAAATCGCAAGGCGGCCCGCGCAAAATAGACGTCGTGACAAAGGCATTCTCTTGGTTTGCAAACCTATATGCGGTCTGGGGGCTGGCGACGGAAAGATTCTGGTCATCGGTAGTGCCGCGAGCGCCGGCGGGAGCGGAGGAAGTCGGGGCGGCGGTGGTGGTTCCACGACAGCGGCTGGCGCCGGTGGCACTGCGGCATCGCCCACGCAAGGTTGTGCGGGTGGCGCTGGTAAGGGGAATGGTGAGCCGTATCAAGGCGGCGGCGGCCCGGACAGCGCCGGACTCGGCGGCACCGGCGGCAGCGGCATCGTGATCGTGCGGTATGTCGTTAGATCCCAAGGCACCGTGTTCATGTTCCGGTAGCCTGCGGTGATAAACACCCCACGCCAAGCTGAACGATCTGCCACAAAACACACGGGTCACGCTGTTGCTGAACTTGTTCAGCTCCACGCTGGCGTCCATACTGTTTTTCTACGCCGCGCTCTACATGCAGGTGGTGGGACTGACCGCCCTTCTGCTACATCAATGGCGAGGAGAAGAGCACCGGTTCGTCCAAGGGCGAATTTGCGCTCAACCTGAACCTGACCTTCCGGCTGGGCCAGGGCTACGGTGAGAAGCGCTTCTTCAAGGGCCTGCTGAGCGACGTGCGGATCTAGCGCATGGCGCTGTCGCCGGCGGAGGTGCAAGCGGTGATGAAGGAGTGAAGGGCGGCTGAATAACAGGAGACGGTTTGTCTTGCACAATACTGACAAAAAATGTAAGTAAGGTGCAGTGCTATGAGGAAGTCAGCGAACAGACTCTACGAAGTGGCCAGCGGACAGCAGGGCTTCTTTACAACGAAGCAGGCCCTGGCCGCAGGCTATGCGGCGCGGACGCATAATTACCACGTCGGCACCGGCGCTTGGATTCGGGAATACCGCGGCATCTACCGGCTGGCACGGTTCCCTGCCTCGATGGAGGCGCAGTATGTGCTTTGGTCGCTTTGGAGCCGGAGCCGGGCAGACGTGCCGCAGGGAGTTTTCTCCCATCAGACCGCACTGAGCATCCATGAACTCTCCGACCTTAACCCATCCCAACTCCACATGACGGTTCCAACGACCTTTCGTCGCAACTCGGCGCTGCCTGCGGTGCTGGCCTTTCACCGGGCCGATCTTCCCGAAGCGGACATCGAACAGCGACAGGGGTTCCGGCTGGTGCGGCCCCTGCGTGCCATTGCGGACCTTCTTCGGGACGAAGTCGAATCCAGCGACCACCTGCGGCAGGCGCTGCGGCAAGCCCTGTCGCGGGGGCTGATTACACGCGCCGAAATAGCGCGGCACACCGATCAAAGGGAGATCGAGGCGCTTCTGCGAGGCGCCCGGTCGTGAGCAGACCCGCCCAATTCTCTTCGGATACGGCATTCCGGAAGTGGCGTTTTCGGTCATTCCCTGCGAACAGCACTTTGCCGCAAAGTTCCACGCCTACACCCGGCCACGCAACAAACGCGAGAATTCACGTGTACGCGACTTCGCGGACATGCTGCTGCTGATCCATGACGGACGCCTCGACCGCGCCCGCACCAGGGACGTCCTTCTGCGCACTTTTGATCGTTGCGGCACGCATCCCATTCCGGATGCAGTTCCACCTCCGCCAGCCAGTTGGGTAACGGTATTCAAAGCACTTGCCAGGACTTGCGGTTTGCAGGAGGACTGCCAGCAGGCAAATGCTGTGCTCGCACAGTTCATGGAATCCTGCAGGTGACCCGGGAGCCAAAGGCGAGGGTGTCGGACAGTAAACAGTGAACGGTGAACAGGCATTATGAAGCTGGGCAGCGGCGTGGCGGCATGGGCAGGCAGCGACAACGATGGAGCCGCAGACCATCCCTAATAATTCTGAAAACCTGCTGATCTACGGCGCGGACTGTGGAGTCGGCGGCTCGTTCTATGCGTTCTTCTCGGCCATGAAGGCGAGGAACTCCTCCGGGGTGATGGCTGGAACCCGCGAGGCCTTGAAATCGCCAGTGTTCCTGGAAACGATGTATTGGCAATGTTCCGATTCCGCCAGACTAGCCACCACGGCATCCTCAAAGTCAGGCATGTTGATGCTCCTGGCCCGGAGGAACTCCTTCTGCCCCGCCGGGATAATTCTCAAGGTTGAAAGTAACCAGTCAATCGTCTGGCCGGCCTTCGCTTGCCCTGCATACTTGGCGACGATGTAGTGAATGGTGGTGAGCGCATGGGCGGGTATATGCCCGGAGATCTCCCGCTTTGCGGCAAGGCCGAGCACTTTACCGGATGCCGCGAAATGGGGTTCGCGTTTCTGGATGACATCCAGCAGGACGTTCAGGTCAATCATGACTTGCATCAGGGTTCCTCGTGCGATGCGCCCGGTATTCCGCACGGGCATCTACCTTGGGCGGGACCAGGCCGGCGATGCCCTTGATCTCGTCGGGCATTTCCCCCTCGGTCAAGGACTGCAACCGAGCCAGATAGCGGCTGATAAGCGCGGTGAGGGAAAAGCCGCTGCGCCGCGCATAGGACTTGGCGAATTCGAGTTCGGAAATCGGCAACCGGATTGTCATCTTGGCGTCGTTCATGAGCACCCCCTGCTTCTCTCTTTCTTTGTATGGCAAGTCTATTGGAAATGTACGGCATTGTCAATGGCAACCTTTTGGAGGACAACTGCGAGATTCATCACGGAAGGCACAGAGACACGGAGCGGAGCTGGTAACAGTTCCGGTTTCGTTGGCCGGGGCGTCGCCGGGTCTAGGGTCGGAAGAGACGCCGGCCAGACATGGCCGGCCAACAGAAGAGCCGCTGCCGGCACCGAGTTCTTCCGGCTGTAGAAGGCCGGGCATGTACCCTGAGCCTGTCGAAGGGTGTCTGTCCGGAGTCTTTTCGTCTCTCCTGAGCACGGCAGAGACTGCCGTGGCTGCAAAGAGGAGCGGAGCCACTGGAGATCGGCGTGTACGAGTACGAGGGACGCAAATCTGCGCATGGCTTTCCGCCGTACTCGTACACGTACTCGTACACGCAAAGTCTCTTCGGATTGTGCAGAAGACGGCAGAGGACTGCCGTGGATCAGCGCTACCCGTTCTTCCCGCGGTACTGACTTGGACTGCATCCTTCGCTCTGGCGAAAGATGCGGTTGAAGTGGGTGAGACTGTTGAAGCCGCAGGCGGGGCTGGCGCAAGCCGGTCCCGCCCCGATTTTGTCCGCAGATGAACGCAGATGAACGCAGATTGAGATTAGCCCACGGAACACACGGAGAGACATTGTCATCCTTGTCTTGATCCTTGTCGACAATGATCACGAAAAGATCCGTTGACAGTAACTATACTATTAGTACAGTATCTGAACATGAATGCTGAGGTTTATAGAGCCATTCAACGGTGGGCGGGCGAGCTCGAGGGGGTCTTCACTTTGTCTGACTTACGCGTTGCGCTGGGGGATCGGACTGAGGCCGCGCTGTATCAACGGCTTAACGGCCTGATCGAGGCCGGAGTTCTAATCAAGGTGAAGCGGGGAATCTACGCGACTCCAGAGGCGTCCCTGGCGACGATCAGCAATCGGATCGAGCCGTCTGCCTATATCTCGACGGGCACGATACTCGCCCAAGGCGCAGCGATTGGATCCATTCCCGCCCGCAAAATCCAGGCGATCAAGAGGGGGCGTCCGCGCACCTACCTCTGCAAGCTGGGTACGATCGAGCACCTCAGTCTCAGTCCAACGCTTTATTTCGGATTCGTACCCGTCGATGGAATTCTTTGTGCGACGCCTGAAAAGGCGTTCCTCGATGTGTGCTACTACTCGTATCGCGGAAGACGGTTCTCCTTCGATCCGGAGAGCGATGTCAACACGTCGGACCTCAGGCGAGATATCGTGTTCGGCTATCTGCGGAAATACGACAAGCGTTTTATCGGCTATTTCAACCGAATATGGGGGGATAGATGGTAGAAAAGGAACAAGCCTTGATTGCGCGTGTGCTCGATTTGTTTGCGCAGCGTTTTGCCAAGCGGGCTGTGTTGCGGGGCGGGATGGTCCTGCGCATCCTCGGGTCTTCCCGGTTTACGAACGATCTGGACTATGTCTTTGTTCCCTACAAATCGAAGAAAGACATT
Source organism: uncultured Victivallales bacterium (assembly GCA_964635275.1). Lineage (GTDB taxonomy): Bacteria > Verrucomicrobiota > Kiritimatiellia > UBA8416 > CAZWPN01 > CAZWPN01. The sequence continues at coordinate 12,475 of CAZWPN010000061.1, read as the reverse complement.
GTCCCTGAGGTACTGGAGTGCCTGGAGCGTATCGAAGGGGCCAAGATCAGCCACTCGCTTAACTCGAAGTGCATGAGGGTTGTGTTGACTGTGGACGGGGCAACCATCCAGATCGAAGCCAAGGTTGCCATGACCGCCAGAACATCCATGGCATCCACGCGAGCCTTCTCTCGCGAGTTCAACCTGCCGCCGCGCATGGTCTGCATTGCGGAACACTCCGTGGCGTTGGCCAACAAACTGGCGGCATGGAACGAACGTCGGTTGATTCGGGACATCTACGACATCTGGTTCTTTCTTCAAATGGGGATTATGCCGGATAAGGAGACGCTGGAATCACGGCTCAAGAAGCCGGAATACTCACGCCTTGTGAACAAGAAGGACCGTTTTCCCGGATTCACGGCGGTGGAATTCTACGATTTCATCCGCCGGCAAGTCGCGAACATGACAGATGACGAAATTGGGGAGTCCATGGCCGACTATCTCCCACCCGATGAGATAGGAGGCTTGGCAATGCAATTCCGTGCCGCGCTGGTCAAACTGCGATGAGGATCGAGCGAAGGAGGCAACAGAGCGAGGCAACCCTATGATGCTTTCGGGCGTGAAAGCAGACGGCATTCCACAGGGGGATTGTGCGGCTGCGCGAAAGACGTCGTGCCGCTTCAAAATCCTCCTCCGCTTTCTGGATCCACTCATGCGTCAGCGGATTCATAGAGCACATGTCCCTGTGTTAGGATGTCGCGTATGAAGCAATCCCCTAGCGCAACACGATCCCGCACTTTCTCTGGACTTCGCACCAGCAGATCCAACGGAAAAGGGGGCGGGAACTGGATCTGGATCCGGGTTGATTCGTACGCGGGCCTTTCGCGTGAGGGCATAATGATCAACAGATCGACGTCGGAATCGGGACCGGGATGACCACTGGCATACGAACCAAACAGAATAATCTTGGCCGGCTTGATTGCGCTGGCAAGCCGACTCGCATAGGTTTGGATGGTATCAATATCGGTCATGAAAAACATACTCGCAGCACAGGGCTCGATTGTCAACAGTGAGTTGACCGGGAGCGAGAAACAATGTCGTGATCGTGCGACTGGTACGAGCGGGGATGTGAGTGAAGAAGTGAACAGTAGACAGTGAACCGTCTCAGGTCTTAGTCTCAGGTATTTGTCTATTCGGAAGCAGGATAGATTAAGACCGGAGACAAGGAGTTGTGGGAGATGCAGGCGAATACAAATCAACGGCTGTTGCTGAGTCTGGATTGCACGCAGGAGTATGGGGCGGACCGCTATTTTTCCTGCGGCACCTCCCGGGTTGTGGAAGGGGCAGCGGGGCGTTACCGCGAGGCGGAGGCGAAGCCGCCGTCGCGGTTTGGTTATCGTTTCCGCATCGAGCACGTTGGCCGGCCGCACCTGGCCGTGATCCGCTATCCGGACGACCGGCGGCGGTTCATGACCGTGAACGACGGCACGACGTACGACCTCTCGACAGGGATCACCACGGGGCATGCTTACCCGCTCAGCAACACGATGCAGGAGATCCATCAGGTCTTCTGGCCGCGTTGGGAGGATTGCAGTCTCTGCTTCATGACGTGGGGGTTCAGCGAGCCGGCCGCCGTGGCGGCGATCGAGATCTACGAACTCGATGACCTGCCTGAACTTCCGTCCGACGGGTTCCAGGGCCGGCAGTTCGGAATCCAGTACGAGGATCCCTGCGGAATCGGCGGTGCCGAAGGGGCCATGAACTATGCCGAGTGGCTCGACCGCGTGGTCACCTACACCAAGCATACCGGGCAGCGACTGCTCTCGTATCCGATCTGCTGGTATCATGGACCGATCTTCCCGTCGGAGCGTGAGCCGTCCGACGTTTTCCACTGGGTGGCGGCGAAGGACCGAAAGCTCTACAACCCCTGGACCACGGAGCCGCCGGACTGGCCGGCTGTGTTGCTGGAGCGCTTCGGCCGCGAGGGACTTGAATTCCAGGGCGTGCTGACCCTGCTGCGCCTCGGCAGCCTGATGAAGCGGATGAACATTGACCTGCCGGCCATCCAGAGCGGCGCGGATACCATCAACAACCTGCTCTCCTGCGACAAGGTCCAGGAAGGGGCCAATGATTGGACCGTGAGCTACAATGCGCTGAACTATCCGGCGCTTGTCAAGCTGGGCAGTGGCAAGCTCGATCCGTGGGCGTATGGCGAGAAGCACGGCATGTCCTACCGCGCGGGCCCGATCTTCAACCCCCTGCACCCGGTTGTGCAGGAGGCGGTGGTCGGTTTCGTGGCGGAGATCGGTCGGCGCTACGGCAAGTACCCCGCGTTCAAGGGGATCGCCATCACCATGTGGTCGCCGACCATCATCTGGTTCGGTTCGCTGGATGCCGGTTATGACGACACCACCGCCGCGCTCTTCGAAAAGGAGACCGGCGTCACGATCCCGGTGGACGCGAAGGTGCCCGACCGCTTCTCGAGGCGCCACGCCTTCCTGACATCCGACAGCCAGCAGGCGCAGTGGGTGGACTGGCGTTGCCGCAAGGTCCGCGACCTGGTCCGCCGCCTGCGCGACGCGCTGACGGCAGGGCGTCCGGACCTGACCCTGACGTTGAATCTCTGGAACGAGGTGCCGGCGTCGCAGCGCTACGGCAACGGGCACCCCGGCGCGCAGATTTACGCGCGTCCCAACGGCAAGACCATGTACCGCGAGGGCGGGCTGGACATGGACCTGTATGCCGACGAGCCGAATATCCGGCTCGACTGGCAGTTTGAAGGCGGCGGACGCGATCGCACGGGGCCCTACATTCCGGAGGAGGGTTCGCCCATGGAGTGGCACTTCATGTTTCGCGACCACGACTTTCTCGACCGCGAGACGCTCGCCGCCGTGCAGGCCCAGCACACGCCGGGCGCGTTCATCTTCAACGCCTGGCACGAGGCATGGGGCGATCACAAGTGGTTTGCCTGCGAGCCGGACGATCCCAACCTGGTCGCAGTGTCCGACTTGTATGGCAAGCCTGCGGAGGGCATCTTCCGGATGAACTCCACCTATCCGGCGGACGGGTTCTGGTGGGATTCGCAACTGCGCATCACCCACGCCTTTCCGCCGGCGCCGCACTTCATGGAGCAGTATGCCCATGCCGTGGCCGAAGTGGACGCCTGTCGCATCACGCGCGGCGGCTTGTTCCTCGACAAAGCGCACTCCGAGGAACTGCGCCAGTTCGCGGCGGTGTACCGGAAGCTGCCGGCGGAGAAGTTCGAGACCGTGGGCGCGACGACCGACCCGGTGGCGGTGCGGACGTTGGTGTGCGCATCCAACCAGGATCAAGGGAAGAGCAGGGGAGGTGAACAGAAGTTCGCAAAGGACGCAAAGGGGGGGAGGCGTTACATCTACTTGGTCAATCGTGAGTACTACCCGATTGAAGTCAGCGTGACGCTGAATCGCGGCGGTGGGATTAAGGATGTGGCTGACGGAACGACGCAGCAGGTGTCGGAGCGCTGGACGCTTGAGTTGCGACCCTATGAACTGCGGGCCTTTACGACCGATCCGGCTGTGGAAGTGCTCGGGTTTGCGGTTGCGATTCCGACGGCGATGGAAGATCTGCTCAACCGCGAGACGCGCGCCGCGCTTGCGGCAATGGCTGCGGCAACAACGGCTGGCACCCGGATCATCGGTCTGGACCGGGTTGAGGCGGAACTCCGCCAATGTCTTACGGTGCGGAAGTTCTCCCACCTGCGGCACCTGCTGACATCCTATCCTGTGATGAAGAGCCTGGCTGTGGCGGGCAAGTCTTAGTGTCCGGATTAGACCGTCGCAAGGGAAGTGATCCCACGGAACACGCGGAAAGATACGGATGTGAAAGTGGAGAGACGAGTGATGCCGAGAGGCGGCGGTGGCGGGGGGGGCTTATGGTGGAATCCGCTGCAAAGATGAATTGGCGTCACTTGCCGTTTGAGTTCAGGACGCCTGTTGGGATATAAGTGCGTCCGACATGAAACGAGTGGCATGGACAAGCGCCGACCGGGTGATCTCCCGCCGATTGGGGATTGCGATTGTCATGGGTCTTGTTGCCCTGGGCGCGCGTGGCGGCGACGATTCCAGCCGTCCGGTACAAGCCATAACCATCACGAGCCGCTACAACGTCCAGCAACGCCTGCCGAAGAACCTGCGCGATTTCCTGCGGGACAATCCCCAGGTGTGCCTGAAGCAGTGGAGCGGCATTGCGTTGCCGGGCGGCATGCAGGCCAGTCTGGCCATGGGTATGGCGGGCAACGTCGGCCCGGACATTTTCGAGACGGATATCCGGCAGGCTGTGGAGCAGGGGCTGGCCTATCCGCTGACCGAGTGGATCGGCCGGGATGGGGCGCGCGCCGACGGCACTCCGAAGTTTCGTTCCGACGGAAAGCCTGACCTCAACGGGCAGATCGATGAGGACGAAGCCAAGTGGGATGGCTGGAAGGCGATCAAACCCGTCTATCGGCAAGTGGTTACAGTGGATGGCGTTCCCTATTCCCTGCCCTGGAGCGGCGGCACCTATGTGGGCATTCTTTACAGCTACCGGGTTTTGCGCGCCGCCGGGCTCGATCCTGCCAAACCGCCGGGCAGCTATGACGAACTGGTCTACTGGGCACGCAAACTCTACGATCCCGGGAAGAAGACCTTTGCTTTCCAACTGACGTGCGCGAGTTGGTCCTTTGCCCCCTGGATCGCTACGACCGAGTCGAGCATTGTTGTTCAGGATCGGGTCAGTCCAACCACCGGCAAGGTCCATACGTTCAACGAGCAGGAAACCAGTTTCATCGTTCCGGAGACGGGCGAAGACTTGTCGAATGTGCGTCCCACAGCCTGGCGGGCCAATGTCGCCAGCAAGGAGTGCACCGCGGCCATTGCCCTCTATCACCGACTGCGCTGGCAGCCGTGGATGTTGCATCCCAAGACCAGGGAGCCGGTGGAAATCACTCCGGAAGCCATCGCCGCCGGCAAGATCGAGGTGAATGGCGAAGGGCTCGTCATCAACAAGGACGACGTCATCGAGGGGTCAATCGGAGTTACCCCTTACAACGACATGATTGAAACCATTCGGCGCATGGGGCGTGATGTGGGCATGTTCCCGCTCTGGTCGGGCGACATGACGGAGTTTGAAAGCCTCGGCATCCAACCCGAAGACATGGGGATGCTGCCTTTTCCCGGAATGACGAAAAAGCAGCGCCCGGTGCTCCAGGCATCCAACTGCTTTTTCATGATGGGCAAAGACGTGCTGGGGCGCGGCGGCAAGACGGAGGTCGAACGTAAGGCCTATCGCGACTCGGTCTGGAAACTCATGACCCTAGTTTGCAGTCCCGAGGGGAACGACGAGAACATTCGCCGCAAGGTCGCTGCCGGCCAGGCGAAGTTTCTCAACCCGCGCGAACTCAAGCGCCTCGGATTTGACGACTATCTAAAGGAAGCATCACCGGACTACGTCGCCATGTGGGAGCAGATTGACCGGGGAGAAATCCTCGAAGTGGTCGAGCCGTTCATGGGGAAATGGCTTCAGTTCCGCGACTTCTATCAGCGCGAGGTCATCGACCTGGTGCTGCGTCCCGCCGGCCGGGAGTTCGATTACGCGGCGGCACTGCGGCGGCTCGAACGCGACGCTAACAGCGGCATCATGTTTGATCGTCCGGCCAGTGAGTTGGACCGATACCGGCCGCGGGCCCGCATGATTGTTGTCGCGGTGGTTGCGGCTCTTCTGCTGTCGCTGGGGATTTTCGTGCGCGGGCAGTTGCGACGCAAGGCCAGCCTGGCGGGTGTCTACAAGGGGTTTCTCCCCTGGCTCATCCTGATGCCGGCCCTGGCTTCCTTTCTGGTCTGGAGCTACTACCCCTTGCTGCGCGGCATGGTCATGGCTTTCCAGGATTACAAGATCGTCGGGAAGTCCACGTTCACGGGGCTCACGAACTTCATCGGCATCATGCTCGATCCTAACTTCTATCACTACATCTGGACCACGTTCCGCTTCGTGCTCTGGAACCTGGCACTGGCCTTCTTCACGCCTATTCTGCTGGCGGTCATGCTTGCCGAGGCGCCACGCCTGAAGGTCTTTTTTCGGACGCTGTTCTTCCTGCCGCAGATGACCAGCGCACTGGTGGTGACCCTGCTTTGGAAGGAGATGTTCATGGGTGGTGCGCAGGGGACGATCAACCGATTCCTGGGGTGGATATGGGGCCTGTTCGGGCAGACATTTGTGCCGGTGGACTGGCTGGGCGATCCAAGGACGGTGATGGCCTGTGTAATCTTGCCCGGCGTTTGGGCCGGCGCGGGGATCGGCAGCCTTATCTACCTGGCTGCGCTCAAGAGCGTGCCGGAGGATCTCTACGAGGCGGCCAGCCTTGACGGCGCGGGGATGCGGAGCAAGTTCCGGCACATCACCCTGCCTACGATCATGCCGCTGATTCTCATCAATTTCGTGGGCGCCTTCATCGCCACGTTCCAGACGATGGGCAACATCTTCCTGCTCACCTTCGGCGGACCGGGCAAGGAGACCATGGTCATGGGCCTGGCCATCTGGCAGGAGGCCTACGTCAACCTGCGCTTCAGCATCGCCACGGCATACGCCTGGATACTGGGCGGCATACTGATCGGCTTCATGGTCCTGCAGTTGCGCCTCCTGCGGCAGGTGGATTTCCGCCAGGCGAAGGGGGATGATTAGACGTGCCTATCATCGACACAGTAGAGCGGAAATCAGGGAAGGGGCGGTTCGCGCTTTTCCTGATCTATGCAGGTCTGATCCTCGGCGGTCTGACCATGATCGTGCCGTTTTGCATCATGTTGACCGGTTCGGTATCGAACTCGTTCGACTTTGACAGGCGCAATCCGGCGCCCGGGTTCCTGTTCAACCGTTCCGACCGTTTCCTGCGTGTGCTCTGCGGCTATTACCCGCCCAGTCACCGGGGTTCGATTCGCCAGCTTCGCAGCACCTTCCCATCGCTTCCCGCAGGATGGCAGAGTTGGACCCAGATTGGCGACGTGCGCGGCGAAAGTGACGCCTGGGCGGCCGCGGAACTCGCCACGCTCAACGATCGCGTCACACTCGAACACTACGAGAGGCTGGCCCGCGACTACGGCGAATACGCGAAAGTCTGTGATTTGCGCGAGACTGTCCTGGCCTACGACCAGCGCTATGTGGGCTCCTTCCTGCAACGCAAGTACGGCACGCTGGATGCGCTCAATCGTGCCTGGGAGATATCCCTCGACACTTTTGCCAAGGTCGAAGCCGGCGAGTGGAGCGGCGAGCCCATTGATCAGCGCACCTATGTCCCGCTGGCGGACGTCCGGTACCGGGATCTTCTCGATTTCCGCCGGGAGTATCGAGAAGGCATGCATACGCGTTTTCTCACGCACCCTGCCGCCACGGCTGGATTCCTCCGCCCTGCGGCGCTTGCCTATGTCTGGGAGGAGTATGCCGGCAAGGAACTGGGCGTGGCGGACTACCGTCATCTCCACGCGCTTCCATTTCCCGTTCCCGAAAGCGCGCCCGAGAAGGTGCGGCAGGTATGGCAGAAGTTTGTGGGGGAGAGGCTCCCCCTGCGCCATGTTGCCTTCACGGTTACGCCTGAGCAGCGCGCTGCTTTCGCGCGCTTCCTCGAGGAACGCTTCCGCAACACCGACTACCTGAACCGCCTGATGCGCGAGGGGAATCCACAATGGCGTGACGCCGCATCGTGGTCCGATGTCGAGCTGACCGGGGAGATCCCTCCGGTGCCATTGGCCGGTGTTTGGATGGATTTCGTGAGTGCCCAGGTTCCGGTGGCAACGTGGCGGCTGCGCGCCACGCTGCCTGAAATCGGCTTTCAGCAATGGGCGCTGGCCAAGCACAAGACGCTGGTCGGCGTGAACCAGACCTACGGTCTCTCGTTGGCCAATATCGAGGGACTGCGTATTCCGTTCCGGGAGGCCGCGCTGGTTACCTTTCAGCATCACGAATGGGCGCTGGTCTGGGATCAGGTGAGTGGCGGGTATCGGGCCGTCTTCGACTACCTCTTCCTCCGTGGGCAGGCCGTGGCCAACACCATCATCCTGGTCATTCTGACCATCCTGATCAATCTGACGGTCAACCCTCTGGCCGGTTATGCGCTCAGCCGATTCCGCCTGCGGCAGACCGAGAAGGTCATCGTCTTCTGTCTGGCGACTAGCGCGTTTCCGGCCGCCGTGGCGGCGATTCCAGGTTTCCTGCTGCTGCGCGATCTTGGGCTGCTCAACACTTTTGCCGCACTCTTGCTGCCCGGCGCGGCCAGCGGCATGTCCATCTTCATGCTCAAGGGGTTCTTCGATTCGCTGCCGCAGGAACTCTTCGAGGCCGCGACGATTGACGGCGCATCGGAAACAAGGATCTTCTTTCACGTCGCGCTTCCGCTGGTAAAGCCCATCCTCGCGGTGGGCGTGCTGGGTTCGTTCCTCGCCGCCTACAACGGCTGGGAATGGGCCATCGTGGTCTGTCAGGATCCGAGCATCTGGACCATCGCGGTCTGGACCTATCAGTTTTCGCAGACCGCCGCTGCGCCGTACACGGTCATGGCGGCGTTTGTTGTCAATTCGATTCCCGTGCTGCTCGTCTTCCTGTTCTGCCAGAAGGTCATCTTGAAAGGAATCGTGCTGCCGACGATGAAATGAAGATGGAGCCCGTGGGCAAATATCTGAGGAGTGAAGATGTCAGAAGTTAGCATCGACAAGGTCAGCAAGATCTACCCCGGCCAAGTCACCGCGGTTCGGGAATTCAGCGCCGAGATTGCGGACGGCGAGTTTGTCGTGCTGGTCGGCCCTTCGGGGTGCGGTAAGTCCACCGTGCTTCGCATGGTGGCGGGCCTCGAGGAGATTACCGCCGGCACGATCCGGATCGGCGACCGCGTGGTCAACAATGTTCCGCCCAAGGACCGCGACATTGCCATGGTGTTCCAGAACTACGCCCTGTATCCGCACATGACGGTGCGCGAGAATATGGCGTTCGGGCTCAAGCTGCGAGGCATGCCGCGCAAGGAGATCGCAACGCGGGTGGACGAAGCGGCGGCTATTCTCGGGCTGGAGAGACTGCTCGAGCGCCGCCCCAAGGCGCTCTCGGGCGGGCAGCGGCAGCGCGTGGCGCTGGGGCGCGCCATCGTGCGCAAGCCTGCCGTCTTCCTGTTCGACGAACCGCTCTCGAATCTCGACGCCAAGATGCGCGTGCAGATGCGCGTGGAGATAAGTCAACTGCATCAGCGGCTTGGTGTCACCATGATCTATGTGACACACGATCAGGTGGAGGCCATGACCATGGGTGAGCGCATCGTGGTGATGAAGGACGGCGTCATTCAGCAGGTGGATACGCCGCTGCGGCTGTATGACCAGCCTGTCAACCGTTTCGTCGCCGGCTTTATCGGCACGCCGCCCATGAACATCATCGAGGGGACGGTGCGCGGCGATGGCGAGGATTTGCGTTTTGAGGGACCCGGTGGTCTGCGGCTGCCGATTCCGGCCGGAGCGCGCGCGGGGCTTGCGCCCTTTCGTGATCGGGCTGTGGCGCTTGGTCTGCGTCCGGAGGATGTCGGCTCGCCCTCCGCGGAGAACTTGCCGGATGCCCCGCGCCTCCGCGCCGACGTTGAAGTGATCGAGCAGATGGGGTCTGAGTCCTATGTGTATCTGCGGGTCGGCGACGTAAAGCTGGTCTGCCGCATGGATGCGCATCGCCCCTTGAAAATCGGCGAGACTATCACGCCCGCCGTTTGCATGTCCCGCGCGTGCCTCTTCGATCCCGTGGACGGCGAGCGTATCGGCATGAGGCTGAGTCACGACTGAGGGGCATCGGTTGACGGCGACGCGGACGAAGGACGATTCGGGCGTCAACCAGTCACCGGGTCACCGAGTCGGAGGAGACACCGGCGACACGCCGGCTACTACAGGGAGGAATCCGTTTCTTTTGTAGTAGCCGCCCTGTGGGCGGCGTCTTCTATTCTGTTGGCCGGCCAACAGAAGAGCCGCTGCCGGCACGGAGTTCCTCAGGCTATGGGCCGGGCATGCCTGCCAGGCGCAGAGCACGGAGCACGGCGGAGACCCTTCGGCTCAGGGCAGGTCTGCCGTGGCTCTACAAAGAGGAGCAGAGTCACTGTAGGCCCGGCACGCTGTGCAGGGGCCGGATCGGCGCAGACTCCGCTGCTGATATATGCAAGCTGGCTGTGTTTCTCGATCGGGGTCGGCATCGGAATCAATGGGGAACAAGGGTCTGGTCAGTTTCGGCGTTGCCGGCGGCCGCCGGATCATGCCGGATACCGTGTATCGCGGGCTGGTGGTCCTGTGCGGGGCCGTTGTGATGGGGTTCGGTCTTTGGTTCCTCTGGAACGGCGCCCGCCGGATTGTACGAAGCGCGGTCTGTCCCGTGGCGGGTCACTCGCCGACAACGTATCGCTTGACCTTAAGCAGTTTTTGCTGGGCGAAGACATAGGCGATTTCCGCCAGGCCGGTCTTGCGGATCACTTCGCGGAATCGGCGATCCAGTTCGGCGATCATCGTGTCAAGATCGGGGTAGTCTGCCGGCTGGATGGTCTCGATCGCCTGCAGGCAGCCTCGGACGCCGGACTCCTCGTTCTCGAGCGTGGCCACGTTCTCGAAACACACGTGCTCGGTCTCCGCTCCCACGGTCTCGCGTTTGACATGGTCCGTCACCATTTCCGCGATTGTGCGCTCAATGTGCACCAGTTCGGCCCGAAGAATGTCCAGATATTTTATCATCAGCAGTCTCATGGTCGTCCCTCCGTCATAGCTGCGACCGGTGTTCCATTCTCTACACAGAGCGTAGCACGCCGTTTGCGGTTGTCCAGCACGATGACGGCATTGCGGCGCAGGCGGAGCAGACCGCTTCGGTGCACACTCGTTCCCTGAAACCGCGCCGCAAACCGAGTGTCGTCCATGCCCGCGCACTCCTCGGCAGACGGACCGTGATCCAGATTCAGATCGGGTGAGATGTGCTCCGATCCAAACCGGTTCCATGGACAAACGGCGGTGCAGGCGTCGCACCCGAACAGGGCTGAGCCGATATCCGGTTGTCGTGCGCCCGGGATGTCTCCCGCATGCTCGATGGTGAGATAGGAGATGCACCGATGTGCGTCCACAAGGCCGTTCGGAAGCAGCGCGCCGGTCGGGCATGCGTCCAGGCAGCGCCGGCAGGTTCCGCAGCGGTTGATTGCCTGGGGTGACGGAGCGAGTTCGACGTCTGTAAGGATGAAGCCGAGAACCATACAGGACCCCAGTTGCTGATTAACGATCTGACCTTGGCGACCTCGCCAGCCGAGGCCAGCCCGCACGGCCCACTCGCGCTCGAGGAGCGGAGCCGAGTCCACGCAGATTCTGGCGGTTGCCGCGTGGCCGGTGTTACGGAGAAGCGTGGCGATGGTGCGGAGTTGTCCCCGCATCACGTCGTGGTAGTCGCGCCCCCAGGCGCAAGACGAAAACCCGTCGCCCGGCTTCTGGTTCACGGGGTAACGCAGGGCCGCGGCGACTACACTAAGCGCCGATGGACTTATGCGTCGTGGATCGACTCGCTGCGCGGCATGCCTGCTCATATAATCCATTCCTGCGGCGTGGTCGTTGGCGAGCCATTGGCTGAAAATGGCGTAGGTCTCCGACGGCGCGCAACGGGCGAAACCCAAGGCAGAGATCCCGATCTTCATGGCAAGCAGGCGGATCTCGTGCTCGATGGCTGTGGTCATGTCAGTCGGCGCAGTATTCCTGGTACCGGTGGATGACCTCGTTCACAACGGCGATGATTGGCATCGACGACGTGTCAACGCGGCAGGGTATGGCCTCGTAAAGATTGCGGCGTTTGTCAAGAAGGTCGATTATCTTTGTCAGTTTGTCGCCATCGGCGAGGAGTGGGCGCTGAGTGTCATGCTGCACCCGTTGCAGAATGGCCTCAGGTGTTGCGGTGAGGCACACAACGAGGCCGGTGCGATCGAAGTCACGGATATTGCCGGAGTCGAGGACGATGCCGCCGCCTGTCGCGACTACTCGACCCGCCGTTTCAGACAATTCAACCGCCAATGCGCGTTCGCAGGCGCGGAAATACGGTTCACCCTCCTCTGCGAAGATGCGCGTTACCGGTCTGCCTTCCCGTTCTACTATGATGGCGTCCATATCCGTGAAGGCCATGCCAAGGCGCGATGCCAGGCGTTTTCCGACGGCGGTCTTCCCGGTTCCCATGAATCCGACTAGTACGATATTGGGCTTTGTTGTCATCGCTGGTGTCTCGAAATGTGCCATCTGATAATCCATCCGGCCGTCCGAGTCAAGCCGGTGATGCGGACCCTGATCCTCGGCTAAGGAAGGCAAAACTTTGTCCGGACTCGTGTGCGTCCTTTGTTTACGGCTCGCTCGGAGAACTCGCCCTACCTGGGGAACATATACAGACTGCATGTTTCGTTAGAAGGGCGACGCCTCCGGCGGAGCCGCTGCCGCAGGGCTGTCCGCAATGGGTCCCGCCGGTA
>CAZWPN010000060.1:0-17211 GCA_964635275.1 uncultured Victivallales bacterium | reverse complement strand
GCCGACTCAAAAACGGACCTTGTTTTTGTCCGTGACAAGATGAGGAAGAGACCGGAAGACAAGGGCGTGATTAATGCTTGCAATGCTATCGTTGCGTGTGTCATCCTAGCCGCTTGTGAGTTCATTGCCGATTCGGGGAGCGCTTTCCCGACGGCGGAACCGAAGCGAGTTCCGCCCCGGCCACTGGGGCGGACAAAGCGGATTCCGTAAGGCCGACGTCTATAACGCGGACCTGCGGCAGTATTAGGAGGTGTCACGTGGCGGATACGGCCCCCCAGGGGATTACAGTAAAAGACTTGCTTGACGCAGGCCTGCACTTCGGACATCAAACCCGGCGCTGGAACCCAAAGATGAAGAAATACATCTTCGGGAAGCGCAACGGCATTCACATCATTGACCTTACAAAGAGTCTGGCCAAGCTTGAAGAAGCCATACGCTTTGCGAGCCAGACGGTAGCGGACGGGAGAAGCATTCTCTTTGTCGGGACCAAAAAGCAGTCGCAGGAAATCACACGTGATGTTGCGGTCGCCTGCGGACAGCACTACGTCACACACCGCTGGCTGGGCGGCATGCTGACCAACATGACCACAATCCATGGAAGCGTCAAGCGCATGCGCGAGATTGAAGCCTTGGAAAAGAGCGGCGAGATGGCCGCCATGCCCAAGAAGGAGGCCTCCAAGCTACGCAGAGAGCTTGACAAGCTGAGCAGGAACCTCATCGGAATAGCCAACATGTCTCGCCGTCCCGGCGCCATGTTTGTCGTGGACGTCAATCGCGAGGCCATCGCAGTCGCGGAAGCCAACACACTGAACATTCCCGTCATCGCCATTGTAGACACCAACTGCGACCCGGATCCGATTCAGTTCGTGATTCCCGGCAATGATGACGCGATGCGCGGCATCAAGTTGGTGACCGGTGCCATCCGTGACGCCATTATCACGGCCGCAGCCAACTACAGCGCAAAGAACGCTGCCGAGGAGGCACTGCGCAAGGAGAAAGGCGAAGCGGCACCTGCACCTGCAGAGGCATCAGGGGAAGGCAGGCATCCGCGAAGCGAAGGCCGCGGACGAAGGCCATCCTCAACAAGGCCGCGTACGCCACGCGCGCGTCCGGCGGCTCCCGCAAGTTCCGCCCCGGCCGAGGCGCAGCCTGCGCCGAAGGCAGATTGACGCAACAGGGCCGAGCGGATTTGCCGGCCCATCAGGCGACCCGTCATCATTTTGTGGAGGAAATACAGTCATGATCGAGATCAATGCAACCCTCGTAAAGGAACTCCGCGACGCCACCAACGTGAGCATGATGGAGTGCAAGAAGGCACTGTCAGAAGCCAATGGCGACATGGCCAAGGCTACCAAACTGCTGCGGGAGCGTGGTATGGCGGTTGCCGCCAAGCGCGCATCCAAGGATACCAATTCAGGCCTTGTAGCATCAGGCACTTCAACGGATCGAAAGACCGCATCGTTGGTCGAGGTGAATTGCGAAACGGACTTCGTCGCTCGCAACGAGGGTTTTCTGTCATTTGTGAAGGACTTGGCCCAGAAGGCACTGCAAACTGACGGCGAGTTGGCCGAGCAGGTCAAGGATGACTTGGCGGCCCAGATCGCAGCCATCGGCGAGAAGATCGTCGTACGGCGTAGCGTGCGTTTTGTCCTGCATGGAAACGGCGCCATCGCATCTTACATCCACATGGGCGGCAAGGTAGGAGTTCTGGTGGAGGTGAACTGCGGCAAAGCTGAAACCGCTCAGGCCAGCACATTCCGAACTCTGATCTCGGACCTGACGCTGCACGTCGCCGCCTGCAATCCCAACTATTTGACAGCGTCTGAGGTACCGGCTAACGTGATCGCCGGAGAGCGGGAGATCTACGCAAAACAAGTACAGGGAAAACCGCCACAGATCGTAGACAAGATCGTGGACGGGAAGATGAAGAAGTTTTACTCGGACTCCTGTTTTGTGGATCAACTGTTCGTCAAGGAGCAGAAACAGACCATCACCGAACTTCTCGCCGAGAAGGGAAAAGAACTGGGCGACACATTGAGCATCCGACGCTTTGTCCGTTACCAGATGGGCGCGTGACGAGAGGCCATGGCGAGCAGCAGTGCAAAACTGGCGTTTGTCACTATTCTTACGGTGGTGCGCTTCCCACTGGTCCTGCTGTTCTTCGCCGGTGCGATCGTCAACGCCGTCACCCCTCCGGCGGCGCGAACGTTGTGGCTTTTTACCCTGTCTCTTGCCGCATTGATCGCCTCTGCGGTTACGGACCTGTTTGACGGTTACTTCGCCCGCCAGTTCAAGGTGGAAACGCGGTTCGGCGCGCACGCCGATCCGCTGATGGACAAGTTCTTTTATCTCTCGACACTCCCCGTGCTGGTGTTCGTGGCGACTGTCAACGGCCACCTTCGGCACGCTGTCTTCCTGCTGGTCCTTACCCTGCTCTTCCTTGCCCGGGACCAGTGGGTGACATTCCTCCGGTCAATCGGATCGGTGCACAACATTCAGGGCAACGCCAACTGGTCCGGAAAACTCCGCACATGCATCAACTTCCCACTGATTTGCGCTATCTATCACTTTGAAGCCTCCCCATCGCCGCTGGTCCCTCCCCTGCTTCTGCACAGCGTGGAAGTGATCGCACTCATCGTCAACCTGATAACAGTGTACGTCTACACGCGGCGCTACTGGCCCTCGCTGAAGACATCCGTGGACATGTCGGGCCACGACAGGGAGATGCCGTCATGATGTCGTCCGGCGACGTTCCACGCAAAGAATCGTCGTCCGGTCTGCCTTCGGAGTGGGCCCACAAACTGACCGCGATGACATCCATGGCCATCGGCATCGCCCACGACATGAGCAACTGCCTCACCGTGATCCGCGGCAACAACGCTATCATCAAGCGGTCCCTGCCCGCTGACAGCCGGGCGATCGAAAACAGTCACATGCTTGATGAGGCGGCCGTCCAAGCCTTTGATCTCACCCAAAGCCTCTACGTCTTCTCCGGTAACGAGGTGCGCGATGTAGAGGACGTGAACCTCTCATCGCTGGTCAGCCATGGCGGGGCCGACATAAAGTCACGTGTGCCGCAAGCGGTAAGCGTACAGTTCCGGATGGACGCTTCCATGCCAATGGTCAGAGGCGATCCGGCGATGATCAAGCATGCCGTGCTTGATCTCGTGGATAATGCGGTGGAAGCCATGATGGGAGCAGCTGGAGCCATTACCATAGGCACTGGTGTTCGGGAATGCACAGAAGCCGAACTGGCCGTCTGTTATCGGGATCACTTGCCGCCAGCCGGCCCGTACGCCTTCGCGGAGGTTGTGGACACCGGCTGCGGTATCTCCGCGGAAGTGCGCGATCGCATGTTCGACCCGTTCTTTACGACGAAGATCCGTGCGCGTGGCATGGGGTTGCCCTATGTGCTCGGCGTTGCACGGGCCCACAAGGGCGCAATTCTCGTGGACAGCGCACCCGGCAAAGGCACTGCCGTGCGGCTCTACCTGCCCTGCCTGGTCAACGACGAACCATGACAGCTCATCCTCCGAAGAGGCTGAGCTGCCCCGGCAAGTCACGGCCCTTACGGATGCGCCGGCGCGCCAACCTGGGTTGACCTGTCTCGCCGAATTCGCCTTCCTCAAGATTGGCCAGGATTTCCTTGGCGCGGTCAATAACTTCTGACGGCAGACCGGCGAGGCGGGCCACTTGGATGCCGTAGCTTTTGTCCGCCGCTCCCGGAACAATCCTGCGAAGAAAGACCACGGAGTCCCCCTGCTCGCGAACCAGAATGCTGTAGTTCTTGACCCCTTTCATGGTAAGCGCGAGGTCGGTCAACTCATGGTAGTGGGTGGCAAACAGCGTTCGGGCCTTCACCTCGGCGCTGTTGTGGAGATACTCCGCCACGGCCCAGGCAATACTGATTCCGTCGAAGGTGCTCGTCCCCCTACCTATCTCATCAAGCACAACCAGGCTCCGCGGGGTGGCGGCATTCAGAATGTACGCCGTTTCCTGCATCTCGACCATGAAAGTGCTGCGCCCGCGAGCCAGGTCGTCGCTGGCGCCAACGCGAGTGAAGACCCGGTCCGCAATGCCGACACGCGCCGATTCAGCGGGTACGAACGATCCCATCTGGGACAGAATCACGATCAGGGCCACCTGTCGGATGTAAGTGGATTTGCCGGCCATGTTGGGCCCCGTAACAATCAGCAACTGATTATTACGATTGTCGAGCAGCGTATCGTTGGGCACGAACCGCTCCGCCGCCGAAATGCGCTCAACCACAGGGTGCCGCCCTCCCCGGATTTCCAGGATGTCGCCGTCCTCGATGCGCGGTCGGCTGTAGTTCAACGCCAGAGCGCGATCCGCCAATGAGGCAAGCGCATCCACCTCGGCGATGGCTTCGGCTGTGGCCTGAATGCGATCGGTCTCCGTCACCACGGCATCTCTGAGCCGGCAGAAAATCTCGTACTCCAAGGCCACGGATTTGTCGAGTGCGCCAACAATGCGGTTCTCGTACTCCTTGAGCTCCGGCGTTGTAAAGCGCTCTCCGTTGACAAGGGTCTGCTTCCGCATGTAGGACGCGGGCACATGGTCCGCCTGTCCTTTTGAGACCTCAATGTAATAGCCGAAGACCCGGTTATGCCTCACCTTGAGCGTCTTGATACCCGTGCGCTCCTGCTCCGATGTCTGGTAGCGGGCAAGCCACTCGCGGCCTTCGGTTGCCGCGGCTCGCAACAAATCCAGATCGGCATCGTAGCCCGCCCTTACCATACCCCCTTCCTTGACCGCCACCGGGGGCTCATCCGCAATGGCTTTGCGGATCAGCGCCACCATGTCCGGCAACGACGTCAGTCGCCCTGCGAGCTCGCGCAGCAACACGGAGGATTCCGGCTGTTCAACCAGCAGGCGGAGCCCCGGAACGCAGTCAAGCGATTCCGCAATCGCCGCAAGATCGCGAGCGTTCCCTCCGCCGCCGCAAAGGCGCGCAATCAGCCTCTCAACGTCGCGCACGCCGGCCAGGGTCTCTGCCAAATCGCGCAGAACCAGGCGATCCTTACAAAAAGCAGCCACGGCTTCCTGCCTGCGAACAATAGCATCCAAGCGGCCCAATGGGCGCAGGAGCCACTCCCTGAGCACACGCCCGCCCATAGGAGTCTTCGTAACGTCCAACACGCCCAGTACGGTTACTGAGGCATCCTTGCCACGGTTGGGAACAAGGTCCAAGTTTGCACAGGTGGCCTCATCAAGCACAAGGTACTCCGAGCCCGCGCGAACCCGCAGCGCGCGGATATGTCCCACCTGTCGCCTCAGGTCTTCCTTCACATAGTGCAGGATCGCGCCGGCAGCGCCCACCAAAGCCGTACGATCTTCGCACCCAAACCCGGCAAGCGACAGCACGCGAAAGTGCCGGTTCAGCGTGTCACGTGCCGTCTCATACTCAAAAGACCAGTCATCGCCGCGGCACACGGAAACCGACGGCACAGCTTTGAAAACAGCCGATAGCGCAGGGTCATCAGCCAACGCCGCCGGCAGGAGGCACTCTTTCGGCGAGGTGCGCGCCAGCGTATCTCGCAGGGCATCGAGCGAAGCCAGTTCCTCCCCCTCGAACAGCCCTGTCGACAGGTCGAGGATCGCCCATCCCATCCTACCAGCAGTGCGGCATACCGCCGCCAGGAAGTTGTGGCGGTTGGACTCGAGAATGCCCTCCTCCGAGGCTGTGCCAGGCGTCACGATCCTGGTTACATCGCGTCGGACTATGCCCTTAGTGGCGCCGGAATCCTCCATCTGGTCGCAGATGGCGACCTTCCTGCCCGCCCGCAGCAGGCGCGCCACATAATTATCAGCGGCATGAAACGGCACGCCGCACATTGGAACCCCGTTTCGCCTTGTCAGAGCAATATCCAGGATCGGCGCGGCCGTCCTGGCGTCATCGAAAAACATCTCGTAGAAATCGCCCAGGCGAAAGAAAAGAACCACGCCCTCCGGCAGTGTCGCTCGAATCTGCCGGTACTGACGCATCATCGGTGTTGAATCGTCGCTCATGGCTGATTATCCTGCCTGTCGTCAACCGCGCTAATACCCTCCATGGGCATGGAAGTCAACGCTCGCGCTATGGCCCACCACCCCGAAACGTCAACCGTCTCGGCACGCGCCTTCGGATCCAGCCCCAGCGGCTCCAGGAGTCTGGAACGGATGAGCCCGCGTGTCGCAGCCGTATCGCCCAACGCGACTGCCAATTGCTTGCGGCGATGAGTGAATGCGCGCCGCGTCACCCACCTGAACAGCCGCCGCGTCTCCACGCTATCGTCTTCACGATCCGGCCGGCGGCAGAGTCGGACAATCGCCGAATTCACCTCGGGCTGAGGCCAGAAGCAGGTCGGACGGACCCTTTTTACGATCTCCACGTCATAGTCCAACTGCATCCAGACGCTGAGCAGTCCATAGTCCGGCGTGGCGGGCCCGGCGGCCAACCGGTCAGCCACTTCCTGCTGTACCGTTACCACCATAATGGGAATCGAACCGGCCAGCGAGATATTCACCAGAATGCGGCTGCCGGCTGAGTAAGGAAGGTTAGAAACAAACCGGGTAATGTCCCTGTGCTCGAGTTCCGGCAGAACCAGGTCAACCGCATCGCCACACCGCAGTTGGAAACGCGCGTTCCCGGCAAAACGCTGCGCCAAATGCCCGCAGAGACGGATGTCTTTCTCGATGGCCACCACGCGGCCGGCGCGTGACAGGAGTGCGTCTGTCACCACGCCAAGGCCCGGCCCAACTTCGAGAACAGCGTCGGAGGCGCACAAATCCGCAGCTTCCAAAAGGATGTCGAGAACATTGCGGTCAATGAGGAAGTTCTGGCCCAGCGCTCGACTCGGCCTCATACCGAGTTCATCCAGCAGTTGCCGGACCCTGACGGGGCTGGTAAGTGGCGGCTGACTCTGATCCTGCGTCATTCCCAGATGCCCGTGCTCACAATCTTGACGACGGCGTCACGCCGTAGCCGGCTGACCCATGCCCTAAAAAGCTTATCGCTCTCCCGCTGGCGCACTTCGCGCTCCACCTGCGCCTGAACAACCTCGAACTCGGCAACAGCCGGTTCCTGACGCCCCTCCACTTTCGCAATGTAAAACTCGCTGTCCGTCTCGATGACAGGACTGATTTCGCCCGGCTTGACCGCGACGACTGCTCGAGCGATTTCCAGACGCAACACCTTCTCCGGATCGACCCAGCCCCAGTCTCCGCCATCCTTCGCTTTAGCGCCTTCAGTTGTTGCGGCCGCCAGCGCCGCAAAATCCTCGCCGGAGAGCGCCCGACGACGAACCTCTTCCGCCACCTTCTGTTTCCGAGTCGCCTCCTCAATTGACTGCCCCTTCCGGATCGCAATGAGCCTCACCTTCAGTTTGGCAGGGGACCGAAAGCGCTCCTTGTTCTTCTCGTATTCAGCCATGATGTCGGCTGGCCTGAGGCGAACGAACTGGTCCACAAATTCGCGGCGCATCGTGACAACCGCAATCTGCTCCCGTATCGCATTGCGCCACTCGTCGTATGTCAGCCCCTCCTCCCCCAGTTGCCGCAGCAGGGCATCCCTGTCATCCTGAAAGGATTCGTGCACGATATCCGCAATGCGGTTGTCCACAACCCAATCCGGCAACTTTCTTTCGTTCGTCTCGTACTTGTCCAGAATGAGCCGCCGGTCAATCAACGCGGAAAGGCCTTCCTGATAGGCATCGCGGAGTTTTCTGCCGAGTTCCTCGCCCTGAAAACTGGACGTCAGTTTCTGACGCATCGGCTGAACAGCGGCCAGAACCTCACCCACGGTGATGACGCTCCCGTTGATGTAGGCCGCCACACCGTCAAGCCGAAGCGTCTTCGGAACTGTATCAGCGGACCCAGCCGCCACCGCAACCCCTACGGACAGGATCAATCCCATTAGAATTCGCATCGAAGAACATCTCCCTCTGTTGCTCCCGGAAACCACAGTCCCACCAGAAAACAGCACACGCATTCCCGTATAATAGCGAGGCGAACGCTGTTGACAATCCGTTTCGCAGTAGAGTACTCTTTTGTTGGTGAAGACATCTACATCCATTATCGTGGCGGCCGCGACGCTGGCCATCAGTATTATGTTAGTCGGCTGCGATACCGAGTCATCGACCGAGAACAAGTTGCGCATCACACCTGCCCGCATCGAGCTGCGACGGGGCGAGTCCCAGGAGTTCATTGCATCGGGTGGGTACGACTACACGTGGTCACTGGAAGGCGGAGGAACAATAGACGAATGGGGCTGGCTTTCCGATGCCTATGGCGATCGCACTTCTTATACGAGCACCAAGAACAGCGGCAGCAGCCAGACACTACGCAGCGTCAGGGTAACCTCGACAATATCCGGCAGCGGCACGACGTCCACAACCACCGGGACCAACGGCACGCCGAGTGGCGGAACCGGCTATTCCAAGTCGGCGGAGTCCTTTGTGGTCCATCTGACGATCGGACTGACCATCGACCCGCTGCAGGCGACGCTTGGGCAGTTTCAGTCCGTCACTTTCACCGCCAGCGGTGGCGGAGATGAGTACGTCTGGACTGTGGCGACCCCTTCTTACGGTAACCTCAGCGCATCAAACGGCGAAACAACCGTCTATACGAGCATAATCAATGCCGGGACAAACGGCGTGCTGCAGACGCTTATGGTGACTTCCGATGGACAGACCGCACAGGCCAATATCGTCCAAAGGAATTGATCCCGCAGTTTGCGATACTCCTCTGCCTTCTGCCGCAGCTATGCTGATATCCAGTCTGGCGAATCCACGTATCAAGCAGGTGGTCAGGCTGCGTCAGCGCTCCCATCGCGACGAACTGGGACTCATGATAGTCGAGGGCTATCGCGAAATCCGGCGAAGCGTGGAAAACGGTCATCCACCCCTGACTCTCTTTGTGTGCCCTGAGTCGTTTCAGGGCGGCAACGAAGACGCACTGATCGCGCACTGCCGCTCGGTCGGCGCCGAGATACTGCAATGTTCGCCGGTTGTCTTCGAGAAGATCGCCTACCGTGACCGTCCCGAAGGGCTATTAGCAGTGGCGCCGCAAATACGCCGTACCCTGTCGGATCTGGTCGTACCCGAATGCCCACTTCTGATCGTGGCGGAGGCAATCGAGAAGCCCGGCAATCTCGGCACCATCCTGCGCTCCGCCGATGCCACGGGCACCAACGGCGTCATCGTCTGCGACCGCTGCACCGATCTCAACAACCCTAATGTCGTTAGAGCAAGCATCGGAGCTATCTTCTCGGTACCCGTGGTAGAGTCCACCACCGATGAAGCCATCCCATGGTTGCGGACACGCGGAATACAAATCCTTGCTGCCACGCCACATACGGATAGACTCTACACAGATGCCGACATGAAGGGACCCACGGCCATTGTCCTCGGGACCGAACAATACGGACTTTCAGACCGCTGGATGAGCGAAGCCGACAGTTTGGTTCGCATTCCCATGCTGGGCCAATCCGACTCCCTTAACGTCGCAGCCGCAACGACGATCCTGCTCTACGAGGCCATCCGTCAGCGAAGTCTCGGCCGGGCCGCCACCGGCAAATCATCTGATCACCCACCGGCGAAGCATCTCGCCTGAGACAATTACAACCAGGTTCGCTATAAGATGTTGACGCTGAACGCTCAACACGTAGCCCCTGTCTAGAGTATCCTCTCAGGATCATCCTTCCCGGCGTTCCGCCAGGCGCCGGCCGGCGCATAGGCGAGAAAGACGAATCCGCCCACCAGGGAAAACAAGATCATTACGCCATAGACGAGAAGCGAGATTGACATCGCCTGCGCCGCCACCACCCCCACCAGACCCAACAGCATAACCGCCGCCGCGTCGCGCGTCCCTAGTCCGCCGGGTGCCAGCGGCACCGTCCCGGCGGCGTTGATAACGGGAAAGACAGTCAGGCAATCTGCCAGCGACAACGGTGCCCCGACGGCCTTTGCAAGCGCATATTCCGCGACAACAAACGCAACGTGGTTGACGACGGAAAGGGCCAGCATGACCGTCAGCGTTCCCGGCGATGATAGTGACTGGCCCAGTGCCTCATATGCCCTCAGGGCCTGCTGCCGCCAGCCGGTAGCCGATGCAGAGGTTCCACCGCTCCGGCGGTTCCAGACGATAAAGGCTACACCGACGACCGACACCGCCAACATAGCTACATACACAATGGCCAGCACTCGTGTCTGAGGCATATTCCAAATGACCCGAAAACGCCATGCCAGGACAGCTACCACAAAAAGGATCAGCGCCAGCAATCCTATGATGCGATCAATGAACACCGTGGCAATCGCTTCCGTCTTTCGATGATGGGTTTCCCTCGCTGCGTAATAGGCCTTCACCAGATCACCGCTCGTTGCCCCGGGAAGCAGTGCACTGAAGAACTGCCCGATTAGGTAAAGAGCGAACGTCTTCGCGAACCGCAGCTTTAACCCCTGCATGGCCAGCAGCATCTGCCAGCGAATCGCACAGCATAGAATGCAAAACAGCGTAATGACTACGGCAAGGGCAACCCATGGCCAGTTGGCGCCGGCAGCGCGCAGGGCCACGCCGACACCCGCCAGCCCGCCAGCCCGTGTCAGGAGAAATGCAATGAGGCCAAGTCCCAGCCCCATCTGCATTGATACCAGAATCCATCGCTTCATGGCAACCTACCCTCAATTCCAGTGGGGCGAGTTCGACTTCTCCCAAAGTGGGCTGCGCCCACAACCCAGTCTAAACGCATGAGGTATCGCGCCATGTCCATCCCGCTTCCTGTGTCCTGTCCGGAGTCGTTATTCAGATCATGGTCAAGCGAGAGGATATCGGCTCTCGCCAGTTCCTCTCCGACTTCTGCAATCATCCGGTGAGCATTCCGCCAGACCCTGACCGCGGCTGACAACGAGGCACCTGCGGCCTGAAAGGCCGTAATGCGCTCCTCATTGTCTTCGAGAATTAGAATCTTCATGTTGCTTGGCGAACAGTTTATTCAGCCTCAACTATATCAAACCGCCAGTAATGATATGTTTCACATCTTTTGTTGACTTGCAGTCACTTACGACAGCGGTTTGAGGCATATCAATGAAGAAACGAGTTTTGATATGCCTCCAAACCTCACTACCGCGCCGCTGAAACTGGTAGCGACGATGGCAACTACGCCCAGCGGGGGGGGCAACGGCGATTTGGCATCGTCTTTGCCGGTTTGCCGGCAATCCTTCCTTTCATACGCCGAACCATTCCTCCGAAAGGATATTCACTCCATCGCGAATATCCTCGGCGGGAGTCCCTGGCGCCGGTTCCAGCACCATGATCTGTCCCGGACGGATCCACTGCCGAAACGGCACGAAGTCGAGTCGGCCACGGGGCGGCATAAGGTGGTCGTTGGCCGGAGGAAACACGTCGTGAATATGCATGCCGGCCATATGAGGCGACAGTTTGCTAAACCAGTGCCCGTGCGCGCTCAGGCCGAGGTTCTGGCGTATCTGGCCATGCCCGAAGTCATGCCAGTAGACGATCTCCCCGCCGGGGTATCGCTTCAGGATCGCCTGCATTTCCGTCTCAGTTGGAATGGCCTCCCAGGAAGGAAGCAATTCCAGCCCCAGCCGCACGTTACTTGCCTTCAAGTGCGGAACCAGTTCGTCAAGCGACCTCAACAGGGCATCCATGTGCCGTCCCACATGCTTCTCACGCCTCATCAGCAGCCGAAGTTTGGCGCGTTCGTAGCCCGCTCCAGGATCGCTGCTCTTCTCCATCATGCCAACCAGTTTCGATGTGCGGGTCCACATATCCACATTCCCCGCGTGCGCCACAACAACGGACGCTCCCAGATCACGGGCAAATCCGATGGTTGAGAGCGTGTGCCGCACGGCCGACTCGCGATTCGCCTCACTGCGACTGGCCAGTTGAAAGATTTCCGGGTGAGGGACCGGCGCACCGACGGGAAGCGGGCAGAAATTGTGAAGGCTGCGGACCGTCACCGCACTTTCTTTGACGCGACGCCGCACTCCATCGACAAGGTGAACCCGCAGATCAAATCCCAACTCAATTTCCCCGAAACCCAACGCGATGATTTCGTCTATCATCGCCTCGCCGGTGGTGTGCCGCCCGGCGTTCCAGCGTGTAGAAAGCGCAAACATCATTTGCCCCATAAAGACAAGGGCTCCCCCGCCTTACCGGCTGGGGAGCCCTCGATCATGATTCTTTCCCAACGAAACCAGACTGCGTTACCCGTCAGCCACGCGAGGTCGTCCTCACTCTGGCACGGGCCGCCTTCTTGCGCCGCTTCTCGCAGGGTTTCTCAAAGTACCGACCGGAGCGAAGCTGCTTCATCAAACCTTCCCTGTCCATCATCTTCTTCAGCCGCTTCAACGCCTTCTCGACCGGCTCGCCTCTCTTCAGCCTGATCTGTATCACAACTACTGATCCCCTCCCTTCGTGACCCAGGGCTCTTGTTCGTCGTTACCACCCTTCAATCACGGGCGAGACCATACCCCATGCCCGTGGCCACGTCAACCGGTTTCCGCACATCCTACCTCCCCGCCACACGATCAATCTTGCCGGGAATCGAAAGAATGGCATGCATGATGTCAAGATGCAGCCGACAGAACACGGCAGCAAGATAGGCCGCCACAGGCAGCAACGTTGCCATCATGCCAAACCATATCTCTTCCTGGATCCACCCGGCTCCCTGATCACGAAATATATCCACAAGGCCGCTGATGATCGCGACGGTCGCCATGATAGCGAGCACGCCAAACACAACCGGCACGCAACGCAAAACGGCTTTCATGAGGTATGCCACGATTCCAATGGCCTCCTCCCGCATTGCTGTGGCGGGATCAATCTCAACCGACTGCATGGTAGGATGGAAGAGCACCCAGGCCACGAGCACGCAGATAACCCAGCCGCCGACACCTTTCCAGAACACGCTCCAGTCGGATGCCTGTGACGCTGACATCAGGGCCGTCATGAAAATCACAATCCCAAGCGCCTCAAAGATCCACGCCAGCGCATCCGGAAATGTCGCACCAGCCAGCCGTGTTGTCCACCCATCCACAAGCCGCTGTGCCGCAGCTTCAAAACGGTCCGCGACGTACTGCAATACCACCAGCATCAACGCCAGGCCCATCCCAACAAAGGCCATCGTCCATGCGCTTTGCTTGATCGCTGCAGCAATGCCGGCAATAAGAATCGCCACCTCAGCGAGAACCAGCGACGCCTGGCCGGCCTTGAATAAGGATGAAGAGAATGACAAATAACCCTTCTCGGTGAAGAATCGCCGAACGCCATCCGTCCATCCCGCAATCCTCGAATGCGGGGCAAAACCCGTGACCCAATCCGCACAGAGACTTATGGCATTCCAGAGCGCGGAGCCGGCCGCCTGCATCGACGCGCCAACCTCCCTGACATCGTGGACCTCGTCCTGTTTCCTTGTGCCGGCACTCTGAGACGCTTTGTTTGGTTCCTCTGCCATGGCAAGCTCCTTTCTTAACTCTGGCTATTTCACCAACTACCTATTCTTCTGCGATAGTAGACCGCTTCTTGCGGTTGACGCAAGACCGGAGTTGATCCCCCTAAACTGCGGAAGATTGGAAGGATGAAAAGGCGTTATGCACGGCCATGGGCAGGATGAAACATCAAGCAGTGCGATGAACTCATGCACGTGCGCAGGGCGTGTGAATCGGCCACGGATTCGAGGGCTTGCCCAATCTTCCAACTTTCCAGTCTTACAACTCCCGCAGTTTTGAGTGATTCGCGCGTTGTTTTTGTTCTAGGAGCCAGGCCGCTTCAGTGGTATAAGTCCCGCGTTTTCGCGCAGCAGGGAAGAGCGAACTGTGGTTCACCCGGCGCTGCAGCGAAACGGAGAATAGAGCCATGGATGAACTGCTGAAACTGCTGAGACGCAACGCGCTGGAGTCGACGGCGAACCTCGCTACAATGCTAAACATTCCAGAATCCGAAGTCCGCGGGAAGATCGCGGATTACGAGGCGCGTGGCATCATACGCGGGTACCAGGCGATAGTGAACGAAGACCAACTTGAAATCAGCCGCGTGCGCGCAGTTATTGAAGTCAAGATCACGCCGGAACGGGACGGCGGCTTCGACAAGATCGCGGCCCGGATCAGCAAGTTTCAGGAAGTCGAGTCACTGTACCTCATGTCTGGGTCCTACGACCTGCTGGTGTTCGTTCGCGGACCCGACCTGCGCAGCGTGGCTGCTTTCGTCAGCGGAAAACTCGCCACAATCCAGGGCGTGATTTCGACCGCCACTCACTTTATGCTGAAAACCTACAAGGACCAGAGTGTCCTGATGGACGAGGAATCCCCCCATGAACGGCTCTCAGTCTCCGCTTAGGTACGTAGCCGAGCACCTCCGCAGCGTGCCACGTTCCGGAATCCGCGATTTCTTCGACATCGTCAGTTCCCGCAAAGATGTCATCAGCCTTGGCATCGGCGAGCCGGACTTCGTCACCCCGTGGCACATCCGCGAGGCATCGATCTATGCACTGGACCGCGGAGCCACGAGTTACACGGCCAACCTCGGCCTGCTGGAGTTAAGGCAGGAAGTATCGAAGTATGTTGCAGCGGCATTCGGTCCGGTTTACACGCCTGAAACGGAAGTCCTCATCACCGTCGGTGTGAGCGAGGCATTGGATCTGGCGATTCGTGCCGTTACGAACCCGGGCGATGAGATCATGTACCACGAGCCGTGCTATGTGTCGTACGGCCCGCTGATCACCTTCGTTCACGGCAAACCCGTGCCCGTGGCCACATCTCGCCGCGACGGATTCCGGCTTACCCGCCATCTGCTCGAGCCGCATGTCACGCCGCGGACCCGCGTTCTGCTGTTGAATTTCCCGACGAACCCAACCGGCGCCGTGCTGACCCGCCAGGACGTCGAGGGACTCGCGCAATTCGCCATCGAGCACAATCTGCTGGTGATCACTGACGAGATCTACTCGGAACTCACGTACGACGGCGAGCGCGTGAGTATTGCAGCCATGCCAGGCATGAAGGATCGCACACTCTTGCTGCACGGCTTTTCAAAGGCTTGGGCCATGACTGGATTCCGCGTGGGGTATGCATGCGGGCCGGCCGAAATCATCGACGCCATGATGAAGCTGCACCAGTACACTATGCTGTGCGCACCCATCCTCAGCCAGAAGGCCGCCATTGAGGCCCTGCGCAACGGCGACCCTGATACGCAGGCAATGCGGGAAGAGTACCGGCGGCGGCGCAACTTCATCAGCGCCGCGCTCAACGAGATGGGGCTCCCCTGCCACCGTATGGACGGCGCCTTCTACGCTTTTCCGTTCATCGGCGACTACGGGCTAAGTTCCAAGGACTTCGCGCTCAGACTGCTGGAAGAGGAGAATGTCGCCTGTGTGCCGGGCAGCGCTTTCGGCGCTTCTGGAGCGGGCTATCTGCGCTGTTCCTACGCGACCAACATGGAGCGGATCAAGGAAGCCATGCTGCGTATGGAGCGATTCGTCAAACGGCTAAAGGCCGGACGGTAGCCCCTGATCCTCTACTAGGATAAAAGCCTTGACGCTCGCTCACCTTTAGCACCACTGTTGACACGGGCTCACGGAATCTCTCCCCTCCTATTGAAGAGATACTGGAATCCTAATGCCCCCCTCGCGGAGGGCGGAGTTACACGACTGGTCCTGCGCAGCCTTTGCGAAGCGGGACGCCGCGTCCATCGGGAGTGCGAACCGAGTGCGACATCGGGAGCGCAGCGCTTGGGCGAGGATTTTGGGTAGAACGCGCGCATCCCGGCCCTGGCGCAAGTCAGGGGATCGGAAACCTACTTTATTGTGGCGCGGGTCAGTTTCATCAGCGTCTTCCACATGTCATCGGGATCCTTCTCGGCCATAAGTGCCTTGCGAGCCTCCTCCTTGCGAAACGTCTCTGTGAGGCCGGCAAGAAGTTTCAAGTAGAACGCACTGGCCGCCGTGGGAATCACCAGGAAGAAGATCACCTTCGCCACCGCCTTGCCGTGGGGCGACTTGACGCCGTCGCGACTTATGCCCAGGGCGAGCACCAATCCGCCGCCCTCAACGCCCCTGACGTGAGGAAACGCCAGACCATGATCCACGATCGTAGTGATGATCGCTTCTCGACGGAGCGCCGATTCCACTAGAAGATCCGCCCTCTCCACGAAGCCAGCGCTTTCCATTGCCGTGGCAAGTTCCCGCAATGCACCTTCGAAATCATTCGATACCAACCGGGGAAGCATCAGCCCTGCTGCCGAGAATCTGAGTATCCCTACTTTCCGCGGCGCCAACCTTGATTCCCGCTTGGCCATGCTACGGGCCGCAATTTCCGGGTAGAAGAGCATCCGGGCGCAGTTTGGACAGTGGTATACATTCGTCTCATGCCGCACCTCCTGAATCAGACTGATGGGCAGCATCATGCCGCACCCGGCACAGCCGTTGTTGGAAACCGGAACGATGACCGTATGGTCTTTCTTGTGAAGTTTCTCGACCACGCCCCGTATGTCCTCGGGCAATTTAGCGGTCATCAAACCGATGGATTCGTCCAATTGCTCAAGATGCTCGCTGCGACCACTGACGCCGACGACAGAAACCTTCTGTTCATCTCGGATAAGGATCAACTCCTGCAACTGGATCAGATGGTTGATAACCGGATTCATTTAGCCTCCACAGCGGAACCAGCCGAGGACCGCACAAGTCGTTCAGGAAAAGCAAAACAACTCGCCGACATTCTAAGCCGTCTTTGGCAGAAGTCAAGACGTAGTCCAACCCCCACAATCTCCGAGTATCGGCCGTGGCAGACAGGGCCATCAGCCTTCATTGGCTGCGGGGGCAGACTGAAAACAGCTACTTTGAGTTTATCTTCCAGATAAGCTCACCCTTCACGCCATCCATCTGTGCTCTCTGTGAGAGCCTTCCCACGAAACCCGACAACCTACCACCGACCTGTCCGCCATAGCTCTCCGAACGACGGCGGACAAACGCCCCGCCTACCCGCTGACGCCCGACTCACGACACCGGAACTGAGACCAGTTCCGCTCCAACCGCAGTCCACAGAGGCATTCGCTCCCTTCACTTCCTTCTGTTCCGATCTACAAGGAAGGGACACGGGGGCATAGCGTCAACACTTACACGTCCACACCTACACGTCTTTCACTCGATCAAGCGAGCCGTGAGAGAACGTTTAAGGGTGAGAGGTTAAGGGTGTAGGCCGG
>CAZWPN010000059.1:0-17596 GCA_964635275.1 uncultured Victivallales bacterium | reverse complement strand
ACCTGGATTTCGGCGACACATCGAAGGTGTTGCCGGCGACAGGACGCATGCTTGGGCTGGCTCCTGGTTGGTTCCAGGTCGGTTTCGGTCCGCACGACCGAATCTACTCGCTCGACCGCAAGCGGCTTCAGACAGGCGTCGCAAGCGCGTGCATCGACCATCGCCAAATCCAGCCTCCGGGACTGAGCCGCATCTACCAACGGGTACCTGTTGAGAAGGCGTGGCGAGGCCGACACCTGCGGATGCGCGGGTGGATAAAAACCGATGGCGCAGATCGTGCTGGCCTTTGGTTCCGGACCGATGTCGGCAACCGGTGCACCCATCTTGACGACATGAAGGGCCGACCGATAGAAGGAACTCGGGAATGGACCCCTTACGACCTGGTCGTGGCCATCATGCCGGAGGCGACGCATGTTGCTTTCGGCGCCCTGCTCCACGGCAAAGGGGCAATCTGGCTGGATCGTGTTGAGTTTGAAGCCGTCAGTTCCGACGTGTCGGCCACCGCCGAGTGCCTGGCCCCAGAGCAACTACCATTCCTCCCTCGCACCTCGCTGGCAAATGACAAAGCCCGTAACCTTGACTTCTCAGAACCAAACGAATGAAATGGCGAAGCGGTGGTGGGTACGTCGCTACGCGCCCCACACCGCTGACGTTCGCACGAGAAGAGGGAATCGAGGCGGTGGTAAAGGAGAGGAAGGATGAAATCTGCAACGCTTGGCGTCGGTACTTCCCAGGCAGAAGCAACCAACGTTGACACCCATGGAATCTGGGTTCTCGTCGACGAGAAGGAGTACTTCCTGCCCCACGAGGAGTTTCCGTGGTTCAAGAAGGCCGATCTCGAGAGTATCCTCAACCTGGAGTTACACCACGGTGTAAACCTTCACTGGCCGGCACTCGACGTCGACTTGAGCATCGACTCGCTTGAGCACCCGGAGAGATACCCGCTGGTGGCAGAGGGATGATCGAACCATCACCTCGACACGTACGCTGAAATGGCGCCGATCAGGTGCACGTTTGAGCACAGGAATCAGGCAAATGCCCAAACCATTCTTCTCTTCCTTCGCTACCGACTGAAAAGCGCAAGAATGACTCCCGCGGCCACGACCGAACCTATCTGCCCGGCCACGTTCGCACCAAGGGCATGCATCAGCAGGAAGTTGTGTGGGTCTTCCTCCAGCCCCATGCGATTGGACACCCGGGCGGCCATGGGAAACGCCGACACGCCAGCGGATCCGATCAGCGGATTGATAGGGTTCTTAGGAGAGAACACATTCATCAGCTTGGCGAACAGCACGCCACCGGCTGTTCCGAGAGAGAATGCCAGTAAACCCAGAACCATGATCCCCAGCGTGTTGAGCTGAAGGAATTTTGCCGCTGACATCTGCATGCCGACCCCCAGCCCAAGAAAAATGGTGGCGATGTTCATGAGTTCGTTCTGCAGGGTTCGCGACAAACGCTCAATTACCCCGCTCTCCTTGATGAAATTGCCGAAGGCGAAGCAACCCATAAGGGGAACCGCCGTAGGCAGGAACAAGGCGCAGAGCAGAAGCACCAGCATCGGGAACATTATCCGTTCAAGTTTGCTCACCGGCCGTATCTGCTTCATCTGGATGCGCCGTTCGGCCTGGGTCGTCAACAGCCGCATGATGGGCGGCTGGATAAGCGGGACCAGCGCCATATACGAATATGCTGCCACAGCGATGGAACCCAGCATGTGCGGCGCAAAACGGGCTCCAACATAGATGGAAGTCGGCCCATCCGCCGCCCCGATGATGGCAATGGCACACGCCTCCTTGATGTTGAACTGAAACCATGGGAGCGCATCGAGCGCGACCACGCCCAGCAGCGTGCCAAAAACACCAAACTGGGCTGCCGCACCCAGAATCGCAGTGCGTGGACTGGCAAGCAGCGGCCCAAAGTCGGACAAGGCGCCGATTCCCATGAACACCACCAGCGGCAGCACTTCGTTCTCGATGCCTCCGCGGAAAATGAGCTGCAAAAACCCGTGCTCCGAACCCATTCCGGCGAACGGCACATTCACCAGTATTGTCCCGAATCCGATGGGAACCAGCAGCAAAGGCTCGAAGTCCTTGACAACACCAAGATAGAGCAGAACGCCGCCTATGACGATCATCAGGAGCGCCTTCCATCCGTCACCAACAAGAAAACCGTGCACACCGGTGCTCTGTGCCACATTCTGCATTCCGGCGGCCAGAGACATCTCACCGGCTGACACAGGCTCGGCGCTAGCAGGAAGGTCAGCAGCGCGCAGGCTGCACATCCATCCGACACAGAGAAGGGTCGCGGCCCCAAGCAGAATCATGCGCCGGAATTGTTTTGCACTATGCTTCATCACGTCCCCTGCCTTCGTCCAGCCCTTTGGTCTCCTACGCCTTGACCTCGGCCAAAACCTGCTCCGCTTTCACCGCCTGACCGGCCGCAACACGGTACTGGATGGTTCCCGCATGCTTGGACTTAACGTCCATCTGGAGTTTCATGGCTTCCATGACAAGAACCGTGGCACCAGCCGCGATGCGCTCGCCGTTCTCACAGGTCAATTTCAGCACGTCACCCGGCATCGGGGCGGCAATGGTTTGGATTCCGTTCGCCCCCGCCGCAGGGGCAGAAGCTCCCGCCGTACCGGCCACCGGAATCGCTGCGGCAGCGGAGTCCGTGTCTCGCACGCTGACCTGATGAGACACCCCGTCCACGTCGTACTGGGCCCCGCCCTGCGCGCCTGGCTTCCGCTGGACTGTGTAGTCCCGCCCGTTGACCGAAACGATGTAGCGTCCCGACGGAGGCGCTCGCCGTTCCAATTCCGGCGCCTCGATCGAAATCGGCCCCTTCACACGCTTACCGAAGAAGCCCAACGCCACCTGGGGAAACATCGCGTAGGTAAGCACGTCCTCAGTCTTAACGTGAGACACTTGGAGCTTGTGCTTTAACTCCTCCTCGATGCGCCCGATCTCGTTTGGAATGTCGTCCGCCGGGCGGTGGCGTATTGGTTGATCCAACTTGGCCTCGGCAAGCGCCTGTGCAACCAGCTTCGGTTCAGGTTCCGCCGACGTGCGGCCATAGCGCCCTACCAGCAGGCTAATAGACTCCGCGGTAAGCCGCGCGTACCGGCCGAACAGCACGTTGAACACCGCCTGTGTTCCCACAATCTGCGATGTTGGAGTCACGAGCGGCGGGTACCCGAAGTCTTTCTGAATATGGGCAATTTCCTCAAGGACGGCATCCAGCTTATCCGCCTTGCCCTGCTCGCGCAGTTGACTCTCCAGGTTGGAAAGCATGCCGCCCGGAACCTGCGAAATCAGAATGCGCGTATCGGCGCCCATGAAGGAGGACTCGAACTGGCGGTACTTCTTCCGGATCGTACGGAAACTCGATGCAATACGCTCAAGAAGCCGAATGTCGAGCCCTGTGTCGTACTGGGTACCGCGAAGGATCTCCACCAGCGTTTCTGTCGGCGAGTGACTCGTCCCCATGGCCAGCGACGAGATAGCAGTATCCACACGAGCGGCACCTGCCTCGATCCCCTTCAGCAAAGTGGCAACAGACATGCCGGTGGTGGCATGGGTATGCAGATGCACCGGCAGAGACACTTCACGGTTCAGCGCCTTCACAAGCGCCTCGGCATCGTACGGCCGCAGAAGACCCGACATATCTTTGATGCAGATCGAGTCCGCCCCCATCTTTTTGAGATCCATCGCCAGTGCAATGTATTTCTCGAGCGTATGCACGGGACTGACAGCGTAGCTGATGGTCGCCTGCGCATGGTGGCCGGTGCGTTTCACCGCCCTCATGGAAGTGGCCAGGTTGCGCGGGTCGTTCAACGCATCGAACACCCTGAAGACACGCACGCCATGGTGGGCAGCACAATCAACGAAGGCATCCACCACGTCATCGGCGTAGTGCCGGTATCCGAGGAGGTTCTGCCCGCGAAGCAGCATCTGCATTGGCGTATTCGGCATGGCCTTGCTCAGCCGCTCAATACGCTCCCACGGGTCCTCGTTCAGGTAGCGAATGCAGGCATCGAAGGTGGCCCCACCCCATGTCTCCAGAGACCAGTAACCCACCTGGTCCATCAGTTCCGCCACGGACTCCATGTCGGACGTCAACATGCGCGTCGCAAACAGCGACTGGTGCGCATCCCTCATCGCCACGTCTGTGATCCCGATTCTTGCCATAACTATCCCCCTGCCCCGCGTTGCGCATCTCGCTCATGAAGCGCCGCCACTATGGCCGCGACAGACGCGCCCATATCCGCATCCATATCCGCTGCCCCGCCGGCAAGCCGTGCCTCGTACCGGGCTACAAGCCATCCGGTCAGACGCACCGCCTGTATGACACAGAAGAGGAACAGAAACGTAAGTCCCATGCCCAGCGCCATGATGATCACTGCCTGGCGAAATAGTTCCATCGCACCCTCCCGTCCATGTCCACCCGATTGCAGCAAAAAAGGAGGCGGGATTGTGACAGACTCCAGGCAATATGAAAAGCAAAACCGAGAATTGGAAGATTGCCGACACAGCTTCGTTGGTCTATCTTGGCAGCCATGGATGCCGGCCTGACACGTCCCGAAGCCCCTGTGAGCAGGTCGGTAGGCTGCGGCCTTGCCGGAGGCGATTTGCTGACATTCGAGCGCCTGCCCTCGACAAACGCATGGGTGCTGAAGTGCGGGGCCTCTTTGAAGCACGGTGACACCGTGCGCGCCATCCGCCAGAGCGCCGGCAGGGGCCGGTTCGACCGAACGTGGTCCGCTCCCGAAGACCGATCTCTCGCGCTGACCGTCTGCCTGCGCTCCGGTCAAACGTCAGACTGGACGCGCTCATGTTGCGGATTCATGGCGGCGCTTGCCGTCCGAGCCACGCTTGGCGGCGTTGGACTGCACGCCCGCACAAAGTGGCCAAACGATGTCCAGGTTGGCGGCCGCAAGATCGCCGGCATCCTCTCCGAACTAAGCAGCGACGGGGAGTGGATTGCCATGGGCATCGGATTAAATGTCAACCTCTCCAGCTCAGACATCGAAAAGGAAGGTCTGACGCAGACCGCGACTTCCATGCTCGCCGAGTCCGGCAAGGAATTCACCGTCGCGATCGTCTGCGAATCCCTGTTGCGCAATCTCAATCGAACCTGGCTCCGGTTCACCACTGGCGACGCAGAAGCTTTATGGCGCTCGTGGCGACGCCATGACGCATTGCTGGAGCAGACGATCACGGTACACTCGCCAACCGGTCCAGTGTCAGGAATATACAAGGGCGTCGACGCCGATGGCCGCCTCGTGCTGCAATCAGGGAAGGAAGAACTCCGGTTCTGGTCTGGAGACGTATCGCTCTCTCCAGAGCACACACCCTGGGTTGAGAGTTGATCCACCAGCGCGTCAGCAAAGACTATGGCCGCGCACCATCTGCACTGCTACGGTTCAGCCTCTGTAGATTTCACCCTCTCTGAAACGGGCCCACGCTGTTTCGAACCACGCATTACACTCAGGAAACGGACGACGGGGAACCCATGCGTTCTCCACTCGCCCGTCCCGGAAAGCCAGTGTCTCCTGAACCTTGTCCTTGAAAGCGGCGTCTTCGGGACGTATCCGCCAGCCTTCGTCCAGTCCGGCATGCACTTTCGTTCCGTCAGGCGCCAGCACCACGGCCGATCCGCGGCTTCCAACACCGCTCTCCAGGGCAAAGCGGATCGCTTCCAGATAGACGGCATGGGCAAAGCACAACTGGCGATTCCGCAGGGCCTCGACCACGTTGCCTCTGCAGCCATCCTTAGCGAGACGGCGATACTGCTCCCACGCCTCGTTCACCGCAACTGAGATTTCCGCCTGTGAACGGATGTGCGCACCGGCCCGCGACATCCGCCCCATGAATGCTTCCCGTTCCGCCTTCCACGTCGACCGCGCACCGCGGGACTGGGCCATCCACGAAAGCAGCAAGCCGCAGGCCTCTCCGGCCGTCCGCTCCACCTGCCGTTTCGCCACCGTCCACCGCGCATAACGGTTGGCAATGAACTCCGCTGCGCGCGTGCTCCCGACTTGTCCGGAATTGAGGGCCGATCCACCCGGCCGATACACCCCATGCGATCCATTGACTTCGCCAACAGGGAACAGGTGCTTGATGTTGTCGGATTCCCACCAGAGGTTCGCCGCCAGCCCTCCGTTGTTGTGCTGGGCGCACACAGCGATCTCCAGCGGCTCGTGCGTTACGTCTATCCCGTGGTCTTGGTATAGCTCGATCGCGCCCGGGTTCATCCGCGCCAGACGGGCCAGCGGCGTATCGAGCAGCGCCTCGGACCGCGCCAAATACTCCCTCGCCTCGCCGCTGAGTTCGTCGAATGAGAAACCTTCCGGGTTCGCGCGGAAATCGAGAAACACCCGCCGCCCCCGCATGACAGTCTCGATGTAAACCAGGTTGTCCACGATCGATGACCCGCCGACGACCTTGCGCGAATCGAACGGCCACTGGTAACCCTTGAGGAAGACAAAGGAATTCATCTCCCCGCACGAACCGAAGTAGGGCCGCATGAACTCCCTGGCATCGCTTGTACCGTCTGCAGCCGTGCTGATGAACCGGGGAATCACCTGCATGTAGGTGCCGGAGACATTCCATCGAAAGGCCGTGGACGCCATCCCGTACTGCGACTCAGGCAAGCTCTGCGCTTTTGCGCCAGCCATCAGCGCCAGCCCGATCCCGCCGGTGTGAACCTTTGGATACACGCTCGCGCGGTAGAGCCCGCCCGGGCCGCCGGCGGCAAACACCACATTCTCCGCCCCAAAGGCGACCAGGCGACGTTTCCCGTCTATCGCCAGGATGCCGGCAGCCCGCCGGTCTTCCTTGTCCCCGACGGTCAGCAACTCCACCGCGTTGCACTTCTCTACGACAGGAATCCCCAGCCGCTTCACCTCCCGGATCAGGGCACGGCACATCTCGCGCGATGTGTAGGGGCCGATAGATGTCGCGCGCTGCCGCGGGTCGTGATCAGTCTTGTAGCCCACAAACTGTCCGTAGGCGTCGCGTGGAAACTGCACACCCAACCCCACCAGGTTCACGAAGGCGCGCGCCGACAGGCTGGCTTCAACGAGCGCCAGATCTCCGTGCATGCTACCGCCGGCGAAGAACGTCTCGGCCATAATCGCCGGTGCGTCAGCATCCTTGCCGTAGAGTGACAATTTGTAGTACGTCTGCTTGTCGCTTCCGGTGTTGATCGAGGTGCCCATCTTGAGGCCCTCGGTGACCACGAGTACATCCTCGACGCCATTTCGGCGCAATTGAACAGCGGAGTTCAAACCCGCTGCGCCACTGCCCACCACAAGCGTATGCACCCATGTCATCGGAACGGATAAAGGCCGCCCGCGTTCGTCCGTCGTCTGAATTCGCGTCTTCTTCATGTTTGTTGTGCCTTCCAAACTAAAGCCGTTGCAGGGTCATCCCGCCATCCACCATCACTACCTGCCCGGAGGAATAGGCCAGATCGCCGCGCACCAGCATGGCCACCGCCCGGCCAATATCCTCCGGCAACCCCCATCGCGGCTGCACCATCAACCCCTCGGCAATCAACTTGTCGTACTTCGCCTGGACAGCCGCCGTCATGTCGGTCTTGATCACCCCTGGACGAACCTCATATACCGGTATCCCGAATTCGCCCATGCGGGCGGCCCACAGCGCCGTGGCCATGCTCACGCCCGCTTTCGAAATGCAATAGTCTCCGCGGCTCGTTGACGCGACCGTCGCGGACACGGAGGAAATGTTGATTATGCTTCCGGCGAACGATGCGTCCGCTCGCTTCTGCGACACCATCCAGTTGGCGACGGCCTGAGTCAGGAAGTAAGGCCCCTGAAGGTTGATCCGCATCAGGCGTTCAAAACTCTCCTCGCTCGCATCCAGGATGTCCGCGCGAACCTTTGGAGCTACGCCGGCGTTGTTCACAAGAACGTTCAGCCGACCAAACCGCGCGCGCACTTCCTCCAGCATTCCCGCCCTCGCATCGCGGTCGGAAACATCCGCGCGGCAATAGATTACTTCGGCGCCCAGCGCCTTCAACTCATCAAGCGCCGGAGCCACGGCAGCATGATCATGAACATCGTTTACCACCACATCGCATCGTTCCGCCGCCAGGCATCGGGCAATCCCGAGACCGATCCCCCTGCCCGCCCCCGTTACCAATGCAACCCTCTTCTGCCCTGACATGGATTCAACTCCTTCTTATGTAGTCGTGAGGGCGTGAACCATACACAGGCAACCGGCATAATTCCAGAGCAAAGCTAACGCCGTTCTCGCGCCGGGAGACCTGCAAAACAAGTATTTGCAGAAGAGCCCCGTTTTTTGGCATAGTCCCGAGCGCTTAGCACGTGCACGAGAGGAGGAGTCTGAACGCCATGAATGATACACCGGTCACAGATACACGCAACTTCGCCTTCATGGGTCATACCGGCAGCGGCAAGACCACTCTGGTTGACGCGCTCCTGTACAGACTTGGCATGAATGAACGGCTCGGCTCTGTAGCATCCGGCAACAGCCTGGCGGACTACACCGACGAGGAGAAGTCCCGGAAGATATCAATTTTTGCCAAACCCTTTTGCGGCCCCTTCAAGTCCGCTTCCGGTAGGTCCATCAATGTCGTATTCACCGACACGCCGGGTTATCTCGACTTCCAGGGCCAAGTCATCGCCGCCATCCGTGCCACCGAGACGGCCGTAATCGCAGTGGATGCCGTCGCCGGCGTGCAGGTGGGTACCCGTCGCGCATGGAAGCTCTGCGAGCGCGCCGGCCTTTCTCGGGCTATAATCATCACCGGGCTCGACCGTGAGAACGCCGACTTTTTCAAGACGCTGGAAAGTGTTCAGGAGGCCTTCGGCGCGGGCTGCGTCCCCGCCACGATGCCCGCCCCTGGCTGTCAATCCGTTATCGACATCCTTGCCCCCCAGAACGTCCCGGACGCGCTCAGCGCACAGGCGGGTTCCGCCAAGAACAGACTTGTGGAACTGGCCGCCGAGACCAACGACAACCTGATCGAGAAGTTCATCGGCGGCGAGGAACTCTCGCCCGACGAGATCGCTGTCGGCCTGCGCGCCGCTGTCGCCCGTGGAAGCCTCACCCCAGTCTTCGCCTGCGTGGCGCCCAAGGGAATAGGGATTGCCGAATTCCTTGAAGGCACGGTCCGGCTCTTCCCATCACCCGCCGACAAAGCCATCAAGGATTCATCTGACAGACCCGTCCCGACAGGAGCATCCGACCCGTTCGTCGGCTTCGTCTGGCGGACCGTCAACGACGCGTTCGTCGGCCAGCTCACGTTCGTGCGCGTTCTGGGAGGCACGATACGGGCCGATTCCGAGATTTTCAACGCAACGAAGGGCCAAAAGGAACGTGTCGGGTCATTGCTTCTGCTCACCGGAAAGAAGCAAACCACCATCACTTCGGCATCTGCCGGCGACATCGTCGCCATTCCCAAGCTCAAGGCGACGGGCCTGAGCGATACCCTCTGCGCGCCAGGCGCATCCGCACGTCTCCCGGCTATTGTATTCCCCAGTCCCGTCATGTTCGCCGCTGTTACGGCGAACGCCCAGGCCGACGAGGACAAGATGGGCACCGCCATCCATCGGGTCTGCGAGGAAGACCCCACGCTGAAAGTAGACCACAATCGCGAGACCAAGGAGATGGTTCTTCAGGGTCTCGGGGATGTGCACCTCGACGTCGCCGTGGAACTCATGAAGAACCGCAGCCACGTGCACGTCACTCTGAACACCCCAAAGGTCCCCTACCGCGAGACAGTCACTGCCAAGGGTGACGGCCACTATAAGCACAAGAAGCAGTCGGGCGGCCGCGGCCAATATGGCGACGTGTACCTGCGCGTTGAGCCTAAGCCGGCTGGCGACGATGAGTGGTTTGTGGATGCCGTCGTCGGCGGCGTGATTCCCGGCAACTTCATCCCGGCTGTCCAGAAGGGCGTCGTCGAGGGTATGCTCAAGGGCGCAGTGGCAGGTTTCCCCGTTACGAATGTCAGGGTCTCCGTATACGACGGCTCTTACCACGACGTGGACTCCTCGGAAATCGCCTTCAAGATCGCCGGCTCCCGCGCCTTTCGTATTGCCATGGGCGAGGCTCGTCCCGTGCTTCTGGAGCCGATCATGACCGTGAAGGTGTCGGTTCCCGACCAGTATCTGGGCTCCATTAACGGCGATCTGAACCATAAGCGCGGCCATATCCTGGGAATGTCTCAGGAGGACGGCATGCAGGTGGTAGTCGCAGAGGTCCCACAGTCCGAACTCTTCCGATATGCCGCCGAGCTTCGAAGTGTCACAGGCGGACGGGGCTCGTTTGAACTTGAATTCTGCCGCTACGCCGTAGTCCCATCCAACGTGGCGCAGAAGATCATCGCCTCCGCGGAAAAACACAAGGAGGAGGAAGAGTAGTCGCGCAAGGGCCTTCTCTCCTCGCGGAATGGTTGAGCATTGTGAGCTTTGTCCCCGACGTTGCGGAGCCAACCGTGCAAGCGGCCACAGGGGGTACT
This sequence comes from uncultured Victivallales bacterium, assembly GCA_964635275.1. GTDB lineage: Bacteria > Verrucomicrobiota > Kiritimatiellia > UBA8416 > CAZWPN01 > CAZWPN01. The sequence continues at coordinate 7,084 of CAZWPN010000059.1, read as the reverse complement.
GCAGAGCCGGATCAAGGGTGGAGGTGTTCCGGTACGGAGCGCATACTGGCGAGGAACCGCCGATCTCCGGTTCGCGCGGATCGGGAACGGTGTTCTTCAGCCGGTGCACTATGCGGTGCCGGTATTGTCAGAACTATCCGTGGAGTCAGGATGGAGAGGGTCGGGAATACGATGTGGAGGGTCTCGCCGAAGCGTTGAGGGCCGTGCGTGGTGCCGGTTGCCACAACGTGAACCTCGTCAGCCCTACGCCGTGGCTGCCTTGGATACGGGCGGCGGCGGCGCAACTGCGAAAGGATGGCGTTTCCATTCCGTTCGTCTATAATACGAGTGGATTTGAGAGGGTGGAAGTGCTGGCGGAGTATCGCGATCTGGCGGATGTGTTTCTGACGGATCTGCGTTACGCTGCGGTGGAGTCGGCGGTCGAGGGTTCGGACACGCCGGGCTACGTGGACGCAGCACGCGCAGCGCTTGAGTGGATGTGGCGTGAGGTTGGTCCGCTGCGTACCGACAAGGACGGAGTGGCGGTACGGGGTGTGATCTGCCGGATACTGATCCTCCCCGGCAGGGCACAGGAGGCCGTGGACAGCCTCCGATGGATTGCTGGTAACATCGGGACAGACATAGCAATCAGCCTGATGAGTCAGTATGTTCCGGCGTCACAGGCGGTGAAATCATCGCTTTGGAATCGGCGGATCAGTGGAGAAGAGTACGGGATAGCCGTAGCGGCCTTGGAGGATTTGGGGTTCGCAAACGGCTGGGTTCAAGAGCTGGAAGCGGAAGTAGCACCTGAGTTGGTTGGGTTCAAGATGAAAGCAGGCGCCGGATAAGGCGCATGCCGGACAAGATGATAGATCCGGCGAAGGAGTAACAGCATGAGCGGTCATAGTAAATGGGCAACAATCAAGCACAAGAAGGGCGCATTGGACGCCAAGCGCGGCAACATGTTCAGCAAGCTGAGCAAGGAACTCATGGTCGTGGCAAAGCAGGGCGGCAGCAACCCTGACATGAATCCCTCGCTTCGGAACGCGATTCTGAAGGCAAAGAGTGTGAACATGCCCACCGACAACATTACGCGCGCCATCAAGAAGGGCGCCGGCGAACTGGAAGGTGTAACGTATGAGGAAATCGTTTACGAGGGGTACGCCGCCGGCGGGATCGCAGTCATCGTAGTCGCACTAACCGACAACAAGAATCGGGCGGCAGCAGAGATCCGGCACATTTTCACCCGTCATGGATCCAACTTCGCCGGTTCCGGCGCGGTAACCCGCGGATTCGAGCGGAAGGGCCAGATCATCGTCGACGCCTCCACCGTGGATGAAGACAACCTGATGGAATTGGTCCTCAACGCGGGCGCCGACGACATGCAGCGCGATGGCGACCAGTTCGAGATCCTTACTTCTCCGGCCAATTTCGGCGCGGTGACCGACGCACTGGAGAAGGCCGGGATCGCCACAACGAGCGCGCAGGTGTCGCTGATCCCTAACACCTACATGCCTGTGAAAGACAAAGGCGCTGCTTCCGGCGTTATGAGGTTCGTTTCGGACCTCGAGGACAACGACGATGTCCAGAACGTGTACACGAACATGGACGTCAGCGACGAAATCCTGAAAGAACTGGAAAAGGCCGGATGATCCTGCCCGGGGCTGCTGATGCGCCTGTCGGCGGCACTCGTGTGCTGGGCGTGGATACGTCGCTTCGTTCAACAGGCGTCGGCGTAGTGGAGGCGCGCGGATCCCGTCTGCAACTCGTGGAGTTTGCGGTCCTGCGCATGCCGGCCAAAGCGGCACTGTCCGAATGCCTTTGCATCCTGCACCAGCGGATTGCAGAGATCATTGATCGTACGGCGCCGGTAGCGGTTGCGGTTGAAGGCATATTCTTCTGCCGTAATATGAAAACCGCCCTGACGCTGGGTGAGGCGCGTGGCGCCGTAATCGCTACCTGCGCCGCCCGCCGGCTTCCCGTGTACGAATACGCACCACGCCGGATCAAACAGGCCATAGTTGGGTTCGGAGGCGCTGAAAAAGATCAGGTCGGCCGCATGGTGTCTACTATCCTCGGACTGTCCGAGGCGCCCCCCGAAGACGCGGCCGATGCTCTCGCCATCGCCATCTGCCATTTGAACAGCGCCGGTCGGCATGCCTTGCTGGCCCCGGAACCGATTTAAGGAGGACTGCCCATGATAGCACATCTGCGCGGTACCCTGACGGAGAAGCACCCGACGCGTGTTGTAGTGGACGTCGGCGGCGTCGGCCATGAAGTCTTCATTCCGCTGAGCAGCTACGACCGGCTGCCCCAGGAGGACACCGAGGTCCGACTCCTGACGCACGACCACTGGCGCGAAGACTGCCACCAACTCTTCGGATTCATGACCGAGGCGGAACGCCAGATGTTCAGAATGCTGACAGATGTATCAGGCATCGGCCCCAAGCTGGCGATGAGCGCGCTCAGCGGGCTCACCGTCCGCGAGTTGAGAGCGGCCATATCTCAGAACGATGTCAAGCGCCTGAGTTCCATCTCCGGGATCGGGAAGAAGACCGCGGAACGGATCGTGGTCGAGCTCCGCGATCGCATCTCCAAGGGAGAAGCGCTAGAAGCCGGCGTCGCCACTGGCAGCGAGACCCCCGAAGATGCGAAGGTCCGCGATGCGGTACTCGCTCTAGTTGCCCTCGGTTTCAAGCAGGAACCAGCCAGGGAACGCGTACTGAACGTGTTGCAAAAACACCAGAATGCTTCAACGGCCGGCGTCGAGGAATTGGTCAAGAGCGCGCTGGCACAGGGCTTATAGGCGCGACCTCTATTTGCCACCGATGCAGTACAGCGCCTTGTCGGAACGAAGGAAGATACAACCGTTGGTTACGGCCTGGCTCGCATCGAAAAGATCATCAATGGAACCCTTTCCAACCGTGGCAAAGTCGCCGGAATGGTCGTCGTTGCATACCAACGCATCTCCGCTGTAAATCCGTGCGTATCCGCCGCCAAAACTACGCTGCCGGCAATGCCTGCCAGCAACGCAAGAATCAGGATCACCCGCAACTCTCGCACTTCAGCATAATGCCACCATCATGCTGCTGTCATCAGAACGGCGAAAAGCGACGGGGTGCCGTACCCACAACAAATTCACCTCAAGCCAGCCCGCGCAGGTAGTTACCCTCATGCGAACGCGGCGGGACCTTACCCTTTCGCAGTCCTCGCCACACAGACAAGACCGCATCTGGCACCGAAGGATCGTGAATGAAGTCGGCCCGGAATCGGGTGGCGCCGGCATCCTGCAGTTCGACCAGTCGCCCGGCGAGCGATAACGGCGACGCTGCCGTCACCACGGTACGCCGGTCGAGGTCCTGCACCATGTACGAGTCCCCCGACTTCCCCTCCACCAGGACATCCTCGCTTGATGCATGGCCTCCACCCAAAGGCGGCGCATTCTCGGAGATGAAAAGCGGGACATACTGGAACATCAGCGGTAACACGCGGGCACCAGCCAATCGAAGCAGTTGGCGAATGTTCCCCCGCTCGTCTTCCGGCGATAGAACGACCTGACTGATCCCGACGTCAAGCCAATGCCGGATGGCCAGGCGGTTCAGCGAATACAGCGGCCAATCGGATGAAACATCGGCGCCATCCCCAAGCAAGCCAGTCGTCTGAAGCAATCCCCATCCGCCGGGGTTCGAAACCTCCCACGCCCCGACTACGCCCTTCTTCACCAACCGGAGCAGTCCCAGACGCCACGAGTCCCTCTCTACCCGCCGCAGAATCGTAGGGAGGGCTACCCGAACCTGCCGCGCTCCGATCCGTTCGCGGATAAGACCAACTTCCTGCACCATCGACGGTTCGTCCAGCGGAGATGCCGGCGCAATGACCACTTCACATACGTCGGACCAATCGTCATCCTCGAACGCACTAACCTGCGCGGCGCTTCTAATCTTTAGCGACCATCCGCGCGCCAAGCCCGTAGGCTGGGGATCGTTGAATCGCACTGCCTCCACAGCCGCTGTCACCATGCTGGAACGAAGTCCGCGGGCACGCTGCAGGGCACCCGACAGCTCGTCTGCAAGACTCCGGCGCGCATCGTTGAGCAGCGACGCCGGCACGAAACGCCCGTCCGGATCCTGAATATCCAGAGACTCCAGCGACCACTCGGTCTCACCCATGCGTTCGAACGCTTTGCGGAACGCCTCCTCGGTTTTGCCGGGTTGCCGGGCCGTCCCGAACTCGCCCGTCACTTTCACAGACGCCTCGACGCCATCCATGCCGGTCGCCCTCGCATGGAGGCTGACCTCAGATGCCCCGATCTGCGCTGTAACCCGCACCGGTCGACGTACGCGCCAGACGCCCGGCCGCGGCGCGTCATAGCGAAACCGCCGCTTCACCGCCTGAGAAGAGGCGCAGTAGACCGGGGCGCGCGTCGGGATCTGGGGCGCATCGGCAGGGAGCAACACTTCGACATCAGTGCCCGCCGGGACGCTTATCTGCGGCTGCGGCGGCTGTTGTTGCCCGCGCTTTGGAGCCGGCTGAATGGTATCAACCGCAAACCCGTACGGTTTGGCCTCGCCCGGAAGGTCCACTTGAATGCCATCGTGTTTCTCCAGGCCGCGAGAGGTCCGGAACTGCAACCATATCCGGCCCTGGCGGTCCCGTCGGACACCGTCCACGACGCCGATTGGCGTGCCTCGATGCCCCACAATGCCCGAATCAATGACCGGTTCCTCGGAATCCGGATCCAGATGAAGCCGGGTCCACGGGCGGCTGAATATCGTCTGGATATCGGCCTCAGCGGCTGTGGCATCGGCAGCGCTGAGCCGCCCGTCCAACCGGCGCCGGTAGTAATCCACCACAGCGCCAACGTACAGGGCGCTCTTCATCCTGCCTTCAATCTTGAGGCTGGTCACACCCGCATCCTGAAGAGAGCTCAAATCACGCGCCAGCGCCAGGTCTTTCATCGAGAAGGGAAGACGCCATGCCTCACCTGCCACGGCGGAGGGCTTGAACAGGCTCCGACAGCAATAAGCACAACGCCCACGGTTTCCGCTTCGCCCTGATGTCAACGAGGAGAAGAGGCAGAGCCCGCTGTAGCCGTAGCACAGCGCGCCGTGCACGAACACCTCCACCTCCACGCCGCCGGTCGCAGCGATATCCCTGATGTCTTCAAGCGCAAGTTCCCGTGCTAGGACAACCCTGGAACAGCCCCATGCCTTCGCCGCACGGGCGCCATCCGCGCTGCAAATGGCCATCTGCGTCGAGGCATGAATGCGCAATCCCGGGAAATGCTCGCGAACCAGGCGCAAGACGCCGGCGTCCTGCACGATCACAGCGTCCACCCCCACCCCCTCGATCATGAGCAACGGATCCAGGAGAGACGGAATCTCGGCATCCTTCATGAGGGTGTTGAGGGTCACATATACGCGACGGCGCGGCGTCAGGCCGTGCGCGTACCCGACGATCTCACTCAACTCATCCGGCGAAAAGTTCTCCGCCTCGGCGCGGGCAGAAAATGAACGAAGCCCAAGGTACACGGCATCGGCGCCATAGTGCAACGCGGCGCAAGCGGCGTCGAAGCTACCCGCCGGCGCAAGGAGTTCCGGTTTTTGTGAATTCGGCATGGCGCCCTTATATCATTACTGTCAGGCGTCTGCCAGAAACACCTTACCGGAACACCCCCACTGTCAACATAGCCGGATCTCGCTCGACACCGCTCACGGACCGGGTCCGTCCGTTGTCAATTCAATGGTTACCGGGCCCTCGTTGACAATTTCAACGACCATGTGTGCGCGAAACACTCCTGTAGCCACACGGTCCGCCCCAAGTCTTTGGCGGAGCGTTGCCGCATACTCGCCGTAGAGAGATTCGGCGAGCGCCGGAGGCGCCGCCTGAAGGAAACTCGGACGGTTCCCTTTCCGTGTGTCCGCGTAGAGAGTGAACTGCGAGACGACCAACACTTCGCCGCCGACGGCCGGAAGGTCAAGGTTCATCTTCCCCTCAGCGTCGGAAAATATGCGGAGGCCCACCGTTTTGGCTGCCAGTTGTCGCGCCTCTTCAATGGTATCGCCATGTCGGACGCCCAGCAGCACCGCGTACCCTCGTCCGATCTGACCGACCACCCGGCCCTCGACCGATACACAGGCCCTGGAGACTCTCTGAATCAATGCTTTCATAATCCGCCGGCTCTTTTTGACATGCCGCCTGAACTGATAGTCGAATCGAAGCAAGAGGTCAAGAACACCTCCGATCCTCGGCCAGAGAAGGCAGGACTCCTTTGGCAGACCCGTGTGCGTCCTGTGTTTGCGGCTCACTCGGAGGTCTGGCCCCACAGAAAGGCCACCTGCGCCATTCACCGGGTCGGTCCCGCAACTTGATCCTGTCCGACTCCGCCGCCGGGATTCCCATTGTCGGACGAGTTGCCGCCGGCCACCCCATTCTGGCTGTCGAACACCGCGAGGACATTCTCGACGTGGCGGCGGACTTCGGTTCGCTGCGCGACCTATTTGCAGTGCGCGCGCAGGGCCAGAGCATGCGCGACGCCGGGATACTGGACGGGGACTACGTTGTCGTGCGCCAGAGTCGGGTGGTCGAGAACGGCCGCATCGGCGTGGCCTACCTCGACGGGGAAGCCACCGTTAAGCGGATCGTGCGCACGGAAACCGGATACAAACTGCAACCTGAGAACGCCGAGTTTCAGCCCATTGTCGTGGAGAACCCGCAGATCGATTTCCGGCTCGCCGGACCGGTGGTAGGGTTGGTGAGGCGAATGGGTTAGTGAAAGGAAAGGAGCGCGAACCTTATGAACAAGGTCAACTCGATTCCCGCATGTGCCCGGCCCTTGCCTGAGTCTGCCATGAGGTCCGACGCCCCTACCGAATTGCGGAGCAAGCCAGTCCAAAGCTTATCGCGGAACAGACGATTGATCTCGACATCAAGGCCACCCACGATCTGAAGACCGAACCCCGACTGCTGGAGTACCTGGCGCACTCAGAGGATCCGGTCGCCATTGTGATGGAAATCACGGCCGTGAAAGCAACCACGAGCGTCGCTGGGGCCGACTCAAAAACGGACCTTGTTTTTGTCCGTGACAAGATGAGGAAGAGACCGG
>CAZWPN010000058.1:0-18151 GCA_964635275.1 uncultured Victivallales bacterium | reverse complement strand
GTTTCCTTGTCCATGCAGTACATGGTGAATTTCAGCGAAGAGCTTCCTGCGTTGATGACAAGGACATTCAGCGGTGCGCGACGATCTGCAGCAGGTTTGGTCATGGTTCTCACCCACATTTTCATGGGTTCCCGATGGAACGCCGTTGAATCAGGCCGTTGGACGAGCGGCTTCCTGCTCTGAATCGAGAGCAGCGAGTTTAAACAACAAACCCCTCGAGTATTGCACATGGTCGAAGGATGTTCAAGCAGTTGGTGCGTTTTATTTGGGAGTTTCTCCTGTTGGGTCGATTGGCAAACTGAATGCGCCTACCCGGCTTTGCGGGGGCGCATTCAGTTTGCCAATCGACCAACGTCGTCCGGGCTTGCAAAAAACAATAAATATCATTGACACCTTTCCACGGCATGCGATTATGCCAGCAATTCAGGAGGGGCAGGGCTGATACGGCACGGGTAGTGGGACGTGAGATGTTAAGACGCTATCTGTTGCGGTGCGGGCCAGTTACAGAACAGTTGAAAGATGCTTCAGATTCGCTAGTTTTGCGCCGGTACCTCTGTGGGTTGGGTCTGCGGCGGAGGGGTACCGGCATGCTTTCATCCGCTAAGGTTGTCCTTAGTCGTCTTGGTTGCTTTGCACGGTTCTCCCCTGCGGATGGCACTCATTCCCACGATCTCGTTCTTGAACCGACCATGAATTTTAGTATACCAACACACACAACAGCGAAGGAGATGTGATGCGCCAGGCGACGTCGGTTGCTCCGAAGGTAGAGATACCCGTTAACGAAGAAGAACCTCCTCTATCGTGTACTGCGCTCGAATTCAATTTCGAGTTTGCAGCTAGTGACTGTCTTTCGCCTCGCCTGTCCGCGCTCGCGCAGAATCCTCAATGGAAGGATTGGCAGTGGCAGATGAGAAGCCGAATCCGTTCGGTGGCTGCGCTGTCAGGGTTCTTTCCGTCCATGCAACTGGATACCGGGCTTGCTGCTGCCGCAGAGAAGTTCCCGTTGGCCATTACGCCCTACTATGCGTCGCTGATCCGAAAGCTGGACTCATCCGACCCTGTGTTCAACATGGCTGTGCCTCAGGGGCAGGAATTGTGGAATCCTCCGTTCCTGAGAGATGATCCGCTCGAAGAGGATCACGATATGCCGGTTCCGGGTCTCGTGCACCGGTACCCTGATCGTGCGCTGCTGATCGTGACCAGTGCATGTGCCATGTACTGCCGGCATTGCACGCGAAAACGCGTGACCGGTAACCGGGAGTCGTACACGTCGGAAGGTCGCATCCGCAAGGCAGTAGAGTATCTGACAAAGCATCCCGAGATTCGTGACGTCGTGGTGTCGGGCGGGGATCCATTGACGCTTCCAACGCCATACCTCGAGAGTATTCTGTCGGCGGTTCGTTCTGTTCCTAGCGTGGACATCATTCGGCTGGGTACCAGGACACCGGTTACGCTGCCGATGCGCATCACGGATGAACTGGTCCAGATGCTGAGGAAGTATCATCCGATTTGGGTGAATACCCACTTCAACCACCCGTGCGAGATCACGCCGGCGGCGTCGGAGGCATGTCGCAGGTTGGCTGATGCCGGAGTTCCTCTTGGCAACCAGAGCGTGCTGCTAAAAGGGATCAACGACGATCCCAGTGTCATGGAAGAGCTTCTGCGCGGTCTGGTTCGCATGCGTGTCAGGCCGTACTATCTGTTTCAGTGTGACTTGGTGCCTGGGGTAGAGCACTTTCGCACACCCCTGTCACGAGGCATTGAGATTATGGAGGCGCTGCGTGGCCGGTTGAGTGGCCTCGCGATACCGACGTTTGTGGTTGATATGCCACACGGCGGCGGGAAAGTGCCTGTTCTTCCGAGCTATATCGTTTCGACGAGTCCTACGCACACAGTGCTGCGGAATTTCGAGGGCATGCTCGCCAGTTATCCTGAGCCGTATGCCGAGGAAAAGCAGCCCTCGGAACTGCAACCGCTGTGGTCGGCTCCTAGCGTGTGGGACCTTTCGAGGGGGCACGCATCGAAGATTCAGCCGGAGAACACCGCGCGGCAGGCACGCCGCAAACTGCGCCCTGCCGTCAGGGCGGACTATTCGGCTAAAGAATAATGTCAATCCTCACCCCCCCCCTATGTTGGGCGCAGGGAAGGTGTCTATCCCGGAACGCCGGCCACAATTCGGCGTTCCGGGGTTTGTCTTGTCAAGGAATGGAGTGCTGAAGTGAAGTCCGTCGTCGGTATGACGTATGATCTGAGGAAGGACTATCTTGCGGAGGGGTTCTCGGCAGAAGATGTGCTCGAGTTCGATTCCGAGGTGACGATCCAAGCTCTCGAGGATACTATCCGTTCTCTTGGCTATGATGTGCGGCGAATCGGGCATGTCAGGGCTCTGTGCGCGAAGCTTGTTGCCGGCGAGAGATGGGATCTTGTTTTTAACATCTGCGAGGGGATAGGGGGCCGTTCGCGAGAGGCGCATGCCCCATGTTTGCTGGAGGCTTTCGGCGTGCCATATACGTTTTCGGACCCGCTGGTCTGTGCGGTAACGCTGGACAAAGCCGTGGCCAAGCGTTTGGTTCGCGATGCCGGTCTGAACACGCCGGCTTTTCATGTTGTGCGCGCCGTGGGCGACCTGGCTAATGTGAATCTGAAGTACCCTCTGTTCGCGAAGCCGATCGCCGAGGGCACCGGGAAAGGGATTACCCAGGCATCGCGCATCAAGTCTGACGTGGAACTTTCCGACGTTTCGGCGGAGCTGCTGCGAAAGCATAATCAGCCGGTTCTGGTTGAGGAGTTTCTTCCTGGACGTGAGTTTACGGTTGGTATTCTTGGGTCCGGCGGACAGGCTCGCGCCATAGGCACGATGGAGATACATATCCTTCCAAAAGTGGGCGGTGTCGTCTACTCGTCAGAAACCAAGGAATACTGCGATGATTTGGTGAAGTATAGTCGACTGGCCGGGGGGGAGCTTTGGGAGGCCGTGCAGAAACTGGCCTTGGACGCCTACCGTACGCTGGAGTGCCGTGACGGCGGCCGCGTCGATATCCGGCTCGACGGAGAAGGCCGGCCGAGTTTTATGGAAGTGAACCCGTTGCCCGGTTTGCATCCGCACCATTCTGATTTGCCCATGATCGCCACACAGGAAGGCATGTCGTACACCGATCTGATCGGTGCCATCATCGAGAGCGCGTGGAACCGTTGCCATCGCTGATTCCGGTGAAGCCGGAGGAAGAGACACCCATGGTGGATTTTTCGAGTGTACTTATTCTGTACCAGCGGGCTCAACAAGGACATGATGGCAAACCGTTGGAAAGTGATGCCGGCGTTCTGGATGAGGTTGATGCGGTTGGGAAGGTCCTGGCATCGGCCGGGATTTCGTATCGAGCCGAATCGGCGGATGGCTTGGCCACCGTAGCCCGGATTCTCCGCGACAGCCTTGAACCGGTTGTGTTCAACCTGGTTGAGGGGTTTCCGTTGTTGGCGCACGAGGCCGCCCTTGTGCCGGCCTTGTGCACGGCTGCGGGCAAGGGGGTTACCGGTTGCGATACACCATGCCAGACGTTAACGCTGGATAAATGGAAGACCAAGGCAGTACTGAAGGCCGCGGGTGTCCCGGTTGCGGAGGGGGTCCTCATAGAACCGGGCATCATGCCCGACAGGTTGCGTTTGCCTCGGGGCCTATGCATCGTGAAGCCTCTGGCGGCGGATGCTTCCGAAGGCATCGGGCCATCGTCGGTTCTGGATGCCTCCGATCCGCGCCTGGGCGAGGTGGTGCGGGAGATTCATGATCGTTTTTTGCAACCGGCTCTGGTCGAGCAGTTCGTAGGCGACCGCGAATTCAATGTTTCAGTCCTGGATGGAGAGTCCGGCGTAACTATGCTTCCTATCGCCGAAATCGAGTTCAGGGACTATGAACCCGGCAGACCGAAGATTGTGGATTATGATGCGAAGTGGATGCCGCATTCCCACGCATATCGGAACACTGTCCGGGTTGTCCCGGCACGGGTGAGTGCTTCGGATGCCGATCGCATTCGCCAGGCAGCCCTTGCCTCGTGGCGTGCCTGCGGGTGCTCTGACTATGCCCGGGTTGATATGCGCATGGACGCAGACGGGCGTCTCTATGTGCTGGAGGTCAACGCCAATCCGGACATAGCTCCGGATGCCGGCTTCGCGGCTGCGCTTCGGGCGGCCGGGATTCCCTTCGAGCAGTTTGTGGTCGGGTCTCTTTCGGCGGCTGCGAGGCGAATCCGGCTTCCTGCGGCAGCAGTCGCTTTGCCTCATGATGGTTCCGAACCCGACACTTCGGGCGACGGAATTCGCTACACCTGCAGCGAAGACAGGCAAGCCGTCGTTGATTTTGTGGAGGCGACACGGTTCTTTCGGCATAACGAGATTGCCGTTGCTTGCGAAGTGCTTGACGATGCGCTGAAACACGGTCCCGGTGGGCACTACCAATCATTTGTATGCGTTCGGGGAGGGCGCCCCGTGGGGTGGATCTGCGTCGGGCCAACGCCTTGTACCTTGGAGACCTATGATATCTATTGGATCGTTGTGGATCCTGCGTGGCAGGGAAAGGGGATCGGCCGTGCGCTGCTTGAGCATGCCGAATCCATAGTCCATGGGCGCGGCGGCCGGTTGGCCATCATAGAAACATCTGGAAGTGGGCACTATGCTTCCTCGCGCGGGTTCTATCTTCGGACAGGTTTCGTTGAGGCGGGGAGAATTCCGGACTTCTATGCGCCGGGCGACGACAAGCTCATCTACGTGAAGCGACTTGTGTCCCGCCGTCTATCATGAATGGTATGCCCCGCTCTCGTCCGGGCAGCGGGATGCCGCAATGTCGTCAAGGATTGCACGACGAAGCGGTTCGGATGGGGAGGGGGAGCAGCGAATGAGCATGGGCCTCCATGGTGGCAAGGATCTCCTTCTGATTACGCCGCCCTTGGTGCAGCCAAATACGGCATATCCCGCCACTCCGCAACTGACGGGTTTTCTGAGGTCAAAGGGATGGTGCGTTGAACAGGCCGACGCGTCTCTGGACCTGCTTCTCGACATATTCTCCCGCAAGGGCATGTGTGCCGTGAGGAAGGAACTACTTCAGAGTCCATCGCCGACCGAGTCGGTTCGCCATTTCCTTCTGCACAGCGAGCGATACATTGACACGGTGGATGCCGTAATCCGGTTCTTGCAAGGGCGCGATCCGACACTGGCTGAACGATTGGTCCGGCGTGAACTCCTGCCGGAGGGCCCGCGTTTTGGCTCCGTGGAGGCGGCTGCCAATGACACGACGGGCGGGCAGACGGGCAGTCCGACGTACGGTCCATTGGGCATTCAGGACTACGCCCGGCATTTGGCCAGTCTCTATATTGACGATCTGACCGATGTTGTGCACGACGGGGTTGACCCGGCGTTTGCCCTCTCCCGTTATGCTGAAAGACTCGTGTCGAGCATGCCTGTATTCCTACCGGTTAAGGCGGTCCTTGAGGGGCAGGCCAATACGGTAACGAAGAGTATCGATGCCATAACCGACCGGCTTCTCCGCGAGCACAGTCCTTCCGTTGTGGGTTTCACAGTGCCCTTTCCGGGAAACCTGGTCGGTGCGCTTCGAATGGCGCGGCGGGTCAAGAGAACGCACCCGGATGTGTGGGTTGTGATGGGCGGCGGTTACGTGAGTACCGAGTTACGTTCGCTCCAGGACGAAGCCTTCTTTGAGTATGTTGACTTCGCGATTCTTGATGACGGAGAATTGCCCCTTCACCGGCTTCTTGAGCACCGGCGGAGCCGCCGTCAAGGCCGACTGGTTCGCACGCTTGCACGGGGGAAGGGCGGTGTGGTCCTGCTCGATGACCCTCGCGCTCGCGACGTACCTCACAGCCGGAAAGGCACGCCGACGTGGGACGGGCTCCGGAAGGGTGAGTACTTGTCGCTTTGCGAGATGTCAAACCCGATGCACCGCCTTTGGTCCAACGGACAGTGGAACAAGCTGGCTTTGGCCCACGGATGCTACTGGCGACGTTGCCGGTTCTGCGACACGTCTCTGGACTACATCCGGCGATATGACCCCGCGCCGGTCGAGGTGATTCTCAGACGCATGGAATCACTGGTTAGGGAGACAGGGCAGACAGGATTCCATTTCGTAGACGAGGCCGCATCACCGGCCCTGTTGCGCCGTCTAGCCGACGCCATCGTGGATCGCGGGTTTGTCGCCACCTGGTGGGCGAACATCCGCTTCGAGAGCGCGTTTGATGCGGCTTGCGTCGGACGTCTCCGCCAAGCGGGCTGCATCGCGGTCTCCGGCGGCCTGGAAACAGTTTGCGACCGGACGCTTTCCTTGATGGACAAGGGAATTGCGGTTGTGGACTCCGTTCGCGTCATGGCGCGCCTGGCAAACGCAGGCATCATGGTTCATGCCTACCTGATGTACGGTTTTCCCGGACAGACTCTTCGGGAGACCGTCGATGCGCTGGAAATCGTACGGCAACTGTTCAAGGCCGGTCTGCTGCATTCAGCCTACTGGCACCGTTTTGCGCTGACGGTTCATAGCCGGATGGCGACGGATGCTGCTGCGCACGGCGTGATGATCCAACCTGTCCATCGCGTCGCCTTTGCACAGAACGAAGTGCCGTTTATTGACGAGGCCGGATCAGTTACTGAAGAAGTGGGTGAGGGCCTGCACCGGGCGGTCTACAACTACATGCACGGTGTTGGGTGGGATGCTGATGTGCGGGAGTGGTTCATGATTCCAGTACCGCGTTCATCGGTGGGCCGTACGTGGCTGAGCCGTATGGTCTAATTGCACCCGCACCCCCCGCCGCCGACCCCCCGCCCGCCGGCGGCAGCCTCGCGTGTGAAGTACACGTGCTCGTAGAGTGAGTCCGCCAGCGGATCACGGTCGGGGCGCATCAGGTAGTCGGAGAGCGGTCCCCGCTGCCATGGTTTGACGTTTGCGCATCCGGCTGTAAAGCCGGTCAAAAGCATAGCCGCTAGGGCGATGATTCTATTAGTCATGGATAGTGTGTGCATGGAACCTCCGGCTGTGATGTAGCCCCTGACTTGTCCATAGACATGCTGCTGCGCGCCATGATGATTCGATGATCTGCAGCGCATCGAGTGGGGCGAGTATGATTGAGGCGGTGGAAAGTACTCCCGCTTCTGTGCAGGTGGGCGCAATGACCCACGCCGCTGAGCATCCGCTTTCCGCTGGCCATCCCGTGCGGGGATCGAGAATATGACCGTAGCGCCGGCCCGCGTGTTGGAATCCCCTTGCATAAGTTCCTGACCCGCAGATAGCCATCTCATCGAGGCCCACACCGCTCCAGCAAGTGTCGGAGGCGAGTGGGTGTTCCAGTCCGATGCGCCAGGGGCCGCCTTCGGGCGGATGTCCATAGACGCGTATGTCGCGCCCGAAGTTGACCATGATGTCCCGTATTCCGTGGCGCCGGGCCATTTCGATGGTTTTGTCCACGCAGTACTCTTTGCCGATACCGCCCAAGTCAATAGCCATGCCGGCACGGGGCAGGCGAAAACGGCCGGGCTCTCGCTCAGACTGGCTCCAGCCGGTTAGCGATCGGGCCGCGGCTACCGCGATCGACGAGGGCAGTGTCTCATGCGGCTGCTTGTAGTCCCAAAGTTCCATCAGAGGGCCGAGGCTTGGGTCGAATGTCCCGCCGGTCTTCCAATGAAACCAGTCGCAGAGGCCGATAAGTTCCTCGGTTTCCCGATCCAGTGATACCCATCCCTTACCGGCTTCTCGATTGATGGCGGATACAAGGCTATCGGGCCGGAATCGGGAGACGCGGTCCTCGAACTCGTCCAACCATCTCAGCAGCTCAGCGCGGAATGCTTCGGCCATTCGCGTTGATGTGGCGGAATACATCACTTCGTTCTGGGTACCCATGGCGAGGAACGTGAGTTTGTGGTAGTTCCCAAAGGACAAAATAGGAACGTTCCTCAGGCCGACTGTCAGGGCTTCCGCACTCATAGCCATATCCTTGCTCCCGCGATGATGAGCATGGAGGATGGATAGGCGTCGCCAGGAGTGAATCCGTCGCGCCCGTTCTGCTCGTAGCGCTCTACGGCTGCATCGATGGAGAACCTGCGAGTAGGCTGCCAAATGACCTTCATGCCGTAACCGACAGCGTCAAATGCCGACAAACGGTAGTCTGAAGAGTAGAACTCCGGGTCGCCAGTAAAGCGGATGTCATAGAAGTCCGCAGCGGCCTGACTGTAGTACCGGACGGCGGGTCTTACGATCCAGTGCTGGCCGAGTTTCTGGTACCACGCTAATCCGAAGGTGTCGGCCACTATACCGAAGCTATCGGTATAATGACGGTAACTCAGTTCCGCGCTGGCGTTCATGAATGCAACGTAGCGTGTCAGCGCTGCATAGACTATGTACTTATCCTTGGTGTCGGGCCTATTCTCGGGGATGATAACGTCGTTCAATTCCACCACCTTGTATGGGTCGGTCATGAATCCGGTGACATGGCCGTAGGCAATGTTGACTGTTAGCAGCGTGCGCACGTCAATTGTCTGGGTAAGCCCGACCACAAAGTCCACGGCGTCCTTGGTCTCCTCCGAATCCATGGTGGCAGCGTTGATTATGTCGTGGGTGTAGGCCGCGCCGAGTAGAATCGCAGTGTTGCGCTGGTTGAAATCAATGGTGTCTCGGATACTTAGGCCTAGAGACTGATAATCGCTCTCGGTGCTGTAGGCAAACTGACCGCCTAACGTGTGGCTTGCAAACTTTCGGGCGACATCAAGAGTGAAGCCCCATCGTTCGTCCTCCATCCTGGCCTTGGGCACTTTGCCGCTGCGTCCCGCATTCCTGGGTGCTGTTGAGGTGGGAGGCACTGGAGCCGTGGCTGGCGGTGATGTAGTCGCGGGTGCCGCATTGCCTGTATCATTTGGTGACGGAGCCGTTGTTGCGGGGGGGGTTGTAGCCGGGGAAGGGGCAATGCTGGGGCTGGGCTCTGGCGCTGGAGTGGGCGTTGGCCTTGGCCTTGGAGTTGGAGCTGGAGCTGGGGTGGGCTCTGGGGCAGGTGTAGCGCCCGCTTTTGCAATGTAGGAACGCCTGCCGACAGCCTGCCGAGTCAGGGCAAGAAGATTTCTGGACGTCAGCCGTGGCTTGTCATGATCCTCGATTTCCCTTTCATCGTCGCTATCGTCGTCATCGTCGCTATCGTTGTCATCGTCGCCATCCCAGCTCACGGGCGGTGGCGCTGGCGTTGGCCGGGGCAGGGGTGGGGATGGGGTGTAGGTTGGCGCCACTGATACCTGTATTGGTCTGGTTGCCGTCACAACAGGCGACTGTGTTGGCGCTATCAGTCCGGTAGCTGAGTTTGCTCCAGCAGGCAAGTCGGCCATGGGTACAGGGGCACCGGTTGGCGTCGCGCCCGAAATACTGTTATATATACCTTCGAGTTTGATGGTCCATGACATGCCGAATTGCTTTTCCACCATTAAACAGGGAGAGAGCACCTTCATGCGGTCTCCGCCTTCGGTGTAAAACAGGGTTTTCAAATCGACGCGGTCCTCTGCGTGCGTTCTGCGCAGCAGCGTGAGATGCAAGGCTACAACAAGCACAAATGGCATTCCCATATCAGCTAGGAGGGTCTGTGCCAATTTCCAGCCTGCTGCTTTGTAGTTTTTACTTGCCATTGGGATGCAGCGTCCTCTCGTGCGCGTTACTTTTCTTCTTTAGGCGGTGATGCGGCTCCCGCTGCCGGCATGAAGCTCAGTACGAGAGAATTTATGCAGTACCGTAGTCCAGTTGGCTCTGGTCCATCTTCGAAAACATGGCCCAGATGAGCTGCGCAGCGGCTGCACACCACCTCCGTCCGTGTCATTCCATGACTGCTGTCCGTCTTCGTCTCCACATTGTTGGATCCGGCGGGCCTGATGAAGGATGGCCAGCCGGTTCCGCTATCAAACTTGTCAGCCGAGTTGAACAGAGTCTGTCCGCATGCGACGCACAGGTACTGCCCCCTTGCTTGATTGTGCAGGTACTTCCCTGAGAAAGGCCGCTCGGTACCCTTGCGGCGGATCACATAGAACTGCTCCGGCGTGAGCTCGCTGTCGCATTTGACTGCCGAGCCTTGATCCATCGTCTCAGCAAGCCTCGCCCCGTTAGTATTACCTTGTGAGCCCATTTCTGTTTTCCGGCTGGCTCCTTTATCCTTGCCAGCAACTCCACTACCGTCAGACAAACATATCTGGCACACCAAAAAATACGCTAACACTATTCGTATCACGTATAATTACTTCCTAATTCAAAACAGCAGCCAGCCCACCTAGCACAACAATTCTCCTTCCCATTCGAAGTTAGGTTGGGTCTGGCTGCAACAAACAACTGAGGTAATTAGCATTGTGTGTGCCATGTTTGTTGCTAGCTTTAAGTCGTGTGTTGCCATATGGTTAACGTGCTGAGAATGAAAGTGCATAGCACGCAGACCGCTTCATTGAGACATGTGAGACACTCTCATGTGCGGAGACTTAGGCTGGCTTGGATGATAACATTCGGTCATCATGCGGCAACAGGTGAACGTCCCCTGATCGCCGGCTCGGGAATGCAGGACTCCTTTGGTGGCCCCGTTTACGTCCGGTGTTTACGGCTCGCCCGGAGATCTCGCCCCAGCTGGGGAGCATACCAAGGTGGGCCACGTCCACAACCGGAGTGTGTGGGTGTGGGAGTCTGTGAGTGCGTGACCTGATATTCGCTCCCACATACTCACGCACTCACCTTCTCACATACGACCTGGCTCCAGAAAGATGCGACGCCTCCATGGCCTGCGTGCGGGCCGGCGGAGCCTCTGCCGCAAGGCCGTCCGCAATGGGTCCCGCCGGGAGCACCTCGCCTAGGCGAGAACTTGCAACGTCACTTGTAACGCCTTAGTGACGCAGGGGTATGTAGGGGTGGACCTTGCGTCCGCCCACGGGTGGCGACAAGCACCGCCCATACATGACTGACGGGGTACCGTTACTTCTGTCTTGTGTTGGGCAAAGTCGATTACTAAGCTCTAGGCCTCAACTGTTAAGCACTGTGATTCTGTAAATGTGCACGACGGCGGGTAGTGAGAACGGGGCTATATATATCAACGTGGCGGCTAACACGCATGAGGACTGCTATGGAATCGCGGCGTATAAATGTGACTGACGCCTCCGGATGGAGTTGCGCAGGGCTGCGGGTAACGTCATTGCCGTTGCTTGGAGCCATGCTGGGCCTGCTGGCATTGACGAGTTGCCGTCGGCCGGCAGATGGTGGCGGGACCAGCGACATTCTGGCGCCGGACGAGCGAGCATGGCTCGACGCAAGGCAAGGTCAACTGGTAATTGCTCCTGACCCGCGCTGGCATGATGCTGCCGACGAGACCGACGCGCATGCCGGCATGGAGATGGATTTTGTTCTCCTGCTTCAGGACAAGCTCGGGACGCGTTTCAAGACGTACCGTGCGCCGACGATGGATGAATTTGACCGCGCCTTGGCGGAAAAACGTGTCGATATCCTTCCGGCCGTTAGCGTCACGCCAGGCCTTGCCGGGGACTGGCTGTTTACCCGCCCGTACATGAACGTGCAGGTTGTCCTCCTGGTGAACACCGCGCGCAAGGCATCGCTGGCCGTCGAAGAACTGGACCGGTTGCGCGTTGCCGTGGGCAGGAAGTACGCCGTACGTGACTTCGTGACAAACACACATGGTGGCCTGACCATTACCCCTTCCAAGAGCGATCTCGACGCGCTGCTGGATCTTTCTGTAGGGCAACTCGATGTGGTGATCATGGATCTTGAGACAGCGTCACGGCATATCGAAGCGCAGGGCATCACTAACATCCGGATTGCGGGACGAGTGGGCCCGGCCTACGAGTTCAGCATGGCGTGCCGCCGCGACGAGCCGGTACTGCAACGCATAATGGACAAGGCGTTTGGGAGCATATCTGAGCGCGAAAGACGTGGCATCTACGACAAGTGGCTGCGGTTCGGGGCCATTCCTTTCTACCTCACCCGTGTCTTCTGGTACT
The DNA here is from genome assembly GCA_964635275.1 of uncultured Victivallales bacterium. Taxonomy (GTDB): domain Bacteria; phylum Verrucomicrobiota; class Kiritimatiellia; order UBA8416; family CAZWPN01; genus CAZWPN01. Next base: position 6,142 of record CAZWPN010000058.1, on the reverse strand, counting down.
GGGTCACGGCGGTGATGGCTGTCTTGCTGGCGTTTTTATCCGCCATTCTGATGTGGAATAGGACGCTTCGGCGGCGGGTGGAACAGGCCACGAGGGAACTTTTGCGGGAGCTGTCCGAGCGGAAGCGCGCCGAGCAGGCGCTGAGCTGCGCGCACAACGAACTGGAAAAACGCGTCGAAGAACGAACAAGCGAACTGGCTGAAGCTAATCGGCGGCTGGAGCGCGAAATGAGGGATCGCCGGCAGGCTGAGCGGGAAGTGCTGGAAGTCAGCAACGAGGAACGGAAGCGCATCGGCCGTGATCTTCACGACTCGCTGGGCCAGGAACTTGTAGGCATTTCGTGCCTGACGGAAGTCCTTTCGCGGCGTCTGAATGCGACCGGTTCTCCTGATGCCCCGGATGCGGCCCGAATCGCAGCGCTTATTGAGGATGCTATTGCTCACGCAAAGATCATTGTGCGCGGCCTGATGCCTGTGGAAATCGTCGAAGATGGCCTGAGTTATGCACTGCGCCGCCTGGCAGAAGAATCCTCTCATGTACTGCGAATAGAGTGTGTTCTGGAGACGGACGGCCGCGCGCTTGTCTACAACAACGACGTGGCAACGCACCTGTATCGCATCGCCCAGGAAGCGATCTCCAATGCGATCAGGCATGGGAACGCCAAGCGCATTGTAGTGCGGCTGTCCGTGGGTGACGAAGAGGGAACGCTGACCATCTGTGACAACGGCAGGGGGATTGCCGGGCAGAATCTGGAAGGCGGAATGGGGATACGCATCATGCGTTACCGCGCTGAGATGTGCGGCGGCGCGATCCATATTGAGCCTGCCTTGCCAAAGGGAACCGAGGTACGGTGCACGTTCTTGAACCGGACCGCTGACGCGCCTGACGATAACCGCGATGACGGGGCGTGATACTTGTGCATCAGGAAAGGGGATGATTCGATGAAGACGTCCGCTCGATCCGCATATCAGGAAGCTGCTCCAGCATGAAATGCCGCATACTCATTGTGGATGATCATCCGCTTCTGCGTGATGGGCTCTCGCGGCTTATACAGTCCGAGCAGGATCTAGTACTGTGCGGTCAGGCGGAGAATGCCGTCGTCGCCATGCGGCAGATTGAAGCGAGCGCGCCGGACGTTGCGATAGTTGACATAGTTCTGCCGGGTTCTTCCGACGGCATTGAGCTGACCAAGAGCATCCTCGCCGTCCGCCCGGAGGTGAAAGTTATGATCCTGTCCATGCATGACGATGCGGTGTATGTCGAACGGGCATTCAAGGCGGGGGCGCGAGGTTACGTTACCAAGCAGGAAGTGTCGCGTGTGATTCTGAGCGCCATTCGGACGGTTTGGAGCGGCGGGACGTACACAAGCCAAAGGGTACAAACCATGCCGTATGCCCGTTTGGTGGCGAGCAAACCTGGCGCGCGTGCGAGCTGGGGTATCGGTGGATTGACCAATCGCGAACGCGAGCTGCTCGAGATGCTCGGGCGCGGGCTTACCCGCACGCAGATTGCCGAACGGCTCGGTCTCAGTGTAAAGACCGTCGAGGCGCACCGCGAGCACATGCGAACTAAACTGAAGCTGAAGACATCAGCTGAACTCCTGCGCTACGCGATAAAATGGATGGAGCGCGCGGGCGAGCAGTAAGAAACCGTTTGTGCGATAGATAGCGTGGACGCGGCAGGGTGAGCATGGCGACGGGAAGCAGCTAGCGATAGCCATTGGAGGTTGACGTGAATCCTAAGTTGGCATCCATCTTCGCGCGGCGAAGCGTGCGTAAATACCGGGACGAACCGGTTGGCGACGAAATGGTCAGGGACTTGCTCGATGCGGCTATGGCGGCGCCATCGGCCTGCTGCAAGGATCCTTGGCGGTTTGCAGTGGTGCGCGGATCAAAGATCCTAAACGTCATGGCAGACGGTCTGCCTAATGCGCCGATGCTTCGTCACGCCCCTTTGGCCGTTGTTGTTTGCGGTCATCGGGAAGAGGCCCATGGCGCTGAGGAATCCTACATGATTCAGGACTGCAGCGCGGCCATCGAAAACCTCCTTCTGGCGGCCTCGATGCTCGGTCTGGGTGCCTGCTGGCTGGGGGTGCACCCGCGGAAGGAGCGGATCGCGCATCTGGGTGAGATCCTGAGCATCCGCCCGCCATTGGTCCCTCTGGCTGTTATTGCTGTCGGATGGCCGAGCGAGGCACCGGTCCCGCGTACCCGGTACAACGCATCAAAGGTTATCGAGTGCCCGCTGCCGGGTTGATACCCATGATCCGTCCGCTCCTGTACTATGTTACGGCTCATGGATTCGGTCATGGCGTCAGGTCGGCTGATATCCTTCGGGCTTTTATTCGATTGCGACCCGACATTCCCGTCCACGTGATATCCGGTTTGCCGCCGGACTTCTTCAATCAACGGCTCGGATGCTCGGGCTACCGGCATCGTGAGGCGGCCTTCGACGTCGGCATTGTCCAGCGTGACTCCATACGGATGGATCTTGATGCGACACTGCGGAAATTGCTGGAACTGAGTACGCTACGGACGAACAACCTGGCCGCCGAGATGGACTACATTCGTGCTGCACGGGCTGGCCTGGTTGTGGCGGACATCCCCGGGCTTCCGCTGGCTGCTGCGCGGGCCGCGGGTGTTCCCGGCGTTGCGGTGAGCAACTTCTCGTGGGACTGGATTTACGATGCCTATCGGGCGGAGGATCCGCGGTGGGACGGTATTATAGCGCAATACAGGGAGGACTATTACGGTGCCGATCTTCTTCTGGAGTTGCCGTTTGCCTGCGATATGCCGGCCTTTCGTCGCAGGGAGACCTTGAAGCTGTTGGCTGACCCCGGGCGTGATCGGCGGGCCGAGATCGCTCGCGATCTCGGTGTGAGTACAAAAGCGAAATGGGTCCTCGTTGCTTTCGCTGCGCTAGACTGGGATGAGCCGGCGCTTCGCTCTTTGGAAGCCATCAGTGACTGCGAGTTCTTTGTACTGCAGCCCTTATGCTGGAGCCGTCGGAATATGCATGTCGTGGATCGGAAGCGGTTTCCATTCCCGGATGTCCTTGCGTCGTGTGACGCGGTTGTGTCCAAGCCCGGATACGGCATCGTCTCAGAGTGCGTGGCGAACGGGAAACCCCTGGTCTATGCGGACCGCGGAACGTTTCGCGAGGCTCCGGTTCTGGTGGATAGCATTCGCCGGTATCTGAGAAGCTGTCCCCTGTCGGCTCAACGCCTATATGACGGAGACCTGGCCGATGCCATTCATGACGTATTGAGGCAGCCCGCCCCGACAGAGTCCATGCCGGGCGGCGGCGCAGACCAAGCTGCCGAATGTATCGGCAAGTGGTTCTGAAGGGCGCACATGCAAGCATGGGCGGCACCAACAAAACCATATGCAGCATCATGCGATCGGCGAGAATTCCGGCAGCGGTTTCGGATGAACCACCGTCTTTCCGCCGCCCTGCAACCGTGCAACCTCCTGGGTTGCGGCCTGCACCTGCGCGGGCGTGCCTAACACTTCCATCGTCAGGTTCACGCGATAAGCGCCACCGGCGGGGATCTTGACGACTCGGCCCTGTTTTCGCTCAAACGTCTTTAAGTTCGGCAGGTTGGTTCCCGGCTCCAGCCCGGTGACATAACCGTCTACCGTGGCGGCAGTGTTCTTCCACTGCGTGAAGTACGGCAACTCGAGTATGTTGTGGCGGATCACTACGGCTTTGTCGCCGGCGGCGTTGCGCAGCATGGCAAGAGTATTACCGGAAGCGTCTCCCGTCAGCTTGTGCCAGTTGCACTGCTCAATAAATCCTGGGGTAGGTCCGCCGTATGTATCCCAGGAGTTGATCCCTTCAGCCGCACGGGCGTCACGAGGTGCAACCCACTCGCTAGGGGAAACCAGTCGGGCATCGGCCTCGAGAAATGGCTCGCCAAAATTGCAGTGGTAGAGCAGTTCCATCTCGCGATCTGTTGAGTTCGCGTTGACGATTGTATCCTCAATTCTAACATAATTAGCGCCGGGTTCGGTCACGTACCGCGTGCATAACCGCAGATGAGGGAAGAACAGCATAGATTCCTCCACCTCTCCCGTCACCACCAACTGAGTTCGGTCGCCATCGGTATTCACTTCAATTCCAACCTTGTACGCGGGAACATTCGCGATCCGGCCATGCAGTGTGAGCGTCACTTCGGAAGGGTTGCCGTTGTTGTTTGGAACGATGTCCGTACCCGGCGGCCCATTGCTGTCCAGTCCGCAACGCACGATGCACTCGTCAAACCCCTGCAACCAGCCTAACCCGCCACGGTCACCGGCGTTGACATAACACGGGTTCACCGGTCCCTTGACTGGAGCCCTCCAACCAACATCGTACCCGTCGCAATTGCCGGCCCATAAGCCCATACCGCGGGTCGGAACGATAGTGAAACAAAAGCGTCCGTTGTTGACCTCTATCACGTCGACACCTTCCTGCAGCCCGCCGTGCAACCGCCGTTTGATGATCGACCATTCGCCGCCGGCGACTTTGGCGCTGGTATGCGTCAGCGCAAACGACTCCTGCCACACGCCATGTTCCACATCGGTTAGTACCCAGCATTTCTTTTCGGCCATGCGCCACGCTCCTTTGACTTCGGTAATGTAATCCTTTTCTTGGTGGGACGGGCAGGCACCCGTTTGGACCCCATGAAAAGAACACTCGCGCGGTGGAACAATGCCAAAATGCTGAGAGAACAACAAGACTGAAGGCGACACAAAAACAGCGACCACAAGACATGAGGGATGGCGATACACGATGAGCTGAAGCCTGTGACGGCATGGGTGCGGAAAGTCTCCGCACTGCATGGCGCGTCCATGGAGAGTCATTTGGAACCAAATTGCCCATTTCCTTGGGGAATTGACGACACCGGATGGATTTCTTGAGGGCGACGTAGTCGCCTCTTCCGTATTAGTGGGCAATCCGTCGCTCGGCGGAAGGCCCGAGATTTCCTGTAATGGATCGGACTCCGCGGCAGGCTTATTACAGAAGAAGGGAGCGTCTTGGAACGCGAACACTGCATGCAAACCACGACAGACGCGCAATTGATCGATGCCTATTCGTCCCGGCAGGACGAGGCGGCATTTGACGAACTGATGAGACGGCACGGTAAGCTGGTGTACCGGACCTGCCATCGGTTACTGAAGGACTCGCATGAAGCCGAGGATGCTTCGCAGGCGGTCTTCGTGGTCCTGGTCCGGAAAGCCGACAGGCTCAGAAAAGGTGATCTTTCGGCCTGGCTATACCGGGTTGCGCATCATGTGGCAGCCGAGACGGTGCGGAAACGCATGCGTCGGGCTGCTCGCGAGGAGGTCCATGCCGTGAACCAGACGATCCAAGTTGGCGAGAGCAGAGCCGCAGATGCCGCCGATCCGGCGGTGCTGGGGTTGGTGGATGCGGCGCTGCTGAACCTTCCGGAACGGTACCGGGAGGCGGTGGTTCTCAGGTATCTGAAGAATCACAGCTTGGAGGCTGCCGCACGGTTGGCGAACTACTCCAACGGCGCGCTGGCCGTTCGTATAAACCGGGGCATGGAGCGGTTGCGCAAGCGACTGGGCAAACTCGGCGTGGCGACCAGCGGTTTCGGGTGCTGCCTGGCGGTACGGTGGAGCTTCAGGGGAAACCGATTCCAACGATCAAGGCCGAGGGCTCACGGATTGTGGTCTCCTATGAGGTTGGGGTGGCGAAGGTTGGTGCTAAGACGAGCGATTCCGCGACCATGGCCATGGAGACAGAGAAAGAACTGGATGTGCTCCGCAAGCGCATTGCGGACAACCCTGGCACACTGGCCGCCCTCCAAGCTGAGATATTCCTGCTCGACTACAAGGTGGCGCGCGCGCAGACCACTGCCACCGGGCGACAGATCCTCTGGTCCACGATGGAACCGCTTGCCGCGCAATATGCGGATCTTCTGCAAAAGTATCCCGCGGATGTTCTCAAGCAGCAGGATCAGGGCGCCTCCATTAAACTGCGTCAGGCATCCCTCTACCTGTACCTGACCAATGACCACAACGCATATTAAAAACTCTCCGCGCACGCCATGACGCTCTGCGAACAGGCGCTGGCCGAGGCGCCCGACGCGATGTTTCGCGTGGAAGCGCTGGGAACGCTGGCTGCTTTGGCAGAC
>CAZWPN010000057.1:0-18275 GCA_964635275.1 uncultured Victivallales bacterium | reverse complement strand
GCCTTGTGGAGCAGCGCAAGCACCAGTTCACGCTGCTTCATAAAGCACCTTCCCTTCCCGGCGAACCGCGTGATACACGCTGCCCTGCGTATCGGCCCACTCGCCAAAGTCCCGCTCATCGATGACAAGAATGTCCACCGGCAAAATCAATCCACGCAACGCCTGATGAAGTCGGACCATCTCGGCATACCGGTTGGCCACATGGCGTTCAACGACGACTAAGTCCGTATCACTATCGCGCCCGGCATCGCCCCGCGCCTGTGAACCGAACAGAATCACCCGAACAGGCTGCGCCACAGCGACGATTCTCCGAACCGCTTCGGCAATCTTCTCCGGCGTCACAGCCCATAACATCTGCGTGTTGCTGCTCAATGCTTGCTCCACATTCCAGTGGGATACTGCCATGCTCCACCCTGCGAAGCAATGTTTTCCAAGTTCACGTCAACGGGCGCGTCGGCAACACCAACCCATTTAGCCATAAAGGAAGCCTGACGATCTCGACCGCGATCACCCCTGCCGGGGCCACGGGTAGCTGTGACGTCCGCGCCCAGACCTGCAGTCCAGTCGATTGGGCCAGCGACCGTAAGCGCAACAATGCCACAACCGCCGAAGGTGGTATTGCGAAAGCCTCCAAGAACGTCACCCTCACCAAAACTAGATGCAGCTTCGACAGTGCTGAGACCGACACCGGCAACGCCAGTCACTCGACCAGTCCACTTGAGAACAGCGAGAACTTTGGGAGCACCGCCGGTGATCTCAACACCGGGGCCGATTGGCTTAAGGCCGATGTATTGGATATCTGGACCTCTGACCGTTGCCGTTGTCCAGAGATCGAGAGAACCGACCGTCGTGTCGGTTACATCAAGTGCGAGTTCGGAAGCTAGTACCTTCAACGCCGCATAGTCCAGGGACCCTTGCCCCTCTTGCCCAAGTGATCTGCGGACTCTTGCGCTTCTCGTAGCAAGGTCAGCATATGCCGAGATTGTCTGAACTCGTGGGGCGATCCACTGAGTAACATCGACCCTGCTCTTGCCCACAGCAAGGCGAGACGGATCACCCTGGAAGCCAAATTGTCCGTATGCAGACGCCTTGCCGATCAAGGTTTTTGCCAAACCAGAAAGTGTGTCGCCTTTCTCTGGAACTGCGATGTATCGAAGTCCGCCAGACGGATCACTCTCTTTCTGGAGTATCCACAACCCCAGCGGATCGACAGAATTAACAGGGTCATTGCGGCAGAGAACCGTGGCGGGCTATCGTTGAAACTCGTGCGGGTCCACTGGCCGGATTTCGAAGTCCGGTTTCCATCGCGGCGACTGGCTGTAGAAGGTCATTGAATTGCGGAACACCAGATCGTCGACCGTCCGGTCGGTATGCCCTTCGCTCCGCATATGCTCAACCACCTTGACGAGGCTCAACGGATCGGAAATGCCCCAGTCCGCGGAACCATTGACCATGACCCGTTCGCTTCCGCATTCGCGAACCATGGCGGACACACGCGCCGGCGTCAGTTTCGAGATAGGGTACACGGTCATCCCGGCATAGCAGCCGCTGTCGAGCGAAATGCGGATGGTTTCCTCAGTGTTGTGGTCCAGCACCACCTGCGGGCCATTCATACCAAGAGCCTTCAAGATGTCCACGGACCGCCGGGTTCCATCCAGTTTGTTCACGTGCGGCAGGTGCACGATAACGGGCATCCGCCGGGTTTTAGCCATTTCAAGCTGGCGGATGAATGCCTTCTCCTCATTGGGCGTGACGGCATTGAAGCCGATCTCACCAATGGCTACGCATCGCGCATGATCCAGGTACGGCGCCATGCCGTCCATGACATCCCCTGCAACGCCTGTGTCTTCCGCCTCCTTGGGATTGAGCGAAACGGCGGCATAGTGGTCAATGCCGAAACGCCGGGCGCGCACTGTCTCGAAGTCCAGGATGAGACGAAAGTAATCGAAGAAGGTTCCGGCGTATCGCCGGTTGACGCCGAGCCAGAACGACGGCTCCACGCAGGCCCGGATGCCAGCCCCGTACATGGACTGGTAGTCATCCGTGGTCCGCGAATACATGTGGATGTGCGGTTCGATTATCGGCATGATCAGTAGTTCGTCGGCATGATGTCAAAGTATCCCTGCGGGTGCTTGCAGACCGGGCACTGCGCAGGCGCGCCGGTGGCCGTCACGACGAAGCCGCAGTTCCGGCAGCGCCATACCACCTTCTCCGTCCGCTTGAAGACGCGTTGAGCCGTCAAGTTCTCGAGAAGCTTCTGATACCGGTCGCGGTGTTCTTTCTCGATCCGGCCGATGCCTTCAAAGACCCGCGCAATATCTTCAAACCCTTCTTCGCGGGCCTCACGGGCCATCCGGGGGTACATATTCACGGTTTCTTCGTTCTCACCAGCGGCTGCGGCCTTGAGGTTATCGATCGTATTGCCGATGCCGTCCAGAGCCTTAAGATGCAGCTTGGCGTGCTCCTTCTCCTGCTCCGCGGTTTCCAGAAACACCGAGGCTATGTGTTCCAGCCCTTCCTTCTTAGCCGCCGATGCAAAATAGGTATACTTGTTACGCGCCTGCGACTCGCCGGCAAATGCTTCCTTCAAGTTGGCTTCCGTCTTGCTTCCCTTCAGGTCCATAGAACCCTCCTTCTGCTATTGTTGTCGCCTTCTTTTTACGCCGCCATTCAGATATCCACGTCGGAATATTACTCGCAACTCATCGCCGGATCAACATCAGAGGAGATTCCCTGACCATCGGCTCAGACCAGCAATCGGGCCACCAGAGCATCGGTTTCGAACCCGGTAAGGCCAATATGCTTCAGGTAGTTCTTCGCGCTGCCGTATTGCGATACCAGGTACGCAATGGTGCCCGGCACCATCTCGGCTGGTGCGTACATCCAGTGGTGCAGCCAGTCGTTTACTTCCACGAGTTTCTCGGGTGTTGGAGCATGCGTGGTGCGAATCTCGTCGAACCACGGTTCGAGGCATGGGTTGCTCTGCAGATAGTCTTCACGCACCACATCCTCATCCGCACCGATCGAAGACAGCAACAGTTGTCCGATCAAGCCGGTCCGGTCCTTGCCAAGATGACAATGAAAGAGCACCGCGCCTTTCGGTGCCAGTGCCATGGTACGCATGACGCAGGCGATGTTGGGGCCGAATGTCTCCAGCATCGCAATGCTCCAGGCGCTCGAATGCGGCCCTGCTTTGAGAACCGGATTCGCTTCATAGGTCACGACGTCCATCAGCGGAATGCTATGAAGGGTCACCCCGGCTGCGGCCCCTGGGCCGCCAGGCACAAAGGGGTTGGTCGGATCGTTCGCTTCGTCCTGATGGCGCAGATCGATCACCGTGCGCAGGCCATACTCGACCAGTGCCTGCACGCTCTCGGGCGTAAGCCGGTTCGGATTGTCGCCGCGAAGCACGCGCTTCCAGATGGTGATGCTTCCATTCACCGGATAGCCGCCCATATCGCGCAGGTTCATGGCGTTCGGGAGCCTGAGTGTTCTATCCATATGTCATGAATCTCATGCCGGTCTACAGGAGCCGTTTTCAACGATGACACGCTGCAGGTGATGATCTCAGAACCTCAGCCCGACTGCCATTGTTGCGGCGGTGGACTGCAGCGCCAGCCCGGCGCTGTCATGCACCGTAACCCGGCGGCCCGTCTCAAGATCCTTGATGGTCATGTCGCCGATCATTTCCCGGACTTCCTGTCCTTCCACCTCCGCACGCACAAACGCCCGGGCGCCAACCCGCATTCGCGCCGAGACACCGTACGCGAAATAGTCCCCGCCGGAAAACCTCCCATTGAACCGCAGTCCTCTGAAGAGGTGGTAGTCTATGTCCTCTGCCATGACGAACCCGCTGGCCATGAGGTGCCCTTCAAGCTGAAAGCGGCCCGCCGTGTACGTCGCCGTTACTCCCGCATATGGAATCCAGTACTGCTGCTCGTATCGGATTCCAGTTGTGCCGGAGGCGCCGGTCCACACGAGGTCGCGAACGGCATCCGGATCGGTCTGCTCCCAAGAGTAGCCGCTCCCCGGGAAACCGTCCGCCACTCCAAGCGAGGAATACACGTACTCTGCCCCTGAGTTGCTCCATTCCCAAGTCATCCCGCGAAGCCCTGCCATGGCCGCAACCTCAACTCCGGATGCCTGAATCAGACGCACGGCCCCCTGCAAGTCCACCTGCCAGCCTTGATCAACGCTAACGTCGCTGACCGACCGGTGCGTCCAGAAATCAGGCCGGTCGTAAAGAAACCAGTCGTAATCCGCCATTTGTCCGTCGCCTTCCGTAACCGCATTCAACACTGAAGCACGAAGAAGCAGGCGTTTGACTTCCAGCGTTACCGCCATACCGGCCATGGCGACGCCAGAGAGATCCCAGTTCAGTTCGCTGAGCTTGTGCCTCTCTCCCGCGAGCGATCCATACACGATGGTCGCATATACTTTCTCATCAGCACTGCCGCTCACGCCGGCGATCCGTCCCTCAACAGTTAACGTCACAGGCGCCCGCGCTTGGCCTTCCCGGCCTGCAATCGCCATGGCACCGACAGCCAAGTCCGGGATCCAACCCGACAGAAGCAGTGTCGCCAGCATGCTAAATACGCGCGGTCTGTTCTTCATAGCTCGAACTATGCCCGTCCATCCCGGATTCTTCAAGTTCCAACGCTTTACTTCAGTGAATTGAGGCGCTACCGTGTCCCCCTGTGAACCGGCGCCAGGCCGGTTTCTTCACAATGTCAACAGGCATCATTGGAGACGCGGGCATGACAACAAGAGTGCATATGCAGGCTGGTGTATGCAGACTGGGTATGGATCTGGGGGGAACCAAGATCGAGGGGATCGCCCTCGATGAGCACGGGAAGGAGTTGCTCCGCAAGCGGGTACCCACGGAGAAGGAAAAAGGCTACGACCATATTCTGGACAACATCAGGCGGCTCTATGAGACGCTCGCCGACGGCATCCATCGACGGCCACACACATTCGGCATCGGCACGCCGGGCGCGCTCTCATTGCGCACGGGGCTGCTGAAGAACTCCAATACGGTGTGCATGAACGGCATGCCGGTGCGCGAGGATATCGAGAAGCGGCTCGGCCGGAAGATCGTGATCCAGAACGACGCGAACTGCTTCGCCATGGCTGAGGCACTCTTAGGCGCAGGGCGCGGCAAGAACATGGTTTTCGGCGTCATCATGGGCACAGGTTGCGGCGGCGGACTGGTCTACAAGGGCGACGTCTGGACAGGGCTCCAGGCAATAGGCGGAGAATGGGGGCACATGTCCATCGATCCCGCCGGGCCCGTATGCTACTGCGGTACGCCGGGATGCGTGGAGACCTTCATCAGCGGCGGCGGACTGGAGAAGCGCTGGAAGGAGCAGCACGGAGAGGCCCGCAAACTCCGGGATATCGAGGCAGGCTACTATAAGGGCGAACCCGAAGCGGTGGCCTTCATGGCCGTCTTTTTCAAGAACTTCGGCCGGGCGGTGGCCAATCTGATCAACGTGCTTGATCCGGACATCGTGGTATTGGGCGGCGGCGTTTCCAACTTCGATGCGATCTATACCGAGGGGGTCAAGCAAGTCGCCGCCCAGGTATTCAGCGATAGCCTCGAGACGCCGATCGTCAAGCACCAGATTGGCGACTCTGCCGGCGTCATAGGCGCCGCCTTGATCGGTTGCCTGCCCGACGGAAGTCCGCTGCCACATCCGTGAAGCCCATTTGGACGGAGGCAGGCCCCACTGCTCCTTCAGGCATTCCCTTCCGGACGATAACCCTTCGCGGGCACAACGATGTGGTCAAAGTCATGGCCCGGTTGGTGATGCTCGGTGGAATGGATCGAAGCGCTGGCCACTTCCCTACCGGTATTGACGAGGGCATGCGCCACGCCTGAAGGGACGCGCAGCATGTGCGGCTCGCTGGCGCGCAGCACAATCTGCTGGCGCACGCCGTGCGTTGGAGAGTCCACACGCAGATCATCGAGGTACACTGTAAATTGCCCGCGTGTGACTCGGATCAGCTCCTCACGTGTGCCGGCCGGATGGTAGTGATTGCCGCGCACGTATCCGGGGAGTGTCTCGATCTCGTAGAAACTCACGTACGAGAGTGCGTCGGTTCCATCCAGCCACTGGATCAGTCTGCCACGCTCGTCGCTGATGCTCTTGGGATGGCGAAGACTGACGCCAAAAATCGTCGCGCGAGCGGCCTGATTGCCGCCGGCGCAGTAGTAACGCAGGATATCAATGACGCCTTCCGTTGTCTCAAACGACGAGGAGTGGCCCTGCTTGGATAGGACCAGACGGCGCACGGCCTTCACCGCATTGGCCGGGCACCCCGTCATTCCGACCATCGACAGGAAAGAGAGATCGCCACCCGTATCCCCGATGCCTAGCACCTCCTCCGCGGCGATGCCCAACCGTTCCAGCGCAATCCGCAGGGCAAAGCCTTTGTTCACGCCTGCGGCCACGACGTCCACGCCGCCGTCTGATGGATGGGTCTCTATCTCGAGATCTCCAAGCTCCTCGTTGACGATCTGCGTCAGATCGGGGATCGTGATGCCGCCTGGGTCTGGAACCGCGCAGGCCGTGAGGTCACGACCAGCCTCCAGATGCCATCCACTGTCCAATTTCGCGCGGGCCTTCAGCCGGCGGTTGGCCTCCGTCACCGCTTCGCGCTGCCTGTCGCTGAGCAGCGGCTCCATACGATCTTCGCACTGGTAGTAGAAGGCGGCCCCGCTCTGAACGATCAGCGGATCGCGTGTGGTCTCAAGCCCGATCTGCTGGGCAACGGCCTCCAGATAAGGATGGACCCGGCCACTGCACAGAATGAGGCGGATACCGTGGTCGCGGATCACCGTGCGCAGCATTGAGAGCAGCGCAGCATCCACGGCCTTGCCTTTCCCATCCGTAATGCATCCGTCCACATCCGAAACCACCAAGCGCGGAATCATATTGTCAGCACCCGATCCTCTCCTGATTATTCTCCTGCAGCCCCTCCCCATCGCGGCTGTACCGGGTGGAAGCTTACCATGCCGGAAACCGGAGATGCGATGCCAAAATCCCGCTTTGACAAGATCAGTTCTTCCGGCTTTGGTGGTGCACTCACCATCGAACACTCGACAGGATCCGCCTTCTCACCCCCGCCTCCCCGACTCATCTTCCCTGCTTCCAGGCAGCAGTTTCCGGCAGAAATCGATTGGGACGAGCAGGTACCGCATGGGCCATCCTTCCAGAAGCTGGCTCAGCACCAATGCGGACGATCCGCTGTCGGGCTCTCGAATACGAAGCGCCATGGGAATGCACAGCATCCGCAGCCAGAAGCTTATGAAGAAGATCAGGTGGTAATGGTTCCAGTCGCGGCCAGCCCAGTCCAGATGGAAGTTATCGGTTAACTGCAAGGCATAGCCGCTCAAAATGGCTCCGAGCCCGCCGGCAATGCCTGATAAAGCCTGTGTCGCGGCCGCGAACATGGCGCGGTTGTTGCGCGGTGCAACCTTCATCATGAACCCGTTGTTGGCAATGATGTGCCCGCTGTTCGCCATGCTGTCGAAGAAAAACACGATGCTCAGAAACCAGAACGCATTGGCCGGTGTGGCTAGAAGGAATGCAAGGGCAATCCACGGTTTCAAGGCGACGGACAGCACCAGCACCGGCCGCTGGCCGTGGCGGTCCGCCAGGCGGCCCCACGTGCGGGCGATCAGCGCGACGCCGATGCCCATCACGCACCACATGAGGTTGGTCTTCCAGAGTTCCACCCTCAGAATCTTGAGCAAGTAGATCTGCCAGAAGGCTGCGGCGAACATGGTGGAGAAGACGAAGAAGCAGTTGAAGAGAACCACCCCACGGTAGTGGGCGTCGCGCAGCGGCGCTACCAGTGTCCGGAAGATGCCCTCGGACTCTCCGGTGTGGGTTTCCGGTTCCGGCACGCGGATGAACAGCAGGATGTCGGCGATTCCGGCAGCCACGCCCAACATGGCAAGCAGGGCAAACGAGCTGCGGACAGGCCAGTGGGAGCTGTGAAGGATGAAGAGCGTTACGGCCAGGAATGCTGCGGTCCAAACCAGTTGCATGTACCGCTGCCGTTCCGCCCAGTACCGATTGATAAGGGGGCGGGGAACCAGGTCGCCCATCCACGAAAGCCAAAGGGGCGTCACAAGGTTGTTCATCGCGCTGCTGGCAGCCGACAACGCGATGAACGGCACAATCCAGTACCAGCCGGGCACCTGCGGCATGAGGAGCGGAAGCAGCGCCATGGGCACGAATAGCAGACGGCAGGCTATGAGCATGAACATGAAGATCGGCTTGCGGCGGCGGATGCGACCGGTCACGTACAGATAGGCGCCCAGGAACTGGAGAGACAGCATGATCATGGGCAAACCGCCCAGCAGACCAAACTGGAGTTCCGTGGCGCCGAGTTCCCGAAAGAACTCCGTGGTGATAGAGGACGCCACCAGGCTCATGAAGACCATGGCCAGGCAACCGCCGACCGTCACGAGCGTCAAGTGTCGTCTCAACGCGGAAGAATGACCGTTACTTTCCACAAAAGGATACCGGGTAAAAGGAGCAAGAATAGGAGAGCGGCGGCTACGGAGCCAGCAAATTAGGCCGAATCACGCGCCTCAGTGACGCGGGGGTATGTAGAGGCGGACCTTGCGTGTGTGTCCGCCCACGGGCAGCGACAAGCGCCGCCCCTACACGACTGACGGGCTACTGGCATCCACTCCATCAAGTGGTGGGGTTCCTGAGAGAGCCCCCCCGGAGATTCGTCGCTTCACTCACGCGCTTTTTGCTTGCCGGGCATCGAACGCTCATGCAAGATTCCGGCGCTCTCCTGACATGGCGCCGCGCGGATTGCCGGGCACACAGCACCTGCGACTGCGAATCGTAGCCTGGGGAAGAGCGATATCTACCATGGTGGGGTACCGAAGTGGCCAACCGGGGCAGACTGTAAATCTGCTGGCTAACGCCTTCCTAGGTTCGAATCCTAGCCCCACCACCATCCTTTGTTCACCGATAAGAAGTGATAACTTCTTGCGCCACACAGAAAGCGTGTGACTGCACGGCGCTGCAGCAACTGGACAATCCTTCATGTTCCCGCGGTGGGAGAGGCGTGCTACGTAGCGCGAACCAAACAAAAAAGGCGTCATTTGAGTCGGTGCTCAAGCTCCAACTGAATGGCGGCGAGTTGGGCGGCGAGCTGGTAGTCCGAGAGCGATAGCCCAATGTTTCGAGCGGTTGTCTTCGCCGCTGACGCGCATCTCAAATCCCATTCGCCGCAACAAGTGCAGCAAATCCTCGAACCCAATACTCGCATCGGCCCTGCCGCTCATCACTTAGGTCATGAGTCTCTCGGCCTTGCTTATGACCGGAATCTACCACATGCCCCAAAGCACCGCAACATTCTACAGAACTCTTCTATGCCCCGACTTCCACGCCTTCCATGATACCCGCGAAAGGAGAGAATGGCTGCAATGGGCAACGCAGAATCTCAGCCGAGTCAGCCGGGTTTAGGCAAGGAACGGCGTACGCCGACAATTCGGTCGCCAACGGCTATTCCGTGGAATGTGAAGACGTGACACTGACGCCCTGACGCCGAAAGGGCCGGGGGCGCACGAAGCGAGCGTACGGCGGACGTTTCACCTCAGAAGCAGACCAGGATCACCCAAACCGTCCGGCGGCGAACTGGAATTCCCGCAGCAGGCTCTCCTTAATGCCGGCGTCCCTCGCATCGGGGGGCAGAACCGAGAAAGTGTAGGTCTCGATCTCGAAATGCCGGCATCCCGCCGCGATAATCTGCTCCATAAGGGTTGACGTAATGCCCGCCGCCGTGGTTCGAAGCAGGCCAGAGCCAACCCAATAGAGTGGAACATGGAAATGCGTGCGCAGGGTTGCGCCTTCACTGGCCGCCAGACTGCCCAGCGTGGCGGCGGTCAGATCGCCGAACCACCGCATGCCGCCGGCGTCGTCGCGCACACGGACCGGGTGCAGATAAACAGAATCTTCAAACCGCGCCAGTTCCCTCACCGATTCGGCGCATACCACGGTTTCCAGCGCCGCGCTGATCTGTGTCTTGAAGATGCCGATCCCCGCCTGCGCCATGGATGCCACGCTCTTTCCGGCATCTGAGAAAGCCACGGCTTCATGGCAGAGATCGAGACATACGCCGACATGCCTCCGCACCGCTGCCTCCCCCACACCGGCCAGCCGCGCCTGCGGCAGCAGATGTCTCTCGAAGAACGCTATCCCGTCGGACGCGTCGTCAAGATAGCAGTCAGGCTCAGGTTCCAGCGCCACTCCGATGCGCCGGCCGGTCCGTGCCTCGATCCGTGCAAGCGATTCCGCGCACAGCACCAGTTGCCGGGCAATGGCATCCTCGTCGGCCTCCGTTCGCACCCACTCGCCGTACGATCCTGGAACTGTGCTGATGCTTCCGAAACCGCCCTCCGGAAGCAGCGCGGCAAGAATCTCCGCCAGCCGCACCGTATAGTCCAGCCGTTCCTGCGTGCGCCAGTCCGGATGGTAGGCGGAAGTCTTAACGCTCTGGCCATGGAAAGGTCCGTAAGGAAAGCCATTGATAGTGAAGACATACAACTGGTTCTCGTGCAGGAATCGGTGAAACAACTCTCGCTCTCTGGAATCGCTCAACGTCCGCGCGGCCTGATCGCCCAATCGCAGGCCCAACCCGAACCGAACGCCGCGAGATAGCGCGTCTCTCAGGGGAAGAACATGACAGCGGATGTTCTCCAGCGCCTGGCTCCACGCCTCGCCGGGGTGGATGTTCAGGCAATAGGTCAGATCGCAGGGCGGCTCCGCGCGAATCCTCACGACCGATGGCTCCTCGCATGATTCCGGAGAAAGTCCAGTCCTTCCCCCATCAGGTCTGCGGCGATCTCATGCACCTCGCACCCCACGCCAATGGGCTTCGGCAATGTCACGGTCAACGCGCCGCCAAGGTGCTCGCGAAACCGTTCCAGCCCCGCCATCACCTTCCGCCCGCCCGCGGCGTCACGCCGGTCGAGCCAGCGACTCCAAACCGGCAGCCCGGCGGCGGTCAGTCCCCGCAGGATGCGCCCCAGTTCCTTTCGGGAAATATACCCCTTGCGCATCGCATAATAGGAATCCGCCGCAATGCCGACAGCAACGGCCTGACCGTGCCCCACCCCGAAACCGGACAACACCTCGAGTTCATGGCCAAGCCAGTGCCCGAAATCCAGGGGCCGCGCCGATCCCATCTCGAAGGGATCACCGCCAGTGCGAATGTGCCGAAGATGCAGTCGCGCGCACCGCTTTACCAGTTCCTCCATCAGCCCCTGATCCCGGTTCCGGATGCGGTTCGCGTTCTGACACAGGAAATCAAAAAAACGCCTGTCACGGATGATAGCCACCTTGAAGGCCTCGGCAATGCCTCCAACCCAGTGGGACTGCGGCAATGTCGTCAGGAGCGTGGCGTCGTTGATCACCGCAAACGGCGGCGCGAAGGTCCCCACAAAGTTCTTAGCGCCATGTTCGTTCATGCCGGTCTTGACCCCCACTCCGCCGTCATTCTGGCTGAGCACGGTGGTCGGCACCCGGATCAGGCGCAGTCCCCGGTGGACCAGCGACACCGCGAACCCGACCATATCGAGCACGCTGCCGCCGCCAACGACAATGATCGCGCTCTGGCGGCACATGTGATACCGCCCCAAAGCATTCATGACCTCGCGAACAGGTTCCCACCCGACTTTCGCCGTTTCGCCCCCGCCGACGAGGATAGGAGCGTCCACCAGCACCGCCAGGCCGCGGTGTTCGTTGAAGTAGGCGCCGATCCGTTCGATCAGGCCCGGCCAGGCTTTGGCAAGGCCGCTATCAACGTAGACCAGGACACGATGCGGTTTAGGGCCGTCTTTCCGGTGGATCGTGCTGGCAAGAAGCGGCTGTCGGGGATCGAACACGCCATGAACGAAATGCACCGGGTAGTCGAATGGAACAGCGAATCGCTGGCTTACCGTCTCAACCCTTTCCGGCACTCGCCGCTTCCGTGTCTTGTGCGCGCTCATTTGCCGTAACTCCTGTCCCTCACCCACGCAGCCAGATCCAGAATCGAATGTACGCCGCGATCAATCTCCGCCGTGCAGGCCCACGCCACAAGCCGCCCTGCGCCGGCTTTGCCGTGTGAACCGCGCACGCGGTCCGGATTCAACCCCGTCTTCCACGGCGGCCACCCGAAGAACAATTCACACGGGTCGTATCCGGGTTTGTTGTGGATGTCCACATGCCCCGCATAGTCGGGCGCTTCCGCCGGGTTGTCCCACCACGGATACGCAAACCACCACCCATCTTGGGCAACGAGGACCAGACCGCCGGCGTTCGGGTGATCCGCACCAGCCGAACGGAGCGTGTCGCCGCGAAGCACTTCGGCGACGCCGGGCATTCCCTTCAGCGCGGCCGCGGCTTCCTCCAGCGAAGCCGGCGAGGCTGCATGCACAAACGCCACTTCGTGATCTGCCACGGCCATGGCGCGTCCATGATGGAAGTCCGGATAGAGCATGCCGCGCACGGTTCGCGTTCCGAACAAACCGGCGCTTCGCAAGACGCGGTTAGGATAGGCTGCGCGCTGAACCGGCGCGATGGCATAGTCGCCAAAGACAAGAACGTCATAGCCGTTTGTGCCGGCTGCGGATACCAGATGCTCGATCTCGCGGCCAAGGGCATCGAGCGCCCTGCCGGCCTGCGGCGAATCCGGACCGAACCGCTGCAGGTCATAGTCGAGCGCCGGCAGATAGGTCAGGCACAGATCGGGTGAACACTGTGAATCGGCGAGGAGTTGTGCCGTGGCTTCAGCGATCCAGTCCGACGAGCGAACCGATGCCAGCGGCCCCCAGTATTGGCGCAGCGCGAAGGGGCGCCCAACACGCCGGCAGAGATTCCCGTAAAGCCCTTCCGGCACACCGGCGAAAGCCTCAAGCATGCCGCCATGATGCCGGTGGACCGGCGCGGGAGAAAGTATCACATCCGCGCGCTCGCCCAGGCTCTGTTGCCAGAACATCAGGGCTACCTTCCGACCGTCTTCCCGTTGCGTTTCCCAGATGCGCCTTCCGCCAACCAGCGCGGCCGACTGCTCCCAGAAAAGAACACGGCGCAGATCTCGATACAACAGCCCATTCCCCACCATACCATGCGCGGACGGCGGACTGGCGGTACGGAAAGAAGCCTGGACGGGGCAAGTCAGTGCAGGAAAGATCCCACTGGCGGAACGGAAATCCTCCAGCCCGGTGACGCGGAGCGAACGCCGGCGGACCATGTCATATCCAAGCGCCGCCGCTTGAATCACCAGCAACTTCTTCCGTTTGTCGCGCATGAGACTGCCAATCGCCTGATGTCTGTTACCCGTTGAACGTCAACGGCACCGCTCAGGTTCACCTTAACTGCTCTGGAACCAGCGAGAGAGCCACCGGGAGCCAAGAATCAAGACCAGCGCGCCCACCGCCGCCACATCTGGGCGCAAGGCTCCAATGGCAGCCATGGCGGCCTGAAGAAACAGGAGCCCGTGAATGAACCCGCCAATCCCGCGTTGTATGCCGCGGGGTTCCTGAACACCACGGAGCGACCATCCGACAAGCCCCGCGTGACAGACCGAGAGGAATGCAAGCGCCCCGATAGAAACTACCGTCCGCAAAGGCAGCGTGAATCCGGACAAGGCTTCGCCGCCGACGGCGACGAGAGCCAGCGCCTGAATGCCCATGGGCGCCCAGCGACCGCCGCCCAGGCGGCCAGACTCGGTCTCCCGGCGCGCCAGTCTCGTCACAGCCATAACGTACGCACCAAGGCCGACCGCCGCCAGAAGGCTTGTCCATGGAAGAATGAACGATCCACATGCAGCCGCTGCGCCCATCAACAGGCTCAGCGCCCGGCAAAGCCCCATGTTGAAAGGGCCGATCCATGGGAAGTGTTTCGTGGCCAGATCGTACGCAAGAATTGCCGCCGCCAACGCCAGTCCGAAACAGCCCGCCACCCATCCGGCGGCAAAAGCGCACGCCACACCGCAACATAGCAGAGCCCAGCCGGCGATCTGCGCGGCCCGACGCGAGATCCGACCCGACGGCAGGGGCCTTTCCGGGCGGGTCCGCCGGTCCTCCTCGATATCCGCCGCATCGTTCAGCGCCATGCCGGCCGCATACAACAGCAACGCAGCTAAAGCTGGAGCGGCTGCCTGTCGCGCCAGTACACCCCACCCGCCTGCGAGCAGGAAACCGGCCAGCGGATCGCCAGGCACGGTAGGCAGATTCGCAAGCCGAACCAGTTCAGCCCAAGCCCTGACGCTATTTCTGATCAATCGCATTTTTTGTCATGGTATCAGGCCGGTGGTTGGGATCAACGGTAAAACCAGTAATTACTCGATCCGGCTCCCCAGCACCACTCGTCAATATGAAATACCCCTCCAAACCCGGAAGCGCCCGAAAAGCACGGTTGAGGATCGAGGGTGAGGATCGAGGGTTGACGAATGACCGTGTGCCCCTTATCCTCCGCGCGCATGACCACACCGGTTGAAGATTCCCAAGGAAGCGGAGCCCTATATGGCTGATGACGCGATGCGGAAGCAGATTGCGCGGAGGCGCACGTTCGCCATCATCTCACATCCGGATGCAGGCAAGACGACCCTTACCGAGAAGCTCCTTCTCTATG
The DNA here is from genome assembly GCA_964635275.1 of uncultured Victivallales bacterium. GTDB lineage: Bacteria > Verrucomicrobiota > Kiritimatiellia > UBA8416 > CAZWPN01 > CAZWPN01. Next base: position 3,627 of record CAZWPN010000057.1, on the reverse strand, counting down.
GTGGCGCAATTCAGCTCGCCGGTTCGGTTCGGGCGCGCCAGAACCAGAGGAATACCACGTCGGACTGGATGGAACTGGAGAAGGAGCGAGGGATATCAATATCTTCTACGCTGCTGCAGTTCGAATACAACGATTGCGTGATCAACCTTCTCGATACGCCCGGACACAAGGATTTCAGCGAGGACACCTACCGGGTGCTGACAGCCGTGGACAGCGTTGTCATGGTCATTGATGCGGCCAAGGGAATTGAAGAGCGCACGCGCAAGCTCTTCGAGATATGCCGCTTGCGTGGTATTCCCATCTTCACCTTCATGAACAAGATGGACCGGCCGGCGCGCGATCCTCTCTCTCTGCTCGATGAGCTGGAGGGGGTCTTGGGGATTGGCGCCTTTCCGGTTACCTGGCCGCTCGGCAGCGGACAGGAGTTTCGCGGCGTGTATGATCGTTTGGAGAAGAACCTGCACCTATTCGAGCGTACGGCTCATAACAAGTACCGTGCGCCGACCCGCATTACACGTATTGATGACGAGGCTATTCTGCGGGAAATTCCGGCACATATCCGGGAGGTGTGGCTTGGCGACATCGAGATCCTCAACGGGGCCGGGGAGTCGTTCGATGAGGATCAACTCAAGGCCGGACTGATCACCCCCGTCTTTTTTGGCAGCGGTATGAACAACTTCGGCGTTCAACTCCTGCTGGACTACTTTGTCAAGCATGGCGCCACCCCACAACCCCGCCGTTCCGTTTCCGGCCTGGTCCCCGTCGAGTCAACCGATTTCTCCGGGTTTGTCTTCAAGGTACAGGCCAACATGAACCCGCACCACCGCGATCGGCTCACGTTCGTTCGGGTCTGCTCCGGACAGTTCGTCAAGGACATGGTTGTGGACGATCCGGCAACGGGTAAGCCAATTCGTTTATCCCACCCGCAGCAGCTTTTTGGCAGGGATCGTGAGTCGCTCGAGGTCGCATATCCGGGTGACATCGTTGGGCTGGTCACCCGCAAGGCTTTTCGTATCGGCGATACGCTGAGCACTAACCCGGCCATTAGGTACGACGAGATCCCCCGGTTTCCGCCCGAAGTGTTTGCCTACATCCGTAACACCGGCGCGGCCAAGTACAAGCAGTTGCGCGAGGGGCTCGACCAGTTGCTGGAGGAGGGGATCATTCAGGCCTTCACGATTACCGACGGGCCGTTGACCACCACTCTCTTAGGTGCGGTCGGGCAGTTGCAGTTCGATGTGGTTATGTACAGGTTGCGGGACGAGTACTCGGCTGAACCACAGATTGAGCCTGCCCCCTACACTCAGATCCGATGGTTCGGCCTGGGCGTGAACGCGCAGACCTTGTCAAACGACTATCTTGGTGAAAACGTCAGAATAGCCAAAGACAACCGCGGCCAATACGTGATACTTTTCCCGAACAAGTGGGCCATGGATTACTTCATCTCCAACCACAGCAAACTCGAACTGCACGCAGTGTCCCCGCACGCAGTGGTCGCGTCCGCAGGATGAGGCATCGCGCTTCAGAAGGAAAGAGGGCGGCAGGATTGCCTCGCCCGGAGACAACACGGGGCGAGCACGGCCACGAATCGGGTGGCCAACGAGGCTTTCGGCGGTCCCACGACCGGCTGGCATTTATCAATTGATTCTGATGGTGCGCGGAGATACTGTCCGCTCAGACGAAGGGCGATTGCAGAATCGCCCGAAGCGGGAAATCAGCAAAAAGGATTCGTGACAATGAAACTGAAGAAACTGGTCGTGGTTGGCGTCGTGATCGCCACGCTGCTTTATATTGGCACGTACGCCGTTCTGAGCGAGATGGGTCTCTACGCGCCAGAGGTAGCGAGAGGAGCCACGAACAACGCTCGCAAGCAATTGAGCAAAGAAGTCATGGTGTGGTACCCGGAATGGACAGGGAACGACTACGCAGATCCCCTGGCCAAGGAGACGATCCTGCGGCTGCGCCTGAGACGCTTCTTCAGCCCGCTGATTGCCGTTGATCGGAAGTTCGTCCACAAGAAGTATACTGTCGAACCGATGCAGCGTGGGACCGGCGCGAAGAAGAAGTGAGGAACGCAAGAACTGCGCGGGACTGACCACGTAGCGCTTCGCAGTTACTGTGTCCTATGTCTGAAAAGTCGCCTTTCAGGGCTGGTTCATGGCAACGCGCAAGCCGAAGCCGCCGTTCCTGCAGGACGGGCTGCCGCCTTGCTGGTCTGCTTCATCGGTTGCATCTCACCGGTTATCCATGTCGAGAAGCACATCGGGCACGGGCTTGCCGGTCGTGGCGTTGTTGAATTGCACCCTGACGCCTCCAGCCTTGGTCTCTATTGCCTTATTCGACCGCCATTCCACCACGACGTTATTGGCTCCCTTGAGGAGGCGAATCGGCTTGGAGCGTTTCTCTTTCTGCTGACGCGAGTCGAAAGCCAGCTTGTCGTTGACCCAGGCGCTGAGGAAGAACAACACCTCGCCTTCCTTCGGCGGGTCCAGCGACATTTCTACGCCTTCAGCATTGACCGCGCGCACGTCGAGAATTGCATCCGCGTCACCGGCCGCAATGGCGCGTGTGGCCCCGATGACCCTGGAGTCCAGCGTCTTCAGCGGGCCTGCCTTGTCGAGCGTGACCGCCAAACCGCAAGTCACCGGGTCCCACCCCTTGGAAGGAACGGCCAGGGTGAAGACATCGCCGGCCTCGGATAAGACGCCTCCGCTCATCCCCTCCAAGAGCTTCATCGAGTCATCGCCATCTCCCGCCATCTTCGCTTCCGCTTGGATCGGCCGTCTGATCCACCATCGTGATTGCGTCTGCAGTTCAACGGATGTCTCGAAGGGCCGCGCCGCGCCGTTGCCGATGGTTACGCGATACGGAATGCGGCACGGCCCATCCTGCGGGAACGACTGCCGCGGAACACGGAACGCCACCACGCCTTCGCCGCCGGCCGCGACGGTGAGGGTCTGCTTCGACTCGCCGATCCTGACGGCCGGCAGCGAGGGCATCTCGAACGCCAGCGTCAGCGGATTCGCCGTCGCGTTCGTCATCTTCAGATCGATCTTCCCGCCGTCCAGCGACGGCACGGCCCCGGGCTGGCGCGTCAGGACATCCGGCGACAACCGGACCTTGGCCTCGCCCAGCGTCTCGCCGCCAGGCCCCTTGATCTGCATGGGCAAGAAGAGTCCCCGTCCCCCGCGTTCCGTCACACTCGTCAGGGCACGGGTCAGCACCAACGGAACCTTGAACGGCGTCACGGCCTTGGCCGCCGCCGTGAAGACGCGCGAGGTGCTCCCCCGCAGGAAGCTGGAGGCCGGTAACGACGAAACCAGCTCTACTTTCAGCGGTTTGTCGCCGGTGTTCCGGAACTGGCCCGACAAGTTCACGATGGCCAGGTCGTATCCGACCAAGTTCGGAAACGCGTCCACCTGCAACGGTGAATCTTTGTCGTTTTTCGCGGCGGCCGTGCGCACTGCCCGCGCGCCATACCGCCCGGACCGCGTGCTGCTATAGGCGCCGATATCGCCCGGCAAACTCGTACAATCTTCCGGAAGCACCCAGATTCCGATCTGGCTAAGCGGGAACCCCTGCCACATGTATTGCATCCATTCCCCGCCGCTGGTGAACACCCAGCCC
>CAZWPN010000056.1:0-18470 GCA_964635275.1 uncultured Victivallales bacterium | reverse complement strand
GGATCCTGCTGGCCAATCCTATGACACCTGTTATCGAATCGTTTCGGTACGCGGTTATGGGAGTCGGGTTGTTCCAACCGATGCATCTGGCCTACAGCGGTGCGATGGCCGTCGGCATTCTATTCCTCGGAACGGTTCTCTTTCACCGCGTGGAACGCACTTTCATGGACACGATCTAACCAATGTCTGATGAGACCGTCATAAGCATCGAGCGGCTTTCGAAACGTTACCGGATCGGGACTCTTGGCCCCATGACCTTCCGGGACGATTTCCAGCGCTGGTGGCATAGACGGCGGGGCCTGCCGGATCCGCACCTTCCCGTGAGACGGGAATTGTCTCGCTCCCGTGGAGTGGGGATGGAGTCCGCGGACGGAAAGCACATTTGGGCACTGCGGGACGTCAGTCTTCAGATACGGCGCGGTGAGATACTCGGCATCATAGGGAGGAACGGCGCCGGCAAGAGCACGCTTCTGAAGGTTCTCTCCAGGATCACTGCGCCGACACAGGGCGTGGTAAGAATCAAGGGGCGTATTGCCAGCCTTCTGGAGGTTGGGACGGGATTCCATCCCGAACTGACCGGTCGCGAGAACGTATTCCTAAACGGAACCATACTGGGAATGACGCGTGCGGAGATTCGTCGCAAGTTCGACGACATCGTGGACTTTGCAGAGGTGGGCGAGTTTATTGATACCCCGGTTAAACGCTACTCCAGCGGCATGTATGTCCGGTTGGCGTTCGCCGTAGCGGCACACTTGGAGCCAGATGTGCTCATCGTGGACGAGGTTCTGGCGGTTGGCGACATGGCGTTTCAACAGAAATGCCTCGGGAAGATGGACGATGTGGCCCAAGGTGGTCGTACGGTCATTTTCGTGAGTCACAATATGGCCGCCATTGCTCAACTCACGCGGCGTTGCCTTGTGTTTGACCACGGGGTTCTGCAGCATGATGGCGCCACGGCGGAGGCCGTTGGCCGATACATGGAAAGCATGCCTCGCCTGATGCTGAGGGGGCGGACGCCGGTGTCGTCTCTTGAATGTCAGGCCCAGTGTCATGGCGGCCAGGCTGCTGCAATTGTAGAGGTGGGGTTATGTGAGCGCAGCCTCGACGGAATCCCCATCGGAGGTTCCGTGGAGCTGGAGATCATGGTCGAGACCTGGACGGCGCAGGATCATCTCCGGTTCGGCTATTCTGTTAACGATGCAACAGGTATTGCGGTCTTGAGCGGTTTCTCGCCGGCATTTCTCGTAACGGGTGCCGGCAGGCACTTGCTGGCTCTGACGGTGAACCGACTGCCGCTTTGTCCGGGCACCTACAGTCTCAGCGTAAGTGTCGGTACCGGCGGACTCCATGAGCCCAAGAGGGAACAGCATTCGCTAATCGGTTTTGGCAAGTTTGAGGTTGTTCCCGCCATGTCTGACAGCCGTCCCGTCGGGGACTGGCGCATTGGGTGGGGGCGCGTTGTGCACACGGATTCGAGCGTAGGGTTGCTGCGGTGCGGCGATGAATCCATGGGAAGGGCAGGGTAGAATGCGAGGTCGTTTGAATCGGTTGCTTCACAGCGGATTCCGGGCGATGGGGTTTGAAATCATGTCGCTGAGACGCGTCGACCAGTTTTTGGACGAACAGGATGCGGAACGTAAAGAAGAGTACCGGCGATGGCTCGCGGGGTTGAGGAAGTCGGAAACGGCCGGCAACGAACAAGATGCCGGGCGTAAAGGTCGCCGCGATGCAGGGCCAACGATCGCGGTCTCTCTGGGCGAGTTGACTGCGATGGCCGTACGCAAGTTGCTTCCCGCGGATGTGGTTCTCGATATCGGTTGCGGGATCCATCCGCAGCCTTACGTTGACGCGCCGATCCATATCTGTTGCGAGCCGTGCGATGAGTATCTCCACCGACTGAGGGTGGAGCGTGGCGGAGACCGGAAGCATGTCTTCCTGCGGGCAGGACTGACGGAAGCCGTCCGTCTCTTCCCGGCGCGGTCGGTGGACTCGATATTCTTGTTGGATGTGATCGAACATCTTGATCGTGTCGAGGCGCTGAATGGGCTGAAGGGTGTGCTTCAGATCGCGCGCAAGCAGGTGATAGTATTCACTCCCCTGGGGTATATGGCGCAGGATCCGGTTGTGGCCGGCGTTGATCTATGGGGCATGGGCGGGGAAGAGTGGCAGCGGCATAGGTCGGGATGGACCCCCTCCGATTTCCGGTACGAAGAGGGATGGGATGTGATTGTGTGCAAGGACGTCTTCAGGAATGACGCCTATGGGCGTCCGCTGTCGAGTCCAATCGGGGCCATGTGGGCGATTTGGGAGACGGGCAACGCAGACTGAGGAATTGAAGTGAAACATGACGAACCCGTGGCATTCGCCACGCCCCTCGTTTCTATTGTGGTGCCGACCTACAACCGCGCGCACTTGCTGCCGCAGGCATTGGACTCGTGCCTCGGGCAGTCATACCGCAACATCGAACTTATTGTTGTCAATGACGGTTCCAGCGACGACACCGAAGCCGTGTTGAGGAGGTATGCGGAGGGCGACTCCCGAATACAATTTTTCAGCAAGAAAAACGAGGGGATTGCGGATACACTGAACTACGGGCACGACAGGGCCCGGGGCAAGTACGTTGCCTGGACGAGCGACGACAACCTCTACTATCCGGAAGCCATCGGGGTAATGGTTGACTATCTTGAGGGTCATCCGGATGTCGGACTGGTATACGCGGATGCCCGGATGATTGACGACGAAGACAAGGTGCTGCGCATCATCCATGCGCCGGAACCGGACGTGATGGCCAAGAGAGAGTTTCTCCAGGCGGCCGGCCTTTACCGGCGTGAGGTTTATTCGACAGCAGGTGGTTTCCGGCGACGCTGGGTGCGGTGTCAGGACTTCGACTTCTATATCCGTGCGCATAAGCAATTCAAAGCGGTCCACATTCCTCAGGTGCTGTACGACTATCGTTGGCATGAGATGTCGATGTCCGGAAACCATGAGGCCCATATGCTGGAGAACGCCGCGCTGCTTGCCTCCCACGCTGACTGCCTGCAGGAACGGCGGACCGTTTGGGCCGGGCATCTTGGGTGTCTGGGACGTTACTGCGAGAACCGCGGGTGGTTCTGGAAATCGGCGGGCTACTATGCGAGGGCGGTCTTGTATGCACCCCATCACCTTCGCGATGTGAACAGGTCGCTCAAGTGTGCTCTATACGGGAGTATGCCTGAACGGTTTAAGGGCGCCTGGCGGTTCGTAAAGCGGTGGGCTGCGCAGTCCCCTTCGTGATCCTGAAGTCAGCGAGGTGCTGATGCCGGTTCATTCCAGTCGAAGCAGCGGTACGGTTCTGGTTCTCTACTATTCATGCAGTGCTGTATGTGGAGTGGGTACCTGGGTCGAGTGCCTGTCGAACGAGCTCGAGCGACGGGACTGGCGCGTGGTGGTTGGTCTTGCCTGGGGCAGGCGGTTCCATGATCCCCGCCGTGTTGAGCGGCAGCGGCCCTCCCTGAAAACCGTTTGGATGGATGGACGCACCGGCACTGAGGAAGGGCGAGTGCAGGCAGTGGAGCGGACTATCCGTCGCGTACGTCCGGACGTTGTGGTTCTTGCCTGTCTGGACTCTCCGTTCGAGGCTGTTCGGCGCCTACGGCGCGAGGGCATGCGTTTCCGCTTTGTTGCGACAAACCACGGCAACTTTCCAGAACAGGCGGCCAGCCTGATGGGTCAGCGCGACGTGGTTGACATGACGGTCTGCGTCGGGAAGCTCAGCGCTGAGGCGATGTCGAGAGAGGGGTCGGGCTATCCCCTCGATAGGATACGCCACATCAGCAATCCCGTACCCCTGCCTACTTCCGCCGTTGAGGCCCATAGCTGTTCGTTTCGTGTCGGGTATGCGGGTCGGCTTGACGGGGAGGAACGTAAGCGCGTCAGTGACCTTGGCCCGTTCTTTGAGGAACTGAGTTGCCGCTGGCCAGACGCGGAATTGTGGATTGCGGGTAACGGACCGCAAGAGAGCGAAGTGCGTACGATGGCCGGGCGGTTCCCGGGGCGCGTCTCATGCCTGGGCGGGTTGACTCGGGCCGAGTTGTATGAGCGCTTCTACCCGCGTCTGGATGCATACGTCAACTTCTCTTCAAACGAGGGGTGGGGCTTGTCGATTGCCGAGGCAATGGCCCACGGAGTGGTGCCAGTTTCGTCGGCCTTTGTGGGAATCCGCGCGGAAGGGTTAGTGCAGGACGGGGTGAATGGCTTGGTGTTTCCTGTCGGCGACACGAGCCGAGCCGCGACTTTGGTGGCGGACATCTTTGCCGACCTGTCGCGACGAAACGCGCTTGGCCGACAGGCAGCGCAAGACATCCGGGAGAAGTACTCTCCGGCTCGGTTTGGCGACGAGTGGTCACGCGCGTTGGCGCACTGCATAGACCTGCCGGACTTGCCGCCGTCATCGGAGCCAGGGTCGCTCATGTGCCGTTCGCGCTGGGGGGGCCGCGAGGCAAGCTTGGAGCGAATAAGGCGGTTTCTTCGGCGACGGGTGCCGCATGCAAGCGCCGGGGAAGAGTGGCCGCATTACCGCTGCCACGATCGCATTCTTGCGGAGCGTCTCGCGCACGACATGAATGCCATTGAGACCGCGTGATGCAGAGAGACATCGGCATGTCCCGACGACTTCTGATCGTGGCTCCGTCAGCCCATACCTTGGGTGGGCTGGCCACGTGGTTGGACTATCTTGCTCCCGGACTTCGGCGACGGGGCTGGAATGTGACGCTGGGGCTCGTTGAGGGCGCCCGCTTCCACCGTCCTGCCCGCTACCTGGCTTCGCATCCCGACGATCAGTGGATTGCGATTCCCTGCATGTCGGGTACGCCGGAAGGTCGGTGTAGGGCCCTTGAAAGGGCTATCCGATTGGTCGTTCCAGATCTTGTTCTGTCCGTCAACATTCCTGATGTGTACCCAGCCGTGTTCCGTATGAGGAGGCGCGGGTTCGCGGTGAAGGCTGCCATGGCCATGCACAACATGGAATCTCCTTTCTACGGTGACATCAGGCGTTGGGCGTTGGGCATCAGCGGCGTCATTTGTCCAAACCGACTGACGTGTGCCTTGGCGGAGTGTCTCGGGAACATGGCGCATGAACGGGTTCACTATGCGCCGTGCGGTACTCCTGCCATCGCGTGCTCCGCCCGCAGGCGAGACAAGAGCCGATTAAGAATCGCCTATGTGGGGCGATTGGAAGAGCCGCGCAAGAGACTCGGGGACCTCCGTCTCATTCTGCAGCGGCTTGAGACTGAGGGGGTTCCGTTTGAACTATTGATTGCCGGTTCCGGCGCCGATGAGGCATGGTTGAGGGCGGACCTCGCCGCAATGACGGGCTGCGGCAAGGTCCGTTTCCTGGGGTGCCTCGATGCGGTGGCTCTGCACAACCAGGTCTATGCCGTGTGCGATGCCTTGTTGACGACCTCAAGCTGGGAGACGGGCCCTCTGGTGGTCTGGGAATCATTGAGAGCAGGTGTGCCTGTGGTGGCGTCGCGCTATGTGGGGTCGGGGCTGGAGAGGGCGCTCAAACACAACGAAACGGCATTGTTGTTTCCCGTTGGCGATGTTGCCGCTGCTGCCGTGAATCTGGCGAGGCTGTGGCGTGAGCCGGAGTTATGCCGGGAACTGGAAGCGAATGGCATGGCCTTGGTCGAATCGCGATACAGCGTCAACGCCTCAATTGACGCTTGGGCTGCTGCGCTGCAAGCTGCGCTGACGGTTGAGCCATTGCCTGGCGCGGTTGCTGCAGAAGTGGCGCCTATTGCCTCTGGCCGGCTGGATCGGTGTTTCGGGGTACGGCTGGGGGAGACTATACGGCAATTCCTCGGCAGGACCGGACCGATGGGGGAGGCCGGTGGGGAGTGGCCGCATTGGTCCGGTGAGTCTGTCGGGGATGAAGACGGCTTTTGGCGTCTCGCCGAGGAACTGGACGCCGTGCCGGGGTAATGAACCAGCGAAGGGTGGGACTGCGATGAAGATGGTGTTCTCGGGAGTGCGATGCTTGCTGCGTGGTCTGGCGCTTCTTCGACACCCCGAGGTGATTCAGCACCTTGGGGAACGTCGTCTGCAACTTCAGGCAATCAACCATATCCGTCGGCGCTTTCCGAGTTGCACGGTATCCAGCGGCGTCGAAATGACGGAGTATGAAGACGACCGCTTCCAACTAGGGGAAGGTGCAGGTGTGTGTCATGGGACGGTGCTGGCATTCGGCGACTCTTTGAACGGGTGCGGTCGTATCCAGTTGGGAGACAGGAGTTGGATTGGCCAGTACAATAATCTCCGAGCGTGCGATGGCGGGGATATTATCGTTGGGAAAGGGTGTTTGATATCCCAGTTCTGCACGCTCGTCGGTTCCAACCATGCGATGAAACGGAGCATTGCCATCATGGAGCAGGGGCCGGATCTGCGCCGTCTCGGGGTTGTGGTTGGAGATGATGTGTGGCTTGGGGCTGGCGTGACCGTTCTGCCGGGAGTCTGCATAGGCGATGGTGCTGTGGTGGGGGCGAATTCAGTGGTGTCGCGTTCGATTCCTTCGTTCGAGATATGGGCGGGAAGCCCGGCTGTCCGGGTGGGCGTCCGGGCGTGATCGCGGCAAATTCGTAGTCCGTATAACGGACATTGATCGGCATGTGCGAGTGGAGGGGATCGAATGCTTCCCATCTTGACGTTGGGGTTGGTGTTCTTGTTCGGGTTGGCTGTGGCACTCCTGAGTTTACGTCTGCGGCGGTCCGCCCGTCTACTCTGGGAACGGTTGACTGTCTTGGAGCGAAGACAGGACCGACTGCCCTACGAGATCTCCAGTATGCTGACCCCTGTTCGGCAGGCCGTCTCCAAAGCGATAGCTGGGAGAGAAGGTGTTCAGTGGCGGTCACAGTGCGGGGAGGATTTTCTTGCGTGGTCACTCTCCGGGTTCCGTTGCGACGGCATCTTTGTGGAAGTGGGCGCCTATGATGGCCTCGGGTTCAGCAATTCAGCGGCCCTGGAGCAGTTGGGTTGGCGGGGGTTGCTCATCGAGGCCAACCCCAGTGCGGCGGAGGACTGCAGGCGGAACCGGCCGCTGGCAACCGTGATCCATGCGGCTGCAGGAGGGCCGGGAAGTTCCGGAACAATACCCTTCTGCGTGGTCGAAGGAACCAGCCGGAAGGGCGTCGAGATGCTGTCGCACGTGGTGTCGGCAGGTGATGAGGCGCATCGGGCTCGTATCGCCGCCGAAGGCGGCACTTCCATGCGAACGCACGTTGTGATCAAACCTCTGGCGGAAATCCTTCGCGATGCGGGCTTTGCGGAGTGCCCTATTGAAGTCCTGAGTATTGACATTGAGGGCGCCGAGCTGGATGCCATGGTGAGCGTGATGTCAGCGGGCATCAAGCCGGCCGTTCTCATCGTGGAGGGGACCGAACCGCAATTGCAGGAACTTCTGTCCCGGCACGGCTATACCATGGTTTGCGAGCAGGGCTCCAACCGTGTGTTCCAGTATGCTCAGAACTGAACAAGCCGGGTGCTGGTTGCACGAGCGATGGCGCGCCGAGTGCGCCTTGAATTCTGTTCTGAGCCGGTGGAGCGGCATACGCTGGCAGGACCTCTGCAATCGCAACGAGCGACTGCTGGCGGGAGACGACCCGGGATCTCGCGTTTGCCCGTGGGCGGACTCTTCTTTGCTGACTGTTGCTCGCGTGTTTCCCCGTGTCGGGGGGCGGTTGCTCCGGCACTGTATGGGAGGACGGGTCACTGTCGCACCAGGCAGAGATATCGCGCCGGATGTCGATCCGCTCGTGAGTGTAATTCTTCCGGTAGGCGGACTGGACCGTTTGCCACAGTTCAAGGCGGTTCTGGGGTGTTTCTGCTGCCAGTCGGAGGAGCGAATAGAGATTGTCGCTGCCGAGTGTTCCGAGGTTCCCCAGTATCACGTCCATTGCCCGCCTGGTATTCGCCATCTGCATATTCCATGCGCCGCAGGCAGCCAGTTCAACAAGAGTCGAGCCATGAACGAGGGTGTCAAGAACGCGCGCGCAGGGGTTGTGCTCCTGCACGACGCGGACGTTGTTGTGCCGAGGGATTACGTGAAGGGAGTGCTTGATCGACTGTATTGTGGGTACGACGCGATCCGCCCGATCCGCTTTCTGTTTCATCTGGTCATGGAAGCGTCGCAGACTTTTGCGCAATGCGGTGCCTGGCCGATTGAAGTGCTGTCGGTCGAGCAGAATAACCCCGGTCTTTCCACTGCCGTCCGAAAGGACGTTTACGCTGCAATTGGCGGACATGACAAACGCTTTGACGGATGGGGTGGGGAAGACAACGAGTTTCTCGACCGGTTGAAAACGCGGCGTCTCTATCATGGCGGATACGAATCGGCGGTCCATCTCTGGCATCCGGCTGCGCCCAAGAAGGCAGACGGCACCCGCAACCGGGAAATGGCTGCCCGGATCCGAAGTGTGTCGCCTGAGGAACGAATCCTGAGGCTGACGGCACATAGTCAAGGAACTTGGTAGAGTGAACACTGTCGGGGGCGAACCCGGTGTCGGCGCTGTTTCCCATACTGGCCAGTCGGGAATATCTCCCGGGCCTGCGAACGATGCCGGTGAAACTATCCGCATTGACTGCTTCGATCTCCGGTGGCACCTGCCGGAGTACCATGTTGTTGATGCGGCAGGCCGAAGTTTCCGGTTTGTTTACGATGATCGGTTGAAGACAGGGGCCAGATTCGATCATGCTTTGTTCTTTGACGAATGCGCGATGTCGAAACATCGGTTTCGTTACCCGCGGTCATTTCGGTGTGCGGTTCTGAAGGAAAGTCCCCTCTCGGCGCGGGGTGACGAGGTTTTCTTGCGCCGTGAGTACCCAGTGACGTTCACCTTTCGGCGCGCATTGCTGGAGCGCGGGCGGACCTTCGTCGAGTTGGCGTATGGCACCAACTGGTTGGGTTTGGATGCGATGGCGGGCGGCGATGCCCCCGCGAAGGAACGCATGGTTTCGTTCATGGGCAGTCTGGAACATTCGGGGGAATATCCCGGCTATGTGTTCCGCCGCGAGGTGGCGAAGAGGCTGCAGGAGCGGGGCGGGATTGACTGCTACGGGAAGGGAGTCCGGCCGGTTTCCAGCAAGAGCGACGCGCTGGCCCCCTACCGGTTCTCTGTCTGCATGGAGAACGTGTGTGAGGACTACTACTTCACGGAAAAGATCGTCGATTGCATCCTCATGAACACAATCCCCATCTACTGGGGGTGTCCTGGTATTGACCGGTATCTGGATCCGCGAGGACTGTTACGATTTACGACGATCGGCGAACTTGAGGGCATTCTCGATTCACTGAGCCTACGGCAATACGAGAGCATGTTGCCTTGGCTGGTGGCGAACCGGCAGACGTTGGTTGACGCGGATCTTCATTCGTTCGAAGGATTCCACCGGCGTCTGGCAGCGCATCTGACAGTCCGGATGCCCTTGAAGTCACTGCCGCCGTGGCGGCGATCAACCTCGCTGGCAATGGTCAGACGGCTTGTGGCCCTCGGAGGACATCGGCGCGCAACCCAGGCGCCTTGAAGACATGTGTGGCATAGCGGGATTTCAGGTCCGGTGTTGGCCTCCTGACGCAGAGACTCTCTTGCGCAGGGTCGGTGACTGCCTGCATCATCGTGGTCCCGATTATCGAGGCTACTTTTTCGACGCGTCGGCCGGGGTGGGCATTGCCCACACCAGGTTGAGCATATTGGATCTCTCGGCGGCAGGCAATCAACCCATGCGGAGCGATGATGGCCGGATCGTACTCGCCTACAACGGCGAAATCTACAACTTCGCCGCGTTGCGCCGGGAACTGGAAACTGGCGGATCCCGGTTCCGGTCCCGCTGTGACACGGAGGTTGTGCTGCGGGCCTATGAGCGCTGGGGCAGGGATTGTGTTGACCGGTTCTGCGGAATGTTCGCGCTGGCTGTCTGGGATGCGCATTCAGCGGAGTGGTTTCTGGCCCGGGATCCGATGGGGATGAAACCCTTGTACTACGCCGTGGATCCCCCGGGGCTGAAGGGATTCTTCTTTGCGTCAGAACTCAAGGCGTTTCGCGAAATGCCCGGTTTTATTCCGCGGCTGTCGCCTCTTGCGCTCACGAGTTTTCTGGAATTCGGTTACACTTTCGATCTTCATCAGACGGCATACGAGGGGGTCCTAAAGATGCCGCCGGGGCATCGTCTCGTCGTTCGCGGCGGCCGTGCCGGAGACCCCGAACCCTACTTCACGGTGCCTCCGCGCGCACTCTCGGTTTCTGACGTCGAACCCATCAGGGCACGAGATCACCTGTTCGATACACTGTCCACGGTCGTGGAGCAGCACCTGGTGGCCGATGTGCCTGTTGGCATTCTTCTGTCCGGCGGCCTGGATTCAAGCATCGTGGCTGCGCTTGCTTCAAGGCACACCCGTACGACCACGATCTGCATGGGGTTTGACGGGTCCCAGCTGGATGAGCGACCCTACGCCGCCAGTGTGGCGCGCCACATAGGTTCGGATCATCACGATGTTCTGATCTCCGCACGGGACGTGAGGGAAGGGCTGCCGGAGGCGATAGGCGTCTTCGACGATCTTTTTGATGACTGGGGCGCGATTACGACGCGTCTGCTATACCTCAAGTGCAGGCAGATGGGGATCAAGGTGGTCCTGGTAGGCGAGGGGTCAGATGAGATATTCGGCGGGTACGATACTTTCCGGAAGGCGCCGTTGTATCGTGGGCCGCAGGCTTGGCGTCTTCTGAAACTCTGGCATTGCTACGGGAATCGCCGCTACGGGCGAACAATGGGGCCATTCGCGAACATCATGCGCGGGTACCTTCGCGAGTCGGGGGATGACTGGTTCCATGCCGTTCGGCTTTTTGAGTCCCGGCATCAGCTTCCGAACAACTATGTAATGAAGGTCGACAAGGCCAGCATGAGTGTGAGCGTGGAGGCAAGGGCTCCTTACTTGGATCGTCGGGTTGCGGAGATTGCCTGCCGCCTGCCTTATGAAGTCCTCAGGAAGGGTGGCATGAACAAGGCGATCCTTCGCGAGATGGCCGCGGAGCGAAGTCTTCTCCCACCAGCCACCTTCAACCGTCCAAAGGTAGGCGGAGCAATAGCGATGAACTGGATGGACGATGATGCCGCCTTCCGGGCCTTCGGCCGCGACGTGGTACTGGATCGCTCGGCGGAGTGGACAGACCGGTTGGGATTGCGCCGTGCAATGGAAGACTATTTTGACAAGGGTGTGAAGGGGTATGCCTTCCCGCACCCGCTTAGCCTGTTTCGCGTTCTTGCCTGGCGCCTTATGCAGTTGAACCTTTGGTCGCGTATCTACCTGTCAACACCGTCGGTTGTCCCCTTGACTCAATGTGCAGGCGTCCCCGCGGTTGAGGAGCGCCCTGCTGTGGTCGCAGGATTGGTCTCGGTCATCATCCCCGTGTACAACCGTGCTGACCTTGTTAGGCGTGCGGTAAAGAGTGTCATTAGTCAGACGTACCGACCGGTGGAAATCATCCTGGTGGACGATGGTTCTACCGATGACACTCCGCGGTGTTTGGCCGAGTTGGCGCGTGACCATGCCGACATAGTGCGTGTGGTCCAGCAGGCCAATGGTGGGCCCGGACGCGCGCGAGAGACCGGGCGGCTTCTTGTGCGCGGGGAGTTTGTCCAGTACCTCGACAGCGATGATGAGCTGCTGCCGGACAAGTTTGCTAGTCAGGTTGCGGCGTTGCGTGCGCGACCGGATTGTGGAGTTGCGTATGGCCCAACCATGACCCGCACCTTGGAGGGAACCGTCTGTACGATGCCACGCAAACGTACGGGGCAACAGGCGGATTCAATGTTTCCGGCGTTTCTGATGGATCGCTGGTGGGACACGGTAACGCCGCTCTATCGGCGCTCCGTCGTAGATGCAGCGGGTCCCTGGTTGCCGTTGAGTTCGGAGGAGGATTGGGCTTACGATTGCCAGGTTGCTGCCATTGGTGTGAGGCTGGCGTGGATTCCTCACGCCGTAGCCATTTATCAGGCGCACACGCTGGGAGGACTGAGTCCGCGCGGGGCACAACCCGCCGGACTGCTCGACCGCGCGCAAGCCTACGACTCAATTCTGGACAGTGCTATTCACGCAGGGGTAAAACCCTCGACGATCGAGCGCAAGCATTTCGCGAAGGCCGCGTTCCTTTTGGGGCGACAGTGCGGTGCCGCCGGCTTGGTTGAACAGTCGCGCGAAATGCTTGCGTTGGCCGCCAAAGCAGATCCCGAGAACCTTGGTCATTCGCTGAGACTCCATGTTTACGCCGCCCTGGCAAGGCTGTTCGGGTGGGATGTTGTCGGTCGGCTCGTCTGTCGGTTTTTCTGACCGGGGAAACGCTCGCGTATGCTCATCATCGCAGACCGGTGCGGCCGACTTGGCAATCGTCTCTGGACGTTTGCCAACGTCGTTGCGTGGGGAATGGCGCGCCGGTGCTCCATTCGTAATCCCGGGTTTGCGGAATTCGCGACTTCGTTCCCCGGAACAACAAGAGCGGGGCGTGTTCCCGGTTGGCGAACGGCGGCCACGGCAGCGACATGGCCTGATCGCATAATGTCGGTGGCTGCTTGGAATTTGCTGTATCGCCTCAATATGCGTATCCGTAAATGGCCGTGTGCGCAGCTGCCCGACGGAGCTTTCCTGGATCTGGACGCGGAGGACGCCACCCGGCAACTGCAGTTTGCCCGAGTTGCATTTCTGACGGGACTCCATCACATTGCCCCGGATAGTCTGGTGCGACATGCAGCGGCTGTGCGAGACCTCTTTCGGCCGGATGAAGAGTCATGTCGGCGGGCCGAAGCGGTGGTGGCGAAGGTGCGGCTGGATGGCGGGGTCGTGGTGGGTGTGCATCTGCGGCAGGGCGACTACCGCACCTATTGCGATGGCATCATGTTCTACACGACGGAAGAGTATGCCGGACTGATGAGGCGATTAATGCGCCTATGGGAAGGGCGTCCCGTGACGTTCGTTGTTTGCTCGGATGAACCGCAGCAGCCACAGACAGCCTTCGAGGGGCTCGATGTAGCCATGGGGCCGGGAACTCCCGTGGCCGATCTTCATGCGCTGGCGCTCTGTGACTACATCGTTGGCCCGTCGAGCACGTACAGCCGATGGGCTTCCTTCTGGGGCGGAAAGCCGCTGTGGCGTGTGGATTGGAAGTCGGACGAGAAGTATAGGCCGGCGGTCGCGAAACGGTGTCCGGCGCCAGCCGACTTTTCCGTCTGCCTCACTCCCACGTACCTGGTCGATGAAGGTCGATTGAAGGGCTGGCGACTCCCGTGATCATTGTGCGAGGGGCAGAGACGGATTAGTGCAGATGATTGACAGCGTGCGATACAGAATCCGCTGCTGGTTTCGGGACCGTCCTTTCCGGAGGGCCCTTCGCAGGGCGAGCAAGGAACTGGCGGAGTTTTCAAAACAACTCCCGACCGTGTCGGAGTATGGTTCGGTTCTTGTTGAGAATCGGCATGTTGCACATCTGCCAGTCGTGGTGCGCAACCATCTCTTCTTCACGGATCCGGATTTCGGGCTAACGATTATGTGTGGTGCGGATAATGAAGCATGGCTGAGGCGTGAATTGGCCGGATTCAACATCCGGTGGGTGTTGCTGCCTCACAAGATCGATTGTCATGATGACTTCAGTCGGTTGATGCTATCGCCGTGGTTCTACGAACAGGTGCCGTACCGGAAGTTCCTACAGTTTCAGCATGACACCCTGCTGTGCCGCCACGGCATACGTGAGTTCGTCGAATTTGATTGGATCGGGGCTCCTTGGCCCGAGGGAACCGGTCCGGCATGGGGAGGAAACGGCGGCCTGTCGTTTCGTGACACGCGCAAGTGCTTTGACGCATTGCCCCAGCAATGTAAGGGCGTTTGGGAGGACGTGTATTTCTCTCTTGAACTGAATCGGCGTGGTGCGAGAGTGTGTAGCCGCGAAGAGGGAATGAAGTTTTCTGTGGAATCCATGTTTAGCTTGAGTCCCTTTGGCGTTCATAACTGTTGGCGTCATTTGCCCGCGCGGCAGGCATCGCACTTACTTGATAGCGTTCGGTATACACCCCGGGGGTGAATGGCCTTCTGGTGTTCAATGCAGGACCCCTTGTTCAAGTGTGACGAGTGCCGGAAGACCTTTCTCTTCCGTTTCGTTGTCCATGCTGACCATACCCATGTGCTTCCGCCATCCTATGCAAACGTTTAGCCGCATTCTGCGGTGATTACGGTAGATGAAGACGTGCGCGTTTAGTGGGGAGCCTTCCCATGTCCAACAATACTAGGAGTAAACGATGAAAAGACACCTAAGAGACGCGTATGCCTTGTTAAGAGCCGCCGTGGCGGATCCCCGCGAGTGGTTACGTGTCGCCAACCGCATTCCTTCCTTCATGCGAGGCACTCACTTTGCTCGGTCCTACATAGAGGGGGGCGAGGAAACGAGCGACGTCGGGTCGCTTCCAGAGAACCCCATCGCGCGGTACTTTCGTGAACACAAGGAGGGGAATGGCATTCACAAATGGGAGCACTACTTCGACATCTACCATCGTCACCTGCAACGGCACGTCGGTCGTGATGTTCGTGTTGTGGAAATAGGAATCCAGAGTGGGGGGAGTCTTGAGATGTACCACTCGTATTTTGGCGACAGGTGTCATGTGTACGGGGTGGACGTTCAGCCAAAGTGCAAGTCCTACGAGAACGACCATGTGTCGGTTTTCATAGGCGATCAAGCGGATCGAGGGTTTTGGAGCGGTTTCAAGAAACACGTCTCCGGCATCGATATCCTGATTGACGACGGTGGGCATACGCCGGAACAGCAGCGCATCACGCTCGAGGAAATGCTGCCGTTCATTCGGCCCGGAGGGGTGTACATCTGCGAGGACATCCATGGCTGTTTCAACGATTTTACAGCGTATGCCGTTGGCCTTGCTGATACGATGAACGAGGCGAACTTCGCGCCCGG
Source organism: uncultured Victivallales bacterium (assembly GCA_964635275.1). GTDB lineage: Bacteria > Verrucomicrobiota > Kiritimatiellia > UBA8416 > CAZWPN01 > CAZWPN01. The sequence continues at coordinate 3,495 of CAZWPN010000056.1, read as the reverse complement.
GCATTGTCTGGAGAGCCGTGCCACGATGTTTCAAAAGATGATCAAATCGATTCATTTCTATCCGTATGTCGTCGTAATAGAGAAGAATGAAGTCCCCGTCGCCACACTGCGGACGCAGAGGCATGGAAGCGCATGGCAAGCATCTGGAGAGGGTTGATCTGTCGGCGGGTGAGTTCGGGAAATGAGGGTTGGGTTCATGGACGGAGTAAGGTCCTACTTTGATGGTGGGCGGCCGGAATTGGTGCCTCTTCTTCCGAGAACCTATGGGAAGGTTCTGGAGATTGGCTGTGGGGCAGGGGGGTTCGCGCGGCATCTCCATGCCGCTACTGAGATGTGGGCGGTCGAACCCAACAGCGCCGTGGCGGCCAGCGCAGCGAAGCAAGGTTACAAGGTGATGGTTGGCACGTACGATGAAGTGTCTAATCGTCTTCCCGAGGCATACTTCGATTTGGTAATTGCCAATGACGTCATTGAACACATGCCGGACCATGACAGTTTTCTAAAGTCCGTGACCAGTGTCATGCAGCCAGGTGGACGACTGATGGGGTCGGTACCCAATATGCGCTACTATCCAGTGCTGCTGGGCCTCGTAGTGAGGGGGCGATGGGACTACACAGACATGGGTGTTCTTGACCGCACCCACTTGCGATGGTTCACCATCAGGAGTCTTCGAAAGACGCTGGAACAGCACGGATTCTCTGTTGAACACCTTGATGGTATTAACCGTGATCGCATGCAGTGGGGACATGCGAGCACTGCAGTCCATGCTGTTGTGCGGTTTGCTATGATGTGTTTCACGCTTGGGGCGTCTGGTGACATGGCGTTTCCGCAGATAGCATTTCGTGCCCGTGTGCGGCGGGAGTGATGGCGTCTCGAACCCGATGCGTCAACCGGCCCTATCACGTCACGCCGTCGAGACGGAAATTGGTGCGAAGACACTTTATGAGTGGCGTCCCGTGTGTTAGCGTTGTGATGAGTGTCAGGAACGAAACAGACACAATGATGACGGCGATCAATAGTGTGCTCCAGACAAGTCCGCCCATATTCGAGTATGTCGTTGTGGATGATGGGTCGACACATCCTGGGACAAAGAGCCTGTTGGGTCAACTAAGTGAAGACAAGCGAGTGCAGGTGCTTACCCGTGTCCACCAAGGACTGACTCAGGCACTGATCAACGGTTGCGCCATGGCCCGTGGCCGGTATATCGCCCGCCAGGACGCGGACGACGTGAGCCTTCCAGGACGGCTGGCTAAGCAGGCGGCCTTTCTTGACGCGCACCCGGAGGTTGTTCTCTGCACATGCGGGACACGCGTAGTGGCTCCCGGAGGCGAGTGCATCGATGAGGTCATTCCCGCCGGTCCCGTTGCGGAGCAGACACGACGTCTGCGCGAGGAGATGATTGGCGTTCCTTCCCACGGTTGCGTGATGTTCTGGCGCGACGCCTACCTTCGAGCGGGCGGCTATCGTGCCTGTTTCTACTATGCACAGGACTGCGATCTTTGGTTGCGGTTGGCCGAAATTGGTGATGTGGGTGGTGTGCCTGAGCCCCTTTACGAACTGCGCGAGCATACAGGAAGTATTTCTTCGCGGAGACGGACGATCCAGGGAGCCTTTGCGGAGTTGGCAAGGGATTGCGCCAGCGCCAGGAAGGAGGGGCGGTCCGAGGCGCCTGCACTGGCTGCGGCAGAGGCGCTGAGGGAATCGGTCCTCTCCCTGCCTCCGGCCGGAATAGTGTCACGGCACTTGGCTGCCGCCACCACGTTACGACTCGTGGCCGCGCGGCTGAGGGAGAAAGGGGACTCCGCTGCGGCGAGGACCTATCTTTTGCATGCCTTGAAGGAAGCGCCTTTTCATCCGGGCGCCTGGTGGGATTGGATCAAAGTGGTCGCGTCAAAGGCGCGTTTCGGCGGGAGGCGTCCGTTTGTATCCGGCTCTGGAAAAGGTCGAGACCGTCAACCATGACACGGATGAGAATCCTGTTGGCCGCCGATGTGACGCCCGATCCCGACTCGGGGGCGGCCGGCACGGAGTGTCAGACGATCGCGGGTTTGCGCCGGCTGGGGCATGAGGTGGATACGCTCTGGGCGACCGATCTGGGTCGGCGGATTCAACATGGGAACCTACACTATATTCTGGAACTCCCGCGCGCATACCGGAGCGCCATTCGCAAGCAACGGCGGAACACGTTCTACGATGTGCTTCATGTCAATCAGGCCCATGGGTATCTGGCCGCCATGGATCATGTGCGCAACCGACGGCCCGGCGTATTCGTGTACCGGAGTCACGGGTTGGAGGACAGATCCAATGAACACGTTCACCAATGGGCCCGGCGGATGGGGATGCCCGTCAGGCCTTTCCATAAGCGCCTGATCGGGACCTTGATAGACGGTTTGATCTGTCGGCACGAGCGACTGGCGGCGCGCTATGCCGACGGGATCATCGTCAGCAGTTCCGGGGACCGGGAGCATCTGATCCGGCGATGGGGATGCGCGGCTGAGCGGGTGGGCTGTATTCCGCAGGCGGCGCCGGATTCTTTCCTGTCGACGCCTTCCGCTCCGTGGAGCGCGGATCGGCTCAACAGGATCCTCTATGTTGCGGGGTTTGCCCTTTGGAAGGGGCCCCATGCGGTTGCCGCCGCGGCAAACCAATTGCTACCTGCCTCTGCCGAGTTGCGGCTTACGTGGGTTTGCCATGAGCGGGACCATGGCCGCGCGCTGGCGCTTCTGGATGCGGGGGTGCGGGCGCAAGTCGATATGCTGCCGTGGCTTTCGCAAGATCGCTTGATGAAAGTGTATGATGCGCACGGTGTGTTCGTCTACCCGTCTCTAATCGATGGCTTCGGCAAAGTCTTTCTTGAAGCCATGAGTCGGGGACTGTGTGTCATTACGACAAAGACGGGAGGGATGGCGGATATTGTTCGGCATTCCTATGATGGGTTGCTCGTGGGTATGAATGATCCCGAAGCAGTGACACGCGCAGTCTGTCTGCTGCGAGAAAACCCGGCCCATGCTTGTGCCATGTCGGCGGCGGCTCGCGGTACGGCGCAGACGTACACATGGGACCGAGTGGCCCGCGAGACAGAGGCGTTTTACGGTTCGCTGGCAGCGTCAGATGGGAGGAGGGTGCGAGTTTGAGGGAGTGTCTGTACCGAACCATGCGGACGGTGGAAACGGTCGGGGCCCGGCTCAGGGTGCATGCTTTCCGTCTCAGCGGAGGGTGCATTCACCCGAAGTGTCTTTTCTATCGAGGGGTTCGCATTGACCGGCCATGGCGGGTATCCATTGGAACGCGTTGTGTTCTACAACGGGATGTCTGGCTCAATGTGGTTGCGAGCAACGGGTTCCTGTCGGTGGGCGAGCACACATTCATCGGGCGTGGCGTGCAGGTCGAAGTCAGTCTCGAAGTTAACATTGGCGCCCATGTCCTGATCGCCCCAGGGGTGTTCGTTACGGATCACAACCACGGCCTGCGGCGGGGAGTGTGTATGGACGAGCA
>CAZWPN010000055.1:0-18641 GCA_964635275.1 uncultured Victivallales bacterium | reverse complement strand
GCTCCTTCCGCACGCATCCGAGCCCGTCGTTCCTGTATGTGGCCACGAACGGCGACAATACGGCCGGCACGAACTGGGCCACGGCGTATCCCGATGTGCAGACGGCCTTGAACCTGGCTGAACCGGGCGACACGGTTTACGTCGCCGGCCAGGTGTTTGCCGGCGGAACCGCGGGTTCGCCGCCGCCGCATCCGGATAACGCGGTCCTTATCTGGCGCAACGCGTCAGACGTGACGGTGCGAGGCGGCTATGACGCGACGACCGGAGGGGGGAACGATCCCGGGCCGCGCACCGGCGAGGCGACGGTCATTCAGCGGAAGCTGGGCAATGGCATTCGCGTCATGACGTTGGCTGGCGTCACGAACTGCACGATCGAGAAGGTCGCCTTTCTGGATGGCAGTGACCCGGCAGGGGGCGGCTATGGCGTGTACCTAACCAACTGCTGGGACGTGACGTTTGCAGGTTGCGTGGTCTCCAACAACGGCGGTGGCGCCTTCGGTGCCTACGGGTTGGGGCTGCTCCTCGACAGGAGTTCGGCGATCCTAACGAACACGACCATTGCCAACAACGTGATCCGGGGGATGGCGTGGGGCTGTGCCGGCGGCGGCATCTACATTGATTCCGCGAGCCGGGTGACGGCGATCCGGTCGACCGTCACGGGCAACGGATTCCCTGAGAGCGAAGGCAACGGCTCCGAGGGCGCCGGAATCCTGGTGGCCAGCGGTGGCATGCTAAACATGTACGAGAGCGTCGTGAGCGGGAATGCGGGCGGCAAGGCGACCTATGGCGGCGGGATCAAGAATGCCGGGACGCTGTTGATGCGCAACTGCCTGGTTTATGCGAACAAATGCCTGCGGCCCTCCGCGGACGGCATCCTGCTTGCGGGAGGCAAGGCGACGGTGATCAACTGCACGATTGTCGGCAATGGTGGCGTGGGCTTGGGATATGCGGGCGGCGCGGCTGCGGTGAGCAACTGTATCATCTGGGGGCACACGGCTGCGGATCTGGCCAACTTTCCCGCCGGGAGCGTGGGGTATAGCGCGTGTGCGGTGCCCAACATGCATGGCGTCAACGGCTGCATCACGAACGATCCGCAGTTTGTCGGCGCGAATGCGAACGACTACCGCCTGAAGGATGCGCCATTTTCGCCGTGCATTGACAGAGGCGCGAATCAGTCTTGGATGGCGGGCGCGGGCGACATAGGCGGCGTGCCGCGCATCGTGGGCGTGGCTGTGGACATGGGCGCCTATGAATACCGGCCCACGGCGTTCATACGCCACGCGGGCGTGTCTGGCATAACGGCGAAGACTGCTCTCATCCGCGGCAACGCTACGTGGCCCGGGCCAGCGAATGTCGCTATGTCGCTGTTTCATGGTCCGGCGGATGGAGGGACCGATCCGAAGGCGTGGGCGAATGAAGTCAAGCTGCCGGGCCTGCGCGGGCTGGGGATGCATGAGGCGACGATTGCGCATTCTGCTTCCAACGGCGTGTGGTTCTATCGCTATTGCGCCACGAACCCGTACGGCGTGTTCTGGGCGGCGTTCACGGACAGCTTCATCACCGGTGCAGTCGAGGTGAGGGTGACAAAGCGCGAGAGCAGAGAGGATAAGCCGGCTGCTTTTGTTATTACCCGTCCGGCGACAGCGGTCAACGGCCCGCTCCCGGTCTACTATACCCTCGGCGGCTCGGGGGTCCATGGTACCGACTACGATCCGCTGGAGGCTCCGGCCATCATCCCTTCCGGCGCATCCGAGGTTCGTCTGCCGGTTGTCCCCAACTTCAGTTTTGGCGCGAACCTACCCAAGTCCGTGGAGCTTTCGCTGGCGCCCGGCGGGTATTTGATTGGAGTCAACAGCAACGCAAATATTGTGACGAGGGCGGAGTAGTCAGGAGGAGTAGTCATGCAGATTCTCGATTTAGCCGGCAAATGGAGTCTTCACGCAAAGGACGGACAGTACGCCGTCTCTGCCCAAGTGCCGGGTGACAACATCAGCGCCCTGATGGCGGCCCGGCGGATAGAGGATCCGTACTGGGCTGACAATGAGAAACGATTGCAGTGGATTGGCCGGACGGACTGGGTCTACGAACGCCAGTTCCAGGTGTCGCGCGCTTTGCTTGCCGAGGCATCGGTTTTCCTGCATTGCGATGGTCTCGATACGTTGGCGACCGTTCTTATCAATGGCCGACGCGTGGCGCGCTCGGAGAACATGTTTGCCCGGCTGCGGGTCGAGGTGAAGGAGCATCTCCGACTCGGGGCGAACACGATTTGCATCGAACTGGACTCGCCAGAGAACGCCGCAGCAGCCGAAGCGCGCCGTTTGCCGTATCCCATTCCGCATGGGGTCAACCCCGTGCAATCTATGCACCGCAATCTCATTCGCAAGGTGCAATGTCATTCCGGCTGGGATTGGGGCCCTTGCCTCATGGTGTCGGGTGTCAACGGCAGCATACACCTGGGCGCTACGTCACTCGGACGCATCGAGTATGTGACGACTGCGCAGCGGCACCGGCGCGGCCACGTAGTAGTCACGATTGACGTCGATGTCGTATCGCCGGCGGGTGGCCGCACTACCCTCGAAGTGGAACTCGGCGGCGAACGAGTCCGGAAGCCGGTCACGCTCAAAGCCGGCTCAAATACCGTTAGCGCCTCTGTGAAGATTCGCGATCCAAAACTCTGGTGGCCGAATGGCTACGGTGCGCAACCCCTGTATCCCCTGCTCGTCCGGATTGCGGGCGACGAAGTGCGGAAGCGCATTGGCCTGCGAACGCTGGAAGTCGTCAATGTAGAAGACAAGCGCGGCTTGTCGCTGACTTTCCGCGTCAATGGCGTGGAGATTTTCGCGAAGGGCGCAAACTGGATTCCATGCGACGCGCTTCCGCAGCGCCAGACGCCCACCGTGCTGGACGATCTGCTCACAAGCGCGCAACGGGCGAACATGAACATGCTGCGCGTCTGGGGTGGCGGCCAGTACGAGAGCGACGCCTTCTACGATCTCTGCGACGAGAAGGGACTGCTCGTGTGGCACGATTTCATGTTCTCTTGCGCGCTCTACCCCGCCACGCCGACATTCCTGGAAAACGTGAGGCGCGAGGCCCGGCATCAGGTCAAGCGCCTGCGCGATCACGCATGCCTGGCTCTCTGGTGCGGCAACAACGAGGATGTCGGCGCCCTGAACTGGTACGAGGAATCCCGCAAGCACCGCGACCGGTATCTGGTCGACTACGACCGGCTGAATGAAGGAGTGCTCGGCCAGACCGTAGACCAGTGCGACCCGACGCGCGTCTTCTGGCCGAGTTCGCCCTGCGGCGGCCGCGGCGACTATTCCGACTGCTGGCACGCCGACAACCGCGGCGACATGCATTATTGGAGTGTCTGGCACGAAGGCAAGTCATTCGACGCTTACTACGCCGTCACGCCGCGCTTTTGCTCGGAGTTCGGCTACCAATCATTTCCCTCGCTCGACACGATCCGCCGGTACGCGTCGCGCGATCAGCTCAATGTCACCGCGCCGATCATGGAATGGCACCAGCGCCACAGCGGCGGAAACTCGCGGATCACGGAAATGTTCAGCCGGTATTTCCGGATGCCCGAAGGTTTCGCCGCTTTCGTTTATCTCAGCCAGGTCCAGCAGGCGCTCGCGATCAAGACGGCCGTCGAGCACTGGCGGCACTTGCGCCCCACCTGCATGGGAACGCTCTACTGGCAGCTCAACGACAACTGGCCGGTCTGCTCATGGTCCTCGCTGGAATACGGCGGTAAATGGAAACTGCTCCATTACGCAGCGAGGAAGTTCTATGCTCCCTTGCTGGTTTCGGCGTTCCAGCGCACCGACGGCACGCTGGAAATCTGGGTGACCAACGACCGGCTCACCCCGGTCAGCGGCACCCTCATCGCCGATGTGCGCACCTTCTCCGGCAAACTCGTTCGGCGGCTCCGTGTGCGGGCTCGCCTGGGGGCGGGGCGCGCGAAGCAGATCGGAAAATGGAAGGTTGCCGACCTGGCGCCGGAACCGGGCAAGGTCTTTCTGCAGCTTGCGTTCAATGGCGCGACGAATACGCATTTCTTTACCGAGTACAAGCGCTGCGACCTGGCCGTGCCCCGTATTCGAATGGAAGTGCTCGATGGCTTTCGTGTGACGCTGCGGACGGATAAACCGGCGTTCTTCGTTGCGCTTACCGCGTCCGGCATTCGCGGCGAGTTCGACGACAATTGCATCACGTTGCTGCCAGGCAAGGCGCGGACGCTGCTGTTCACGCCAAAGCAGCCGCTTGCGCTGGCCGCCTTCCGGGAAGCGCTGTCGGTTCAGCACCTTCGCGGCACATACTGATTATCTGAACGCAGGCGGCTCTGGCGGTGCCGATGTTTGCATCCGATCGATCGCTTTACTTTGCCGCGACGAGTCGGGCTTTGGCAACCTCATCGCGGATGGCGGCCAGACGGGCATGGACGGGAAGTTTCTGGGTGCACGCCTTATCACAAAGGCCGCACTGGGTACATCTGTCCAAATAGTCATCGTCCAACTGGATGCCCCAATGCCACTGCAGGCGGTTGATCATGTCCTGCGGCCCGTTACCCAGCACCATGTGGTTGTAGGCGTCCAGATAGCGGGGCACGGGAATGCCCTTCGGACATTCGTCGCAATACCGGCAACCTGTGCAAAGCTCGTTGAATGCCTCGCGGATCCCCGCACGGATTGTGGCCACCTGGGCGCTCGAAAGCGGACGGAATCCATCCAGAGCCCGCATCGCCTCATCCACCTCGGCTGTGGAACTGAACCCAGCCAAGGCGACGGAAATACGCGGATCGTTGATTATGAATCGCAGCGCGCCTTCCACAACGGTCTCATCGTCGCGCGTGCGCACGAACCTGAACCGTTCCGGCTCACGCGCAACGATGCCGCCGCCGAGCGGATTCATGGCCACCACGCCACGCCCGGACGCTGCGGCCGCTTCGACGCCGGCATCGCGGTATGCGAAGTTCATCGCCGAATAGCCCAGAAGGACGCCATCGAAGGGATAGTCCGCCATCAGGACGCCTATATCCCCCCCTGTCATGTGGGAGGAAACGCAGATGTGGCGAATGAGTCCCTCATCCTTGAGTCGTTCAAATTCCTTCAGCACGCCGTTTCGCTTCCGCTCGGCGTAGTTATCGAGAGAGAGAATGCACCACACGTGGTAGAAGTCCACGTACTCCAGTCCCATCCGGGTAAGGGAGGTCTCCAGGTCGCGACGAACGCTGGCGGGATCGGCTCCAAAGGTCTTGCTGGATACATAGAACGGACGTTTCGCACGTTCCTTGAGCATGGTTTTGAAGGCAACGCCCAGCAACTCTTCGGACTTGCCGTATCCCGGAGCGGTATCGAAGTAGTTGATCCCCTTGTCGTAAGCGTGCTTTACCAGGGAGGCGCACTGTTCCGGGTTGTTCTGATCAGCAAAACGCATCGCACCGAAGCCGACCGCCGACACTTTGATTCCCGTCGAACCGTAGAACTTGTGAATCACAACATCCCCTCCGCTATGGACTGACATACGCACCGATATTGACCAGCCTCAGCGCATACTGGTCAGTGCCCGCATTCGGGTGGCAGAACAGAAGCAGCCGGCTCCGGCAGACTATCCACGGGTGATGCGCCGCTTGCGCACGGCAAACTCGGGCGCCTCCCGTATGCAGGTGCCCAGGACGCGAAAGGACTGCCGCAGCAGCCGCATGCTCTCCTTCTTCAGCACCGCCGGGGCCTCGCCCACGTCAGGCCAGCCGGGGGCGTCGAGACGGTCCGGCGGGATGGCCTTGCTGTCCCAGTTCTGAAACAGTCGCCCCCATTCGCTGCTCAGGAGTTTATGCACGATCTTCTGGTGCGTTGGGTACCAGAAGGAATCGTGATAGAGCACACTGGCAATATAGGCCCACGGCGCGAGAAACGTCTTCAGCGACCATTGAACCGGTTTGCGCAGGGGGCCCCAGTAGATCTTGTGCTGCATGCGGCTGGCGAAGGTCATCTTCTTGAACGGTCCCACGAAGTGCCAGTTCTCGTTGGCGGCATCCGCGTCCCCCACCATCTCGATGTCACGGGGGTCCCCGCAACCCAGTCCCATTTCGTGAGCCAGCCGGATGAATTTGACGTCGCGCAGCGGGTCGAACCCCATGATCTTGGCAGCTACCGCGTCTATGGCCACCTGGTCGGCCGACGCCAGAATGACGTTCTTTACGTAAGGCAGCATACATCTGGGCCCCGGCCCATCGCCGGCGAACGTACCGTCCATCACGGCGAACACACCCGAGTGAATCTTCTTCTGGATCATGAGCAGATCCACCAGGGTTTCGTGGATCACCGGGTGCGTCCAGTGCCGGTGCTCGTTCAGAAGGCCGCCGAAGGCGTTTTTCATGGCTCCGGTTGTGGTCGTGAAGACGTGGGTCTTCACGGTCGGCAGATGGATGATGTTCTCTCCAATGAACCGCCGGGGAATCATGAACCCCTTGGGATACACCTTGTTAAGGCAAATGAACTTGTCGGCCAGGTCACCGACGGCGTCCCGGACATTGATCCATTCCTCGCCTTCGTAGAGGTGGAGGTTCTTAAGCCCGTGCGCCTGGATCACGTTAATCTGCTTGTTCTCACGCTCGCCAAGGTGCGCATCTATAACGACCGTCCGGTTATGGCACCCGTGGATGCGATCCGGCGAATATCCATCACGCTTCATTGCGCGGATGACGCCGTCCAACTGCCAGGGCGTCGTGGACGACGCCGGGAAAAAGAAATGCCAGCTGATATTGATCTTGAGCGCCGTTTCTTTGTCCTTCGGCAGAACGTCCTGGTAGCCAGCCAGATTCATAAGGCGATGGTAGTCTTCCAACGCCGTGGCCGGCGTGGTCCGGAGTATGGCAACACGTGACTTCATGGGGCCAAATTACCACAAACCAGCTCATCGCAACAAGCAGATGCGCCTCGTGATTTCTTGGCGAGGGAATTGCGTTCGCGCAGCCTTGTTGGTAGCATGGGCCACAGCAACCATGTATGAAAGCCGGCCATGATGGATCCCGTGCGCACCCGGAACGTTCGCGTCGTCAGTATTCCGAACCTGCTGAGCATCGTTCGCTTGGTCGTTGTTCCCTTTGAGTTGTGGTTCGCCTGGAACGGGGAGAAGATTCCTTTCCTCTCCCTGCTGGGATTGGCTCTTTTTACCGACAGCATTGACGGCGCCATCGCCCGCCGCTTGAAGCAGGATTCCATTCTCGGCGCCCGCTTGGACAGTCTGGGCGACATGGCTACCTACGTCAGTCTGCCCGTTTGCGCCTTGTGGCTGTGGCCCGACACCTTGCGACAGGAGGGCTTCTTCGTCATCCTCGGCATTCTGAGTTATATGGTACCGATTCTCGTAGGATTGATGCGGTACCGCCGGATGACCAGTTACCACACGTGGGGCGCCAAGTTGAGCGCTGTTCTAATGGGCGGCGCCGTTCTGGCCATGTTCCTCTTCGACTGGCGATGGCCTTTCCGGTTTTTCACACCTGTTGCGGCCCTGGCGGGCATCGAGGAAGTCCTCATCACATTGACGCTCCCCTTCTGGTCCGCCAATGTTCCATCCTTGTGGCATGCCCGGCGAATGCGCGGACGGCCCCCTACGGCGCTGGAATAGAGAAGTCACGTGCCAGAAACAGGCGCCATCTCCTTGTTCCTTCGCACCGCCGACAGTGCGAGAATGCACATCGTCGAGATAAGGATTCCCACCGGGGCAACGCATAGACCGACAATCGTGGGCTTCAGCGTCAGCGTGACGCGCTTGACTTCGCCCAGTGTCACAGGGTCCGCGCTCTGTCCTGCCGCGACTGCCAACACCTGCCATATCGTGTAGACCAGTCCCCAGATGGGACCCAGCGCAAGGATAAGGCCTGCAACCAAGCCCGCGGCAAGCAGTCGGCGCCGCAACCTTGTAGCCGGTTCGTGCGGATCAAAACCGCATTCCAAGGGCTCCCGGGCTGTTGGCTGTAACTGCCGCATGCCTGATCCCTCGCGCGTGTCGGTCATTCGAAATCGGGTTCCGGAGGAACCGGGTGCTCCGGCATGGCCATAATCCGGCGATACTCCTCCAGAACCTCCTCAAACACCTCGGGGTCAATATCCTTCTTCTCCAGAAACGCCGCGGCAAGTCGGACGGCTTCCCCGATCATCATGACGGCCTCTGCCCGCTTTCCCATGGCCTCGTAGACCAGTGCCAGGCCCTCGTAGCCGTCAAAGTGGTTTGGTTGCGAAAGGACCAACCATTGAAAGGTACGCTCCGCCAGTTCGTATTCGCCCAGGTCCAGGTGGTCAAGCCCTTCGTCGGTCCAGGTAAAATCGTCCTCTTCATAGGCGCGCACGTCCGGCCACTTCTTACGAAGTTTCTCCACATAGCGCGCCACGTCCGAACTCATCGTTCTGCGGGTGGAATCCATGGGCCGGATCATGCCCAATCCGTGCTCATAAATCCAGCCGCAAGTGACGCAACGTCCCGCATTACGGCCGCATGCTCCCCTCGGAGTCGGAATCGGTATTATGTGGGTCGAGAGCACGCCGGGCAGGGTACATGCCCGGCCAACAGTAAAGCCATATCCCTGCAGTCCAGCCATTCCTGATTGGCGTACCGCCTTGTTCGATTCCTTGGCCGCACAGATCATGGGAGTGGCGGTGCCCCGCGCAAAAAGGTTGCCACGCCGGCTGAATAGCGTTATCTGGTGTCCACCATGTCTATCCGTATCGTTTCATCCTCTTTTGCTTCGCGCCCCGAGTGGCTGATGATCCGCTCGTTCGCGATCACGATACTCGTCGGAACATTCCTGCTTGCGTTGCCCGCGTCGAACCGATCCGGTCGGTGGATGGACCCGCTTTCCGCGGCATTCATGGCAACCAGTGCCACCTGCGTCACCGGGCTGGTCGTGTGCGATCCGGGCTCGACTTTCACTCCGCTCGGACAGGGCATCCTGTTAGGTCTGATTCAGCTCGGCGGGCTGCAGATCATGACACTCGGCACCCTCGCCCTGATCCTGCTGGGCGGCCGCCTGAGTCTCCGCGAGGAATTCGTAACCATAGAGGCGCTCGGTCACAGCGATGTGCGGGACCTTCCCTCGCTCGTGCGCCAGACTGTTCTGTTCACCTTCACCATGGAGGCCACCGGGTGCCTTGTCCTGGCATGGCTATTGCACGCACGCCACGGCATGAGCGCACCGATGGCTCTCTATCATGGTGGATTTCACGCCGTCAGCGCCTTCTGCAACGCCGGGTTTGCGCTGTATCCCGACAGCCTGGCGGCCTTCCGCCATGATCCAATCGCCCTGATGGTGCTGTGCTTTCTGATCGTCCTCGGCGGGCTCGGTTTCGGCGTGCTCTATAACCTGGGCCGGACCCGGTCGTGGCGCCGTCTCTCGCTCCACTCCCGTCTGACGCTCAGCGCCACCGCCTTGCTGATCCTGGCCGGCTGGATTATCTTCCTCATCCTCGAATACAACCATTCTCTGGCGGGACTGAGCGCCCTGGACAAGACGGTATGCGCCCTTTTCCAAAGCATCACTCCGCGCACCGCCGGTTTCTCGGTAGTGGATATGTCTGCGGTTCAGGAACCGACGCTTCTTGTCACCATGGTTCTGATGTTTATCGGCGGATCGTCTGCATCGACCGCCGGCGGGATTAAGATCACGACATTGGTCGTCCTCGCGCTGACGGTTGCCGCCCTGATCCGTGGCCGCCGAGAAACCGAGGTGATGAACCGAGCCCTGCCGGAACACAACGTCCGCGCCGCGCTGGCCGTCTTCCTGCTCAGCCTGACGTGTCTACTCACCGCCTTTCTGCTCCTTCTGATCTTCGAACCACTGCCACCCGCCAGCGGCAGCATCGGCTCCGCAGGAGCCCTGTTCTTCGAAACGGTATCCGCGCTCGGTACCGTCGGACTCTCCACCGGCATCACGCCGCATCTTGGCGATTTCGGCCGGCTGTGCATCATGGTCTGCATGTTCATCGGCAAGGTCGGACCGCTGGCTATAGCTGTCATGGTAGGGTCACGGGAACTGCGCCAATCGCTGCGCTACCCGCAGGAACGCATCGTGGTGGGCTGATGCCCATGGAGGCACACGCATGAAACGAATCGGAATAGTCGGAGCCGGCGAGTTTGGCGGCGCATTGGCCGAGAATCTGGTCCGCCTCAAAGCCGAGGTCATCGTCATGGACAAGGATCTCAGGGTCGTCCAGAGAATGGCAGATATCGTTCCAAAGGTTGTCCAGGGCGACGCCACCGAGGCCCACGCACTAAAGGAGGCAGGGTTCGGCCAGTGCGACGCCGTGGTCGTGGCGATCGGACAGCACATGGAGGCCAGCATTCTGGCCACCATGAACTTGCGCGATATGAACATTCCCTTCCTCATCGTCAAATCAGGCACCGAGATGCATAGCCGCATCCTCGAACGCATAGGTGCAGACCGCGTGGTCCATCCGGACATCGAACAGGCACGCCGTATGGCCCGATCGCTGATCATGGGAAGGGACGCGGATTACTTCGAGATTGGCGAGAACGTCAGCGTGGTGGAAACCAGGGCACCGACGCGATACGCGGGTCGGACGCTGGCCGAAACGGACATCCGCAAACGCCACGGCGCAACCGTGCTCGCCATCCGCCGCAAAGGCATTCCCGGCAGCCCGACAAGGAACATCGTCAACCCCTCCGGCGACGTCAGGATCGAAGCGGACGATACCCTGGTCCTTTTCGGCGAAGACAGCTTGCTTGAGGCCCTGGTCCGAAGTTGATACAATGAAGGGAATGCGGAACGACCCCTCAGACCGGCCGAGCCTCCTGTCTCCCGCGTGGCGGGTTCCCGGCACACCCACCCCGCCCACGGGGGTGCCGTTGCCCATGTCCCGACAGGAAATGAAGACGCGCGGCTGGGACCAGTGCGACATCGTCATCGTCAGCGGCGATGCATACGTGGACCATCCCTCGTTTGGCGCTGCCCTCATAGGACGGTTCCTCGAGTCGCTCGGCTACCGCGTCGGTATCATCGCACAGCCGGACACGGCAACGGTGGAGTCGTTCCGCATTCTGGGACCGCCGCGGCTATTCTGGGGTATCACGGCCGGCAACGTAGACAGCCACCTCGCCGCCTACACCGTGATGCGCAAGAAACGGCATGATGATCCCTATTCTCCGGACGGACAGGCTGACCGGCGCCCGGTCAACGCCAGCATCGTCTATACGTCATTGGCCCGCCAGGCCTACAAGGGCGTTCCCGTTATCCTTGGCGGCGTCGAAGCCTCGCTGCGCCGGTTTCCCTACTATGACTACTGGACGGACAAAGTCCGCCGATCCATACTCTTCGACGCCAAGGCCGATCTCGTTGCTTTTGGAATGGCGGAACGCGCGGTTTCGGAAATCGCATGGCGCCTCCGCTCCGGCATGAACCTCGCCGGCATTTGCGGTACGGCGGAAGCCGCCGCGAACGTCAACCTTCCCGCCGAGGAGCGGCTGAATCTCCCCTCGTTTGAAGAGGTCTCGGCTCCGTCAGATTCCGGAAAAGCTGCGTTCCTGGAAATGAGCCGCACCGTTTTCCAGCAGCACCGGCCGGGTGTCGCCCGGACTCTGGTGCAGCAGCACGGCACACGATGGCTCATGGTCCACGCTCCGGCGGATCCGCTGACGACGGAGGAACTGGACGCCCTGTATGATCTGCCGTTCACCCGGCAGCCCCACCCCGGCTATGCCCCGGCTCGGATTCCGGCTCACGCTATGATTCGGGACTCCATCACGATCCACCGCGGCTGCTATGGCGGCTGCAGTTTCTGCGCCATCTCCGCCCATCAAGGGCCGTCCATCACTTCCCGCAGCGAGTCAAACATCCTCGGAGAAATCGCGCGACTGGCCCGGACTTCGGGCTTCCACGGCACGGTCAGCGATCTCGGCGGACCCACTGCCAACATGTACGGCACCGGCTGCGCGGTCGGCCGCGTCGGCTGCGCGAACCGCGGGTGCCTGCACCCGGAAATCTGCCGCAATCTCAATACCGATCACTCCGCACTGCGGAAATTGATGCAGTCGGCACGGCGCGTTCCCGGCGTAAAGCACGTGTTCGTATCCAGCGGGCTGCGCTACGACCTGGCGCTCGAAGGCGGGGGCGAGGACTACATACGCGAACTCGTGGATCACCACACCTGCGGGCTGCTGAAGATCGCTCCGGAACACGTTTCATCCGGCGTCCTGCTCACCATGCGAAAACCGCCGATTGGCGCCTACCGCCGATTCGTGGACGCCTTCCGCCATGCCGTGACCAAAGCCGGGAAACGATACGCCGTGGTGGAGTATTTCATCAGCGGCCACCCGGGTTGCACACTTTCCGATATGGTCGAACTGGCTTGCCACCTGCGCCGGCACGGCATCGAACCGGAGCAGGTCCAGGATTTCTATCCGGCGCCGCTCTCCCTGGCAGCCGCAATGTTCTATACCGGAAGAGATCCTCTCACCGGCGCACGAGTTTATGTTGCCAGGACCGACCGTGAAAAGATGCTGCAGCGCGCCCTGCTGCTGCACCATCTTCCCGCGTGGCACCGCAAGGCCCGCGAAGCTCTTCGCGAGGCTGGCCGCGAAGACCTGATCGGGCACGGCCGGGAGTGCATCGTGCCACCGGGTCCGTAACGGTTGCGTGTCGGTAAAGATTAAGCGTGTCGGTTAGGCGTGCACTCAAGAGTGCGCATGAGTGCGGCCACGGATTCAAGGGCTTGCCCAATCTTCCAACCTTCCAGTCTTCCAACTCCCGCAGTTTTGGGATTCGCCCCTGTTCTTGACCCGTTCAGGAAAACGTGCGATTATCGCTGGTCTTCCGGGGGGAAGCGTCGCCGTGATCGCTATCATTGACTACCGCGCAGGAAACCTGACAAGCGTCAAGCTGGCTTTCGAAAGCCTGAACGTCCGGGCCCGAATCACCGATTCGCCCGCCGAGATCCTCCGCGCGGAATATGCGGTTTTTCCGGGCGTCGGCGCCGCCGGTTCCGCCATGGAAAACCTGACCCGCCTCGGTCTGGTGGATGTCATCAAGTCCGTCATTGCAAAGGGCACCCCTTTTCTGGGCATCTGCCTAGGCACCCAGATTCTCCTCGAACGCTCCGAAGAGGACGGCGGCGCACCTTGCATCGGAGTCCTGCCCGGTGTGGTCCGCCGGTTTCAGCCTTCCAACCGTTTTGACAAGGTGCCTCAAATGGGCTGGAACAGCGTGGCCATTCGCCGGCCGCACCCGATATTTGCCGGGATACTGGACCACAGCGAGTTCTACTTCGTCCATAGCTACTATCCCGCACCTGCCGACAGTGCCTGCATTCTGGGCGAAACCGCCTATGCGGACGCGGTCTTTGCTTCCGCGCTGGGCCGCGCAAACGTGGTTGCCACGCAGTTTCACCCGGAAAAGTCGGGCCGGATCGGCCTGCGGTTGCTGTCGAATTTTTGCGCCTGGAAGCCAGGTTGACGCGGAGGCCCCTGTTATGCTGACCAAACGCATTATTCCGTGTCTGGACATCCGGAACCGCCGAGTGACCAAGGGCGTCAAGTTCCAGAACAACGTAGACCTAGGCGACCCGGTGGAAATGGCCACGCGCTACTACCTCGATGGATGCGATGAACTCGTGTTCTACGACATCACCGCCTCAGCAGAGCGGCGTCCCATAGACATCGATACGGTTCGTGAAGTGGCCCACGCCATTCGCATTCCGTTCGCAGTGGGGGGCGGCATTTCATCCCTGGAAGACATGTCGAGAGTCCTGCTGGCAGGCGCCGAGAAGATCTCGGTGAATTCCCTCGCCGTCCAGAATCCGGCCATCATCACGGCGGGTGCCAAAGCGTTCGGTCGGCAATGCATCGTCCTCGGAATGGACCCGGTTGCGGCGGAGGACAGATCCCGCTTCCCCAGCGGCTACGAGATCACCATCCGTGGCTTTCGCGAACGCACGGGCATAGATGCCGTCGAGTGGGCCCGGCGCGCCGAAGACCTCGGGGCCGGTGAAATCGTTGTCAACTCGGTGGACGCCGACGGCACGCGATCCGGTTTCGAGTTGAACCTTACCCGTCTCATTGCCGAGAGCGTCAGCATCCCCGTCGTCGCCTCAGGCGGAGCAGGTACCCCGGCGCACTTGATTGACGTTTTCCGGCAATCGCACGCGGACGCCGCCATAATCGCCGGCATGATCCATACCGGCGAGTACACCGTGCCGCAGATCAAGCGCGAGATAGCCGCAGCCGGCCTGCCGGTTCGCATGACGTGGTAAAGGCTCACTCCATTTAGGTTGAACCCCCCTACCCTCCGGTGCTAATTTCCCTGCCCGGTTGTATACACCAGACACATAAGACCGGTGCCAACCGCCTAACCATGAAAACATCCAGACATACACGGTTTCATCTTCGGACGCTCGACGATCTGCATCGTGAGGCGAATCGCCTCAACATCACCGTTCCATCTTCAGTAACAACCGAGGTCCTCGGCCGGCCACTGACGGTCGGACGCCACCGTCTGCCCAACCGGTTCGCCGTCCAGCCCATGGAAGGCTTCGACGCCGACAGCCACGGTGCACCGGGGCTCCTGACCTTCCGCCGCTACCGCCGCTACGCAGCCGGCGGGTCCGCCCTAATCTGGTTTGAGGCCACCGCCGTACTGGACGAAGCCCGGTCAAATCCCGGTCAGCTTTATCTGCACAAAGGCAACGTCAACGTATTCGCCGACCTGGTGCGGCTCATCCGCGAAACCGGGAGAAACGAGAACGGATTCGAGCCTGTGATCGTCATCCAATTGACCCATTCCGGACGCTACAGCAAACCGACGGGGATCCCGAAGCCCATCATCGCCCACCATAGCCCGATCCTTGACCCCCTGCACAAACTGCCCCCGGACTACCCGCTCATCTCCGACTCCGATCTCGACCGGCTGCAGGAGGACTATGTTGTCGCCGCCCAACTGGCCGCCCAGGCGGGTTTCGACGGCATTGATGTCAAGAGCTGTCACCGCTACCTCGTGTCCGAACTGCTGGCGTCTTTCACCCGCGACGGCCGCTATGGCGGATCGTTCGAGAACCGCACCCGGTTTCTCCGCACAACGATGGCCCGCATTCGCGACGCTGTCCCCTCGGTCTTCGTCACAACCCGGATGAACGCCTACGATGCCATCCCCCACCCTTACGGGTTCGGCGCGGATCGCGACGACGCGAAGAAGCCCGACCTGTCCGAGCCGTTGCGGCTGGCGGCAATGCTGAAAGACATCGGCTCGCCAATCCTGAACATTTCCATCGGGAACCCCTACTACCAGGCGCATTTCGGGCGGCCTTTTGATTTCCCGGTCAAGGGAGCCAACCCGCCCGACGAGCATCCGCTTGAAGGACTGTCCCGGTTCCTGTCCATCACCCGCGCTTTCCAGGAGGCATCCCCCGACGTTCCGGTTATCGGATCCGGCTACAGTTGGTTGCGGCACCTTATACCGAATGTGGCCTCGGCCGTCATTGGTTCCGGCGGCGCCGCACTTCTGGGCATCGGCCGCGGCTCCTTTGCCTACCCCGAGGCCCCTCGCGACACGCTCGCGAAGGGAACCATGGACCCGGCAAAGTGCTGCATCGCCTGCTCTGCCTGCACCCAGATCATGCGCGACGGCGCGATGACCGGCTGCGTCGTACGCGACAGCGAGATTTATGGCCCGCAGTACCGGCTCGGGCGGCGTTTCGCGCTCGACCGCCTGCAGGAAGAGGCGCGCCGCTGCCGACAATGCGAGTTCGCTACCTGCACCCAGCACTGCCCCGCAAGAATCGACATCCCGGCGTTCATCCGGGCATTCGCCGACGGCGACATCCGCCAAGCCTACAGCCTTCTTCGCACCTCGAACGCCCTGCCGGAGATGTGCGGCTACGTCTGCCCCGCCGACGAACAGTGCCAGGGCGGTTGCATCGAGAAGATCTTCTGCCAGAACCCCATCCCGATCCAGGACATCCAGTTGCTCGTCTGCCGACTGGCCCGCCGTGAGGGGTACGCCGGCATCGAAATCTCCGCCCGCGAAACCGGGAAGCGGATCGCCGTCGTGGGCGCGGGCCCCGCGGGACTGGCCGCCTCCATCCGCCTGCTTGAGTCAGGCCACCGCGTCACGCTGTTCGACCGCGCCCTGCGCCTCGGTGGAACGCCGGACACCCTGATTCCCGGCGACCGTTACGGCTTGGCGGAAAACGAAGTGGAATCCATTCTCAAGCCCGCCCGCGCCGCAGGACGCCTCGACATCCGACTGGGGCAGGCTCTCGGCCCGTCTCTGCCTCTGGCCACTCTGCGCGCTGATTTCGACGCGGTCCTGCTGGCCATCGGCCTCACATCATCCACGGGCCTAGACGACCAAGCGGCTCCGCCGGGCGTGGTGGACGCTCTTTCGTTCCTTCGCCAGGCAAAGCGGAACGAGGTGCAATCGCTGCCCAACCGGGTCGCAGTGCTTGGCGGAGGCAACACCGCCATGGATGCAGCATCCACGGCACGCCGCCTCGGCGCCGCGGACGTCTATGTCGTCTACCGCCGGTCGTTCTCCGAAATGCCGGCATGGCCGCAGGAGCGCGAACACTTTCTTTCAATGGGCGGGCATTTTCTTGTCCTCACGCAACCACTCGGGTACGTCAAAGGGCCGGATAGGGCTATCACGGGCGTGCGCATCTGCCGTACCGAGTTGGGCGAGCCCGATGCCTCGGGCAGGCGGCGGCCGATTACGGTACCAGGCAGCGAAAGCGTGCTGAACGTCGGATTGGCGATCGAGGCCATCGGCCAGCGACTCGACCCGGTGCTAAGGCAGGAACTCGCCGCCATTCAATTCACGCGGGACGGCCGGATCGCATTACTTGCGAAGGACTCCTTCGCCACGTCATTGCCCGGGGTGTATGCAGCCGGCGACATCGTGAACGGCGGCACCACCGCCGTGCAGGGAATCGCGGAAGGACTCAAGGCCGCCATGGAAATATCGAGCCGAATGGCGACATCATGAGCGGGGCGCACGTTCACGTTGTAGGGGTGGCCGGCGTCGGCATGAGCGCACTCGCCCAGGTTCTTGCCGGGCAGGGCTACGCAGTCAGCGGATCGGACCGGTTTCACGACCGCGGCGATTCCCTGGATGTGCTGCGCCAGCTTCAGCGCTCCGGCATCGCCGTTGTCCCGCAGGACGGCAGCGGGGTCACAGCCCGAACCGCATTCGTATCCGTCAGCACAGCCATCGAAGACGACAATCCTGACGTGCAATCCGCCCGCCGTCTGAATATTCCCATCGTCCACCGCGCCGCCATGCTTGCGCGTCTGGCCCAGGGCCGCCGGTGTATAGCCGTCACCGGAACCTGCGGCAAAAGCACAGTAACAGGCATGGCCGGATGGATACTGGAGCAGGCCGGATGGGACCCCACCATCGTCAACGGCGCGCCGCTCCTCGACTGGCGTACGCCGGAATGCGTCGGCAACGTCCGCTGCGGAGCCTCGGACTGGTGGCTTCTCGAGGCCGACGAGAGCGACCGGTCGCTGTTGGAGTTCAAGCCCGAATTCGCCCTGATCACGAACATGTCAAAAGACCACTTCGAGTTGGAGGATACCCGTCTACTGTTCGAGCGGTTTGCCGCCGGGGTCAAAGGACAACTGATCGACGCTGCGGCGCCGCAGGGTCTTCTTTCCTCCTTCTCGCCTGAAGTGCATGCCGACCGGAGCACGTTCCGCCATGACGGCCAGATCTATGAAGTGCGCTTACCCGGCCGCCACAACGCGGAGAATGCACTTTGTGCCGTGGCTATCTGCCTGGCCGTAGGTTGCCCGCCGCCCGCTATCGCCGCGGCGCTTCAGACTTTTCGCGGCATCCACCGTCGGCTGGAACGGGTCGGCACAGTCCGAGGCATCACCGTCATGGACGATTACGCCCACAATCCTGCCAAGATCGAGGCCGCTCTGAAGACACTGAAGCCATTCCACCACCGAATCATCGCCGTGTGGCGTCCGCACGGCTACAAGCCACTGGCCACGATGCTACCGGAGTTGACTGCCATGTTTGAGGCCAACATGCGACCGAATGACCGCCTGCTATTGCTGCCGGTATTCGACGCTGGCGGTACGGCCAACCGGACGATGCGCAGCGAAACGCTGGCCGAGGCGCTGACGCCCTTGGGAATCAAGGCAACCGTCGTTCCAGACTACGAGTCCATCCTTTGCAGCATCCGCCCGATGGCGGATCCAGGCGACGTGGTAATCACCATGGGCGCCCGCGATCCGCACCTTCCCGCTTTGGCATGCCGCATCCTGCAGCAGCTCGCCTGATCGCCGCGCCCTGCAAGAGTCATACGCCGGTGAACGATCCATAGGGTGGTTCGTCAAAGAGATGGCGTCCTTCGTGTTGAACCCTCTTTTGTGTACGGCTCGCTCGGAGAGCTCGCCCCACCGTGGGAACAGATATGGATTGTATGTCTCTCTTGGTAGGGCGAGATCTCCGAGCGAGCCGCTGCCTCAAGTATGTCCGCAATGGGTCCCTCGTGGAGATCCTCGCTTGGGCGAGGGTTTGGCTTCCTCCCCTGTAGTAGCCGGCGTGTCGCCGGCGTCTCCTCCGACTCGGTGACCCGGTGACCATGACGCCGCCCTCCCCGCATCACGCATCGTCGTCCTCG
>CAZWPN010000054.1:0-18777 GCA_964635275.1 uncultured Victivallales bacterium | reverse complement strand
CCCCGCCCCGCAGCTTGCACGCGCAAGTCCAACGGTGGAGCGACACGATGCATGCGCAGCGTGGGGTCGCCGAGCAAGGCAATGTGAACGCCGCGCGCAAAAGCGCCCGCGGGCTGGTAGTCGCGGCCGTCGTTATTCTGCGTCCGCCGCAGGCAGTCGCCGATGGTTTCACCCATGCCCATGGAATGCAGATACCAGTGCGGGCGTCCGGCCCAGCCGCACGTCAGCGCCCCCTGTTCGTGTGCCAGTGTTGCGCGCAAGAGGTTGTTAGGCACATCCCATTCGTAAACGAAGCTGCCGAACACCAGCGTGAACACAGCCTCCAACGGCGTCTTCACAAGGGCTGCCGTGTCTCCAAAACCGGCAACCGGACCCGCGCCGCCATGTCCCGGGCCGCAAACATAGAAGAACAGGTTCATCCCGTGTTTCACGTTGGGCCAGGTAACCGTCCTAACGTTCTCCGGAGCGAGCAGCGTGGTGAAGTTCTGCCAGCCGCTGTACGCGAAACGCTCGGGCTGACCGAAGAAATTGTCGTGAACCAACGCACGGTCGGCAACTGGCAACTGCGCATGTCGGTAGGCGTGGTCGCGGTCGAGATAACGGCGCAGCAACGTCTTTTCATCAACGCCGAACGCGGGCATGTTCGAAAAATCCACGCGACCAACGGCCAGTTGCACCCGCCCGGGGATCTCATTCTGGCCGTGCCGGCCATGCCCTGCCGCGTTGTTCGTTGTCGCGTCGGCCCAGGCTCCTTCCAGCGCCCCGTAATACACGTCAGCCGGCGAAGGTCCGCCACCATGGCCGTCCGGTCGCACGGTGCCGGTGCGGAACACGGGCACACGCCCGAGGAGCAGCACGGTGTTCACTTCGGCTGGCGCCCGGTCGTACTCAGCGCGAATCCACTGCCTGATCCCGGCCGGCTCCTGCGCGGCAAGAACATCCTTCCGGACAACCTGCCAGCCGTCGCCGACAAGGTCGAGCGTCAACTGCCTGATCTCCGCCGCGAGCGCTTCGGCCTGTGAACTCTCGACCACCATCAGGACGGTACCGCGCCGGTCGCGCACCGGGATCTCGCTGCCGGTCCAGAAGTAATCCGAGTTAGCCCCGTCGCCCTTCCTGGTGATGGCATACTCGTAAAGCTTCTCCTTTGCCACCGCGGCGTCGCGGAATTCGCCGGGCGGTGCATCTTCCGCCAGCACCTTCCACATTTCCCCAGACTGCCGGCGAGCGACGCCATACCCGGGCGGCGGCGCCGGTGGCAGCCTGAGAACGACCGCGGGACCTGAAGCGGACGAATCAAGACGTACACTCGTCTCGATCGCCATCTCCGCCCGCGGCAGCGCCAGCGGAATGACATCCGCCAGACGCCCGTTGATATCAAGGTAAACGACCAGATCGTCAGTCCCGAGACCGCTCAGCGTTGCAACGGCGAACCCGTTAGTGTTTGCGGCCAGCTTTCCTGCGGCAAGAACACCGCCGGCCGAGCGCAACCGAACATCCTGGCCGTCGGCCGCTGCAGGCGCAAACACATCGCACTCGGTCTTGAATTCGCGGAGGTTTACACGCACTTGCGCGCGGGCAGTGACAGGTGACGCAGGCTGGTCGGCCAACCGGATGCGGTGCAGCTTGCGGGAGTCAAACGCCGCGCCGGTCTGCGGGAACCACAACAGATGGTCCGCCGGCATTCCCTTGCGATCATGGCTGTTCACCATCACCTGGAACGCCACCTCGTCCCCGCGTCTTGGCGCGATGCCCAGCGTCCGCCACGGCAATAGAGTTTCCAACTGGTACCCGGCGTCGGTTCGCCGTCGTGCCACGCTCGGCACAACCGCGTTCTGTCGCAGTTTCGGCGATGTGGCGAAATCCTGCAGGTTGACACGCGGTTCGGGGAACCTGGCATCCATGCCAGGAGCGACCAGCCACTGACATCGATCCGTCGAACCAGGGTACCGTGCAAGGTAGAACTCCACCGAGTCGCGACCAAAGAGTTCGGTGATCTTCTCCGCTTCGGTCCAGTCGCGTCCCGTGACGTCGAGCCGCACCAGTAACCCGACATCGTTCCACCCGAGCCGCATTGCGGCCGCACAGTCCTGCCGGGCTGGCAACGGCCCCTGGGCCGGTATCAGTGAATCCACGCGGAAACCGCCGTCGCCCCAGTCTTCAGCGTCGCCGTCGACAACAACGGAAGGCATAAATGGAATGCCAAAGATCGGCCACGGGGTCGGGCCAGCCGCTCCAGGTTTCTTATCCATCGTGCTGCAACCAATCATTAGAGACGCCCCCAAGATCGTTGTCATACCAAACGACATCACCCGCCTCAACAAGCCGCCGGTTGCTGCCGTCCACGATCCTGCCCTTTGTCGGGAGGCAGCACGTTTGTCAGATTGCGAGCTTCGTCCAACGCCATCAGCGAGATGCGCACCAACTCCATGCAACTCCTGCTCCATTCGCGGGATCATAGGCAGCTTGTACTTTCCACACAAGTGGGATATCGAAGCCAATGATGGGCGCATGTCACTTCCGGGGGAATCGCTTGGTCGTGCCAGCCTGGGCGGCTGGTGTTTTGGATTGCGGCGGCTTGACGCTGATTTGTGCATTGGTTCAAGGGTATGCAGGGGCGGACCTTGCGTCCACCCACGGGCGGCGACAAGCGCCGCCCCTACATGACTGACGGGGTACGATTTGGGAAAGACTTGGATTATCGCCAGTGGAATGATACTGTTGGGGCAGTGAGGGACGCACATCTTTCGCTCACATAATAGGAGGGCTCTAGATGAAAAGGAATTGGGTTTCGTGTGTGGCCTGTGGTTTGGTTATGATGTTGTTCTCCGGTTGTTCCGCGTTCAGGGCATCGATTCAGGAGAAGAAGCCGGACGAGGCTGCCCCCCTGACGGCAAAGTACGACCAGAGCGATCTGCTCTCGTGGGGCAAGGTGATGGCCAAGAACATTCTGGAACATCCATTCCCCACTGCGGAAACGCCTAACCCGGTTCTCGTCGTGATGGGCATCCAGAACCGAACTGGAACGCACATTGACATGAAAGCGATTTCGGACACCCTCACTACGGATCTGATGAATACTGGCAAGCTGCGTTTCGTCAACGAGGCACGCCGTGACGAGCTGCTCAAGGAACAGGGCTACCAACTCGCCAACGCAACCCCGGAGTCTCGATCGCATGTGGGGAAACAGCTTGGCGCCAAGTACATGATCACCGGCTCCCTTATTGAAATCGGCGCGGAGTCCGGGCGTCAGGTACGCGTCTCGAAGCAGCAGGATGTGTACTATCAACTGACTGTTGAGATTACCGACCTGGAAACCGGGTTGATCGTTCTGCGCAAGCAGGAAGACCGCCTGCGGCGCGCCAGTAAGCCGCTCGTCGGCTGGTAGCCCGGTTCGCTCATGTTAAGGCACATGCCCAGCGTTAAAGCGACGGATTCAGACGGCTTCACCCGTTTGCACCCGCTGCGTGTTGTGCTGCTGGCAAGCGTGGTTGTGTCTTTATGTTCAGGCTGCTCGACCGTCTCACTGGACCGGGCCCGTGCCCGATACCATCATGGGCAACTCGAGCAGGCCGAAGATGCAATCGGACAGATAGATAAGAGCGGGCATAACGCTCTGTTGGAGTTCCTGGAACGTGGAACCATCCGCCAATCCCGCGGCGACTATCCGGGATCAACCGACGACTTCCTGCAGGCTGCCGCCGTGGCAGAACGGCTTGACTACTTGAGTCTGTCGCAGAGCACAGCCAGCTTTGTCGTCAACGATACCGTTAAGGCTTACCGGGGCGTGCCGTACGAACGCATGCTTCTGCATGCGTTTGCCGCCGTAAACTACCTCCAGATGGGCAAGGTGGACGATGCGGCCGTCGAAGCACGGCGAATGATCGCCATGACGGCGAATCTCGACGGCTTCCCGGATATCGCCTATTGCCGTTACCT
The DNA here is from genome assembly GCA_964635275.1 of uncultured Victivallales bacterium. GTDB lineage: Bacteria > Verrucomicrobiota > Kiritimatiellia > UBA8416 > CAZWPN01 > CAZWPN01. The sequence goes on along the minus strand of CAZWPN010000054.1, from coordinate 14,838 downwards.
GGCCGGCTTGTGTCTGGAACTTCAGCGCGACTTCGAAGGCGCCAGCTTTCAGTACCGAAAGGCGAACCTGCTGCTTTCCGGTGCACGCGTGGATGAGTCAACGGGTCGCTTCCTCACGATGCCGGATGCCCAGACACGCCAATCGGTGACCAGGAACTCATCGCGGGAACTCGTATGCTTTATTGGCACTGGCTTCCTATCCACCCGTTTCTCAGGCACAAGCCCATGGCGAAGGGCCAACGCCGTATCCGTGGACGTCTTTGTAAACGGCACGCCGGCCGGGGCAACGATTTCACTCACCGATATGCGCACCGTGCTCACCATGACCAACGCCCGTCTGGCCGCCATGCGTGCGGCAAAGACGACCGCCCGCGTTGGCCTGAAGTACACAGTGGCGGCGGTCGCATCGCGCGACGACAGCGGACTGGCTTCGCTGATCGCCTTTCTGCTGTTCGCTTTGGAAGCGCCGGACACACGGCAATGGGAAACGCTGCCTCAGCAGCTTCACGTGGCCAGGGTATCTTGCCCGGACAAGGTCGAGTCGGTGAGACTGAGATTCAAATCCTCCAATGGCGAGGTTCTAGGTGATCGAACGCTTCCATCACCCGTAACACTCAACGGCAACACCTATGTGGCGCTCTGCCGCGAGCCTTGAAGAGGGAAACACACCGCCGCCGGCTCGGGAGACTTTTGTCCCGGTTGAAGCCTACGGAATGGTCAGGATTTGACCGGGCTTAAGGTTGGTCGAACCGCCAAGAGTTCGGCGGTTGGCCTCCGCGATCCTGGTCCAGCGCGTCCGGTCATTGTAGCACTCACTCGCAATGCTAGACAGCGTGTCCCCTGCCTTGACCTTGTAGGTCCGCGGTTGCTGAGATACGGAAGGCGGCTTCACCGCTATTCCTTCAGAGACCGGCTGAGTCGCAGAAACTGCCCGTCCAGATTCGACTTGCGAAACGACCGGCGCAACGGCCATGCGAGTGGCCGCTTCGAGATCCTGTTTGAGACGCGCAACCTCGATCCGAAGGGATTCGTTCTCCTGAGCAAGGCGCACTTTGTCAGCCATCTGAGGGTCCTGCGGAATCGCCTGCGCCGCGAAAAGCTGCTGGGCGAGCCGAAGTCGGTTCTGGATGATCGCCATCTTCTCGCTTTGAGGCCGGAGCTCCAAGTACCGTCGGTAGTGATAGATCGCTCCAAGGTAGTCTTTCCTGACATCGTGGAGTATCAGCGCGTAGTCCATGTGCGCAAGCGCCAGCCGCGGCTCATCGTCCAGAATGTCGCGATACAGTTGCATGGCACGGTCCGCGTCGCCCTGTCGCCATGCGCCTCTAGCCTTCTGAAGCGCGGGCCGGTCACGTTCCTCGGCGTCCTGAACAGCCACCGAAGGCCTGCACCCGAAGGCCACGACCAACGTCAGGATGGCCAGAGCTCCCAAGCCCAACCGTCTCAATAACCCTTTATGGCAAAATGTGTTCATGATTTTCAGCGGGCGGCATCATTCTAAAAAAACGCTTGCTTGTCAAACTCACCCGCCAGCATACTTTCTCGGTCATGGCCACTATCAACAAAGCACTTCTCGACATTCTGGTCTGTCCCCGCTGTAAAGAGTCGGTCAGACAGCAGGATGAGACTCTGGTTTGTCAGAGCCGGGATTGCGGTCTAATCTATCCAATTCGCAACGGCATCCCGATCCTGCTGATCGCGGAGGCCGCCCAGCCAGCCCCAAAGGCATGAGTAACCCCGTCATAACAGACCGTGATTGGCTGAGCGCCCGTGAACTGGTCGGGAACGGACTGCTCAGCGTCATCATGCCGGCATACAATCTTGGCACCACCATCGCCCAGAACCTTCGTGTTGTGCACGAACTGCTCGAAGGAAAGTTGGCCTTTGAGCTGATCGTCGTGGACGACGGCAGCACAGACGACACCCGAGCCGCAATACTGAATGTTCGCGGTTCGCTGCCGAAGCTGCGGATGGTGCTTCTGGACCGCAATGCCGGCAAAGGCCATGCTCTCAGGATGGGGTTCGATGAGTCGCGCGGCAGCCACATCATCCTCCTGGACGCCGATCTGGATCTGCCCCCATGGCAGATCGCACGGCTGTTCGCCCGCATGAAGGAAGCCGGCACAGACATCGTTATCGGATCCAAACGCCACCCAGACTCGGAGCTCTCTTATCCATGGCGCCGACAGCTGATGAGCAATGTCTATTACCTCCTGATCAAACTACTCTTCGGAATGCCCCTTCGTGACACCCAGACGGGAATCAAACTTTTCAAGCGCCAGGCACTGGAATGGACCTTCCCACGCATGCTGGTGAAACAGTTTGCCTTCGATATCGAACTGCTGGCCATTGCCCACGAACGGGGATTCAAGATCGCCGAAGTGCCCGTTCGGCTACAATTCAAGTCCGTCATGGGAGCCGCGAGTACTCATGCCGTCAAGCAGATCATGATGGACACTATGGCCGTCTTCTACCGCCTGCGCCTCCTTCGCTACTACCAGAACATCCAGCACACGCGCATGCCGGAATCCCCGCCTCTTGTCTCCATTGTCATAGCGTATCCTGCTCCAACTGAGTATCTTACCGAGTGCATAGCAGGAATCCGCACTCAAACCTGCTCCAACTATGAAATCATACTCCTTCCCGATGAGGCATCGGGGCGCCTCTGGCCGGCGCCCATCCGGGAAATTGCCACCGGACGGCTCCGCCCGGCCGACAAACGCAACATCGGCATCCGCCACGCGAAGGGAGCTGTCGTAGCTTTCCTCGACGATGACACAATCCCGCTTGAACAGTGGCTTGAGCACGCCATGGTTTACTTCTCCGACGAAACGGTGGCCGCCGTTGGCGGGCCGGCGAGCACTCCGCCTACCGATGGACTGATGGCCAAAATGAGTGGTCGCGTCTTTGCCCACCCACTGGTCTCCGGCTCGTATCGCTACAGGTACACGCCAAACCGTGTAAGAGAGATTGATGACTTCCCAAGCTGCAACCTGCTCGTCCGCACCGACGCGCTGCAGGCAGCCGGCGGCTTTCGCACCGATTTCTGGCCGGGAGAGGACACGTACCTCTGCATGGAAATCGTGCACCGCCTGGGCAAGCGGATATTCTACGACCCCCGCGTTCACGTGTGGCATCACCGCAGGAGATTGTTCCTCCCGCACCTGCGGCAAGTCGGCCGCTATGCACTGCACCGCGGTTACTTCGCGCGGCGGTTCCCGGCAACGTCACGACGGGTGGCTTATTTTGTGCCTTCGCTCTTTATCACCGGTGTTCTGTTCGGCGCCGTGGCCGCAGGTTTCATTCCGGCGCTTCGTCTCCCGTACGCGGCAACCTTGATAGCCTACGGTGTCTGCGTAATCGGCTCCAGTTTCTCAAGGCACCCGCTTCCATGGGCGCTTACGGCCCTTGGCATTGCCGCCACCCATGCCGTCTATGGGGTACGTTTCCTGATGGGATTCATGACACGTAAGATGCCCGGGGAAGTGGCGCGGTTCGACCACCCGTCCGAGAGGGCGCCGACATGAAAGTCATGGTGGGATATCCACCGATCCCTTCCGCGAAGGGCGTTCCACTGCTGTCACAGAACAGACAGTTCCAGTGGTTCAACAAACCAACTTTTGTCTATCCAATGGTTCCGGCCTACGCGGCAACCCTGGCGAAGCAGGCTGGCCACTCCGTGATCTGGGCCGACGGCATCGCCGAACGGCTTACAATGAAGGAGTTCGAGCGCCGCTATGAGGCTGCGTCGCCTGACATCTTCCTTCTGGAGGCCAAGACGCCGGTCATCAAGCCCTACTGGAATACCATCGCCCGGCTTAAGGACCTGGTGCCGACGTGCAGGATCGTCCTGTGCGGCGACCACGTTACGGCGCTGCCCGAAGAGAGTATGGCTTCGTGCCCGGTTGATTTCATCCTCACCGGCGGCGACTTCGATTTCGGATTCGCCGACCTGCTGCAGGCGCTGGGGACCAGAGGAAATCTGCCTGCGGGCCTGTGGCACCGCCATAAAGGAACCGTCTCACACACCGGTCGGTTCGAACTCACACGGGACCTCAACGACCTCCCCCTGCTGGATCGGAAACTTACACGATGGGACCTCTACAATCGCGAAAACGGCAATTTCAAGTACACCCCTGGAACCTACACCATGGTCGGCCGCGATTGCTGGTGGGGCAAGTGCACGTTCTGCTCGTGGACAACGCTCTATAACCGCTGGCGCGTTCAGTCCCCCCAGAAGCTGCTCTGCGAGATCGAGGATATCCTGGCGAACTATCCCGTGAAGGAGATTTTCGACGACACGGGCTGCTTCCCTGCCGGGCAGTGGCTCACGGAGTTCTGTGAGGGAATGATTTCACGCGGCCTCAACCGCCGCGTGGTCATGGGCTGCAACATGATCCCCGGCGTTCTGCCGCAGGAGCAGTACGACCTCATGGCCAAAGCCGGATTCCGTTTCGTGCTCTTCGGCCTCGAATCCGCCGAGCAGTCCACACTCGACCGGATCCGCAAGTGCGGTCGCGCTCGTGAGATTGAACAGTCCATGCGCATGGCCAAGAAAGCCGGGCTGGAGCCGCACGTCACATGCATGGTCGGCTACCCGTGGGAAACCCGTGAACAGGCCCAGGCCACAATCAACCTGACCCGGCGGATGTTCGATGAAGGTTCGATCGACACCCTTCAAGCCACCGTGGTAATCCCTTATCCTGGAACGCCTCTCTTCCGAGAATGCAAGGAGAGCGGTTGGCTCAAGACGGAAGACTGGGACCGCTACGACATGCGGGAACCGATCATGAAGACCGGCATGTCCGATGAGGAAATACTCGCCATGACGCGAGGGGTATACACCTCGTTCCTCACCCCGCGTTTCATCCTGCGCAAAATCCGGTCCATCCGCCGCTGGTCCGACATGGTGTTCCTCTGCCGCGCCGGCTTTAGAGTAATCGGCCACTTGCTCGACTTCCGCGGCTCCCGACGGTGACGTAGCAGCACTCCGCTCTTTATTGGCCGGCCATTCACCCTGAGCTTGTCGAAGGGTGTCCGGCCGGCGTCTTCATCTTAGCCTGTTCCAGCGACCTTGTCGTGCCAGCGCCGGGCAGGCATGCCCGCGATGCAAACAGCATCCAATCCCCTCTACGGGACAATGCGTTTGCGAGGCTTCTTCTCCGGCGTCGGAATGGGGGCCAGCTTAATGGAAGGTTGTGCATTCTCCTCGGACGGATAGGGATCGCCGTTCTCCAGATGATGCGTCTGGTCCACGAACCGCACTTCGTCATTGAGCGAATCAAAACCCGTCCTGGTGTATCGCCGCGGTCCGGATTGGTGGGTGATTTTCACGCGGCCATTGACGTCAATCACAACCTTGGGCTGATAGACGCGGATCAGCATGCCCAGGTCGTACACACCATAGTTCATGCCGGACGCGGGTTCTTCAACCACAAGAAACAGATGTTCGCGCCCCCCTCGATTCCAATACTTCAGCCCGTAGGTCCTAATCCGGTTCTCATCGCCGACAAGTCCAGCCTCTGTAGTGGAGATCGGCATTCCCGTCACAACCTCCACATTGACAGGCGCCGAGGAAAACTTCACACCCTTCCACTCCACATCGGCGGAAATAGTGTACGACGATGCCGTGGCGACATCAAACCAGCGCAGCAGATCAATCGTCACATCGCGACGCTCACCCGGCTTGATCTCCTGCATGGTCATCCATGGGCGCTGATTGTTCCGCAGCACAAAGCGTTCGTCCTCGCGCTGAATGTTGAAACGCAGGCGCGCGCTGCCCTGCCCAGCATCATCCAGAACCACTCGAACACCGGTGTTATTCTGCAGCGAGATCGTGACCCGCAGGGGCTCGTATTGAAGAATCGCAGCGTTCTCCGCCGTAAGTCCAACGGACAACTGCCCCGTAGCCGCGGTTGCCAAGACCAGACTCGCGGCAATAGCCGGCGCCATCCAACTGGTGTTCATACGCCAAACTCCTCTTCAACCCTCTCAAGCCACAGGTGCAAGATGACCTGATGGGCTTCCTGAATGCGGGCTGTTGAATCCGACTTCACCACAATCGCCACATCGGCGCGGCCGGCCAGGCAACCGCCACCGCGCCCCAGCAGGCTGATGACTTTCATTCCAGCCGCCTGGGCCGACGAAACCGCCTGAATGATGTTGGGCGAATTCCCACTCGTGCTGAACACGACCAGAACGTCACCGGCCTGACCCAATGCCTCGACCTGCCGGCTGAAGATCCGGTCAAAACCAAAGTCGTTGCCGATGCATGTCAGCGCCGTACCGTCCGACGCGAGCGCCACGGCCGGAAGCGGTTTGCGATCAGACCTGTACCGCCCCGTCAGTTCCTCAGCCAGATGCATGGCTTCCGCAGCGCTCCCGCCGTTGCCCGCCGCAAGGATCTTGCGGCCGCCGCGAAGGGCGTCCACGATCAGGGTTGCCGCCCGCTCCAGATCGCCCACCTGCTCCCCAAGACCGCGGACCGTTTTCGCGCTTTCCTCGATGCCCGACAGAAGCCGGGATGCCGCCGTTTCCGATGTCTTCATGATTCCTCCCTGAACCTCCGGACCGACACGGCTTTCCCGTTGCTGCGATCCACCTCAATTTCCAGGCCCTCGACAACGGCGGGCCCCTTGCCCAACTCGAACTTCGCCGGCATGCCGGTCAGAAACTGCTGCGTCACGGTTGCCAGGTCACGCCCCAGCGCCGAGTCCGACGGACCGCACATGCCGAGGTCGGTGATGTAGGCCGTTCCCAGCGGCAGAATTCTCTCATCGCTGGTCTGAACATGAGTATGCGTTCCCACCACAGCCGTCACCCGCCCGTCCAGATACCGTCCCATCACAATCTTCTCCGACGTGGCCTCGGCGTGAATCTCCACCAGCACTACGGGCCCGAGTTCCGCGCGCCGCTCCAGGATGCCATCCACCGCCCTAAAAGGACAGTCATAGGGCTTCATGAACACGCGACCCACCACGCTGACCACGGTCAACTTACACCAGGCGGTGTTGATCGTCGTCCACCCCCGCCCAGGGCAGCCAGGCGCGAAGTTGGCCGGCCGCACAACCCGCCGGTCCTGCTCTAGAAACGGGCCCACGCCTTTCTGGTCCCACGTATGATCGCCTAAGGTCAGCACGTCGGCGCCAGCCTTGAAGAAGTCACGAGCAACGTCAGCTGTCAGCCCCTTGCCTCCGGCGGAGTTCTCCGCATTGACCACCACGAAATCGGCGCGGCCCGCCGCCTTGCGGCGCTCAATGACACCGGCAAGCGCCACGCGCCCTGCAGATCCAACAACATCCCCGCACATGAGTATGACCATGACACCCCCGTCCATCCAAACGGCGCCGGATCTACCGTGCGAATTCGACGCACCGGGTCTCACGGATCACGATGATCTTGATCTGCCCGGGGTATTTCAAGTCCGTTTCGATCTTCTTACTGATGTTCCTGGCCAGGATGGCGGCAGCGTTGTCGTCCACCTTCTCCGGGTCCACCAGTATCCGGGCCTCCCGGCCCGCCTGGATTGCATAGCTCTTCTTGACGCCATCGAACCCGTTGGCAATAGCCTCCAGCTTTTCGAGGCGCTTGACATAGATCTCGGTTGTCTCCGATCGCGCGCCAAGCCGTGAACTCGAGATTGCATCCGCCGCAGAACAGAGAACTGCGTACGGGGTCTCCGCCGGGACCTCCTCGTGGTGCGCCGCCACGGCATTGACAACGATCAGCTCTTCGCCATGACGCTTGAGCAGGTCGGCGCCGATGATTGCGTGCCCGCCTTCCACCTCATGATCCAGCGCCTTTCCTATGTCGTGGAACAGCCCGATGCGCCGCGCCAAGGAGACGTCCATGCCGAGTTCTCCGGCCATAAGTCCCAGAAGGTTGGCCACTTCGATCGAGTGCTGCATCATGTTCTGGCTGTAGCTGGTCCGGTACTTCAATCGGCCAAGCACACGCACCAACTCCGGTTCCACCTCACGCACTCCCATCGAATACACAGCCTCCTCGCCGGCTTCGCGGATGGCTTCTTCCATGCCCGCCTGAACCTTGGCGACGATCTCTTCGATCCTCCCAGGATGAATCCGGCCATCCGCAATGAGCGATTCCAGAGCCCGCTTTGCCACCTCGCGCCTGATGGGGTCAAACCCGGAGATCACCACCGCCTCCGGCGTATCGTCAATGAGCACGCTCACGCCCGTAGCCGCCTCCAAAGCTCGGATGTTCCGCCCCTCGCGCCCTATGATCCGGCCTTTAACATCGTCGCTTGGAAGAGCAACCGTGCTGGTGAGCATCTCGCTGGCATGCGACGACGCGCATCGCTGAATCGCTAGCGTCACGATCTTACGGGCTTCCCGTTCGGATGTTTCGCGCGCCTGCTCCTGTGACCGGCGGATCAAGCCGCCGATCTCCGCGTGCATCTCCTTCTCCACCCGGGTCAGAATCGTCTTTCGCGCGTCCTCTTCGGTCATGCCGGCAATCTGCTGGAGCTTCAGGCGTGCCTCTACGGCCACGCGCTCCACCTCCGCCCGTTCATGCGTCAGGTGAGCCGACTGCTTCTCGACCTCCTGAATACGGGACTCGATGCCCTGCTCTTTCTTCTCGATCATGGCCGCTTTGCGCTCGAGGTTCACCTCTCGCTGAGCGGCCCGCTCTTCCAGCACTGCGAGTTCGTCGCGCCGCGCCTTCGTCGACTTCTCAAAATCCTCCTTGGCCTTGAACACCTCGGACTTGGCCTGGACGCGCGATTCCTTGCGGATGCTTTCGGCCTGCAGTTCCGCCTCCTTCAACACAATGCGCGCCTGCGATTCCTTTGCCCCCGCCTGCGACTGGCCCAACAAGTGTCGCACCGCATAGCCAATACCCACGCCACCAACGGCGGCGATTAGAATCCAGATGATCATATCAACCCTCCTTTTTGTCTTCGGCGCACCGCGCCTCATGGGCAACAGCGCACCGGATTGTTTCCGTCTCTGTAACTACCGTATTCATGGCCACATCCTGTTCTGATGTCGGCACCCAATCCCACACCTGCAAAGCCAACGCGAGCCCCACCTTAAAAGAACATTCCCCGGCCAGGATGCGGTCAAAGTGTCCCGCACCATGCCCGATCCGCCCCCCGCGCCGGTCAAAGGCCAGCCCCGGAACCAGCACGATGCCCAGCGTCCCAGCGTCGGCCCACCGTACTTCCGCAGGCTCCTCGATCCCCATGAACCCGCGCCGCATCGGGACTCCCTCATTCATACACGCCCAACGATAGCCGCATCGCTCATGGTCCCACGCCGGAACCGCCACAGCCTTGCCGGTCGCCCGGCAGGCCACCATGATCAGATCCGTCTTCACTTCCTTCCCGATCGAAAGGTAGCACCCAACGGCGGGTGCCCGCGTAAACTCTGTCAGGTCCAGAACCCTCCGGGCTATCGCTTCGCTGGCCACCGAAACCTCGCAATCCGCGATATCAGCCCGGAGGAGTCGCACCCGCGCACGAACGCTTTCTTTCAGCGTCCCACGCGGCCATTCTTCTGGAAATCGTCTCTTCATAACCTTGACAACCCGGCGCATAATACACGCTGGTCGTTGGGGCATACTCCTGCCCGACAAAGTGGCCCTGATAGTCGTGGGGATACCGATAGACATCGCCTTCCGTATCCGCCTCTCCGGCCCTCTGAACCTTTATGTTTTTCAGGCGCCGCGGAACTGCCAGCACCCTGCCGGACCGGATGTCCTCCATCGCCTTGTCAATCGCCAGGTATGCCGCGTTGCTCTTGGGCGCTGTCGCCAGGTACGTGGTCGCCTGCGACAGGACAATCCGCGCCTCCGGCATGCCGACGAATTCCGAAGCCTGCATGGCCCCCACCGCCACCGTCAGCCCCCTCGGATCCGCATTCCCGATATCTTCCGACGCGAGAATCACCAGGCGGCGGGCAATGAATCGCGGGTCTTCGCCCGCGTGCAGCATCTTGGCCAGCCAATAGACAGCCGCATGGGGATCCGACCCTCTGACGCTCTTGATGAAGGCCGAAATGGTATCGTAATGCCCGTCCTCGTCCTTGTCGTAGACAACTTGCTTCTTCTGGATGGAGTCTTCGGCCACAGCCGGAGTGATGCGCACTCGCCCATCGGCATCGCACGGCGTGGAGAGCGCCGCTATCTCCAACGCATTCAGCGCTCTGCGGGCGTCTCCTTCGCAGATCCCCGCCAGGTGAAGAATCGCCTGCTCATCCGCATCCACAGACATCCGGCCCAGGCCACGCTCCGAGGTCAGCGCCCTACGGATCACCTCCGCCACGGCTGACTCGGAAAGCGGACGCATCTCAAAGACAAGCGACCGGGACGTCAGAGGCGCGTTGACAAAAATCTGGGGATTGTGCGTCGTGGCGCCCACCAGCGTGAGAGTCCCATCCTCAACAGCGGGAAGCAGAACATCCTGCTGGGACTTGCTAAAGCGGTGGATCTCGTCAACAAACAGAATGGTCCGCTGCCCATCCTGTGACAGACGACGCCGGGCCTGCTCCATGGCGGACCGAAGCGTGGCGACGTTAGCCGTGACGCCGCTGGTGCGATCGAAGACCCGATTCGTAACTCTGGCGATTACTTCCGCAAGCGATGTCTTTCCGCAGCCCGGCGGTCCGAAAAGGATCATGCTGGCGATTCGATCGGCCTCAATCGCTCTGCGCAGAAGTCTTCCTGGGCCCAGTATGTGCTCCTGGCCCAGTATGTCTTCCAACTGCTCCGGGCGCATCCGAGCCGCCAGCGGCTCGGCGGCCGTTTCCGCCGTCTTCTTTGCCGGTTCAAACAGGTCCATGCCGGGTCCAGAAAAAGAAATACCCCACCACAAGTCGCGAAGGCATGCCTCTCTGAGCCTCGTCGCCGAGGTGGGCACTTTTCCCGTCGCTTCGCGGTTCCCGCGTGAGCGGGCATCCAATCTGCGCCGGACCCAAGCACCCGAGCATTGATTATTGGGTCAGAGAATGCTGCCTGTTAAGCGAACAAGGCAGGGTATTTGTTTCCCTTTGCCGAACCCGATCCCGTCCGTTCATGATCCTGAGGCTCCCTCCCGCAGCGGATCGCTCAAACCGAAACACGTTACACACGACACCCGCACGAGAACCGACCCCCACACACGATAGACTGCCTAAGCTGGCGCCTAAAAGTCGTGCCGCCGCACCAAGGCAAATGAATCCAAACCAATCCACAAAGGGCTCAAACAACCCCGACACTGTTCGCAACCAACTCCTCACTGCGATCAACCTTCCCGTATTTCAACCTTCAACTCACGTTTCAGCGCCTCTTTGACAACCGCATGGAAACCATTGGCTTCCTCGTCCGTCAGCGTGCGGTCCTTGGACTGAAACACCAAGGTATAGGCGAGACTCTTCTTGCCTCTGCCCATGCCTTCGCTCTTGAAGATATCAAACAACTCGATGTCTGTCAATTCCGGAGGAGCATGCCTGCGCATCGTATCAACGATCGCTTCGTGCGTAACCGAGTCGTCCGCGATCACAGCCACGTCACGCGCCACCGACGGGTAGGCCGGGATCGCACGGAGTTCCACCGCCGCCTGCGAAAGCGTCAATAGCGCAGCAAGGTCAAGTTCCGCAATACCCACGGGCTCAGCCATTCGCCACGGGTGTCGAATCGAACCATTCAGCAGGCCCATGCAGCCGATCCGCCGACCTGCCGACTGAATCTCAAGGCTCACGCCTTTTTCAAAAACGGGACTGTTCCCCGCAACAAGCTGAACGTCAACAACATGCTGCGTCGTCAGCAGGGCATCAACCAATCCCTTGATCCAACCGAACATTTCTTCCGGCTTCACCGGCTCTTTGCCGTCCGGGCCCACTCGCCCGGCACGCCCCATCAATCCCACCGATACCCGCACCTCTTCGAACAAGGCACCGTCCGGCTTCCTCATGAATACCTTACCAACCTCATACACCGCCGCACGGTGCACCTGATGAGCCAGGTTCCGCCCAAGGGTGTCGACAAGCTGGGGTATGAGGCTGGGCCGCATCACCGCATAGTCCGAACTCACCGGATTCGGAAGCACAACGCGGCTTTCCGGAGCAGGCTCCGGGAAGATATCCAGCAGCGCCTTGGAGGTGAAACTGTAGTTCATCACCTCCGTAAGTCCCAGCCCAAGCAACCTTTGGCGGCACGCCCATTCGGCGCGGGTTCGCGAGTCGTCAGCGCCTTCCACCACCTGAGCACGGGGCGTCTCCGCCGGCACCGCATCCAGCCCGTGGATCCTGGCGACTTCTTCAATGACGTCAACCTCGATCTCCATGTCGCGCCGAAACGTCGGGACTTCAACGGCGAAACCTTCCGCAGTCCGGTCCACAGTGTTGAGCCCAAGCCGTGCCGCGACCGACACGATCTCTTCGGATGCGAGCGGCATGCCAAGCAAATGCCGCGTCCGCTCGAACCGGCACCATATTTTTCTCGGTGCGACTCGGCCAGGGTAGGCGTCAACAACCCCCGGCGCAGCAGCAGCACCGCAATGCGCCACGATGAGGCCCGCCGCACGGCGGCTGGCCCAATCCACTCCACCGACATCTATGCCGCGCTCAAAACGATGCGAAGATTCGGAAGAAAGCCCAAGACGCTGCGACGTGAAATGAATGCCGGCCGGGTCAAAGGCCGCACTTTCCAGAAGGACATCGGCGGTTGTCTCGCCAATGCCGCTCCCTTCCCCGCCCATAATTCCGGCCACGGCCACCGGCCGACAGGCATCCGCGATCACCAGCATGTCCGGACTCAAAGGACGATCCTGCCCGTCGAGCGTCTTCAGGACCTCGCCCGCCCGCGCCCGACGCACTACAATTCGCCCATCGGTCAGCAATGCGTGGTCGAATGCATGCAAAGGCTGTCCGCACTCGAGCATAACGTAGTTCGTAACGTCCACCACGTTGCTGATAGGCCTGACACCGCACAAACTCAGTCGCTTCTGCATCCAGAACGGGCTCGGCCCCGGTCGAACACCGCGAAGGATTCTCGCCGTGTACCGCGGACAGCCTTTTGAATCATCCACTTCGACCCGCGTGAGCGTCTCGATCGGTTCCCCGCTTTCCGGATAGGCAACGTCCGGCAACCGGAGAGGTTGGTAAAGTAGAGCTGCCACTTCCCTCGCCATCCCAATCATACAGAGGCAGTCCGGACGATTCCACGTGACCTCCACCTTCAGAACGATCTCCCGCGGTCCCAGCACGCTCTCGATCGGGGCGCCGGTCACGGCGCTCCGGGATAGAATCAGCAGGCCTGTATGATCGTCGGACAACCCGAGTTCGTCCTCGGCGCACAACATGCCTTCCGAGACTTCGCCACGGATCTTGCTCTTCTTAATCCGGGTCCCATCGGCCAGCCGCGCGCCGATGCCCGCAAACGGCGCCTTGTCACCCACCGCAAAGTTCGTTGCCCCGCACACCACGCGGTACTCGCGCGCACCGTCGGTAACCCTGCAAAGCCGCAACCGGTCGGCCCCGGGGTGCGGCTCTATCGCCATCACCTCGCCGACCACAACGTTCTCACAATCCGGACCGACAGTCTCGATTCCTTCGACTTCGGTCCCGGAGAACGTCAGGCGGGACGCCAGCTCTTCAGGTGACACATCAATGTCAACGTACTCGCGCAACCAACTCAGGGGTACTTTCATGCTATGATTCCTCGTCCGTTCAGGCAAACTGCGAAAGGAACCGCAGGTCGTTCTCATACAGCATGCGGATATCGCCGATGCCATACTTGATCATCGCAATCCGCTCGATTCCCATGCCAAAAGCGTAGCCGGTCGTCGTCTCCGGGTCGTAGCCCACCTTCTGGAAGACGCGCGGATCCACCATGCCGGCGCCCGCGATCTCGATCCATCCGCTCTGCTTGCACACCCGGCATCCTTTGCCGCCGCAGACGTGACAAGAGAAGTCGCACTCCACGCTGGGCTCGGTAAACGGGAAGAAGTGCGGACGGAATCGTACACCCACACCCGGCCCCATCATCTCGCGCGCAAAAAACGCCAAAAGCCCTTTCAAATCCGCCAGCGACACGTTCGTGTCAACATACAACCCCTCGAGCTGGTGAAAGTTAGCGCTGTGCGTCGCGTCCGTCGTATCGCGCCGGTAGCATCGCCCGGGAGTGATGATCCGAACCGGCGGCCGGCGGGACTCCATAACCCGGATCTGCACCGGCGACGTCTGGGTGCGCAGCAATTCGCCCGACTCAAGCCAGAAGGTGTCGGTAGGATCCATGGACGGATGGTAGTCCGCCGTGTTTAGCGCCTCGAAGTTGTGATACCGCGTCTCGATGTCGGGGCCCTCCGCCACCGTGAACCCCAGCCTCGAGAAAACCCTGACAACCTCCTGGATCACACTGGAAATAGGATGCGAGGTGCCCAGCGTCCGCCAGCACCCAGGCGTCGTCAAATCGAACGGCCGCCGCTCCTCAGCGCCCGCCGAAAACGCCGCCTTGCGATCCTCCAACCGCCGGGAAACGCTATCCTTGAACTCGTTGGCGCTGCGGCCGGCGGCGGCCCGATCCTCCAGCTGCAACTCGCGGAGGCTCTTCATGATCTGCGGCAGCAATCCATTGCGGCCAAGGTACTTGATCCTCGCTGCTTCCAGATCATCGGCGTTCTTCGCCGCGTCAATACAGTTCACCGCTTCGCTCTGGAGCACACCAATGGCGGCTGCATTCATGTCATGTTCCTCGAACAGCCCGTGCAAAACCCGCACAGTCATGCACGGCTGAGTGCGTGTACTATGACGAGCCATTCCTCCGAAAGCAAGTCGGGGATTGGGTCCCTGATCCTCGGCTATGGAAGGCAAAACGTTTTGCGGACTCATGTGCGTCCTT
>CAZWPN010000053.1:0-18815 GCA_964635275.1 uncultured Victivallales bacterium | reverse complement strand
CTTCCAAGATTCGCGTTTTCGCCAGGCCTACAGCGGCAGCGCCAGCCGGCCTAGAGAGCTTGCGGCGTATTGATCGAGACCTGCTTCGAAGTTGCCAGATCCACGCCCTGCGCATCGAGGCGAGCCTCGATCCTCCAGACGAGTTGCTTCTGTCTGTCCCGGAGAAAGCTCACGGCAGAAGCAATTGTCTGGCCAAGCGGCGAATTCAGAAACGTCGGCGAACCGCCCTTCGGCACCGCAATCTCGAACTGGTATGCTGCCGTATATCTGGGCGGATAGGCTCTTGCATTCTCGACGAGAATCTCATCCCTGTAGATTTCCCTGGTGTTTGTATGCCTCTTTCCGTTTCGGTGGGTTGTCGTCCTTTCCACCCCAATCAGGCTCACAATCAGTTTGTTTCCCAGGATTGCCTTCTTCGCTCGGAGGGTAAGACTCCCTTTGATCGTCTCGCCCGGATTGAAGGCCGTGCGCGACAGGGACAGCTTGATCGATCCTCGCAGGAATCGAGCCACATGATACGCGAGAGTTGCTATCACCGCGCCACCAACCACCGCTCCGATCACTATGGGCACCAGACGGTTTGACATGCCTCAACTCCTTGCGCCAAATCGGCAGCAACTTGAGAATCTCCTCACTTCCGGGGCCAGCAGATAAACCTCACTGACTCCTCCTGCCGGGTTCACTCGCGGGACAGGCAGTCCCGGACTCTCTCGCCCAACGCCCGCATATCAGTATTGTCCAGGCGCTTCAGGATCTGCTTCCAGCGCCAGGCAAACGCACCGGGGTCTTGTTTGCTGTGCTTGAACATGGTGTCGAAAGCCCTCCGATGGCGTCGATACTCGTCTTGTGTGTGCACCAACTGGTGCACAAGTGCGTGCACATAGGCGTCCGCAAAACCGACGGCATCGGGCACCAGACCGCGACGCGTCATGACCGGTCGGGCATACCCCGTCGCGAATCGGAAGAGATCAGGTTCACAGTCGGTGAACATTCCGACATGGTCAGCCACGACGATCTCCTGAGGGCGTCCCGCGCTGTCCAGGACGAGGATCTCGTCCCCATCGTCAAAGATGACATTTCCGTCGAGCGTCGTGCGCCCTACGATCCAGTTGGATGCCGCCACACGTCCGAGCAGGCGGGCCAGTGCCACGGCGAATACTTCCTGGCGGTACCAGGCGGCTGGAATCTTATCCGTTGCAATACCCGGCACATAATCCCGATCGAAATAGGTGGTCCAGATTCGCGTTCCGCGGTAGCACTGGCTCGGTCCGTGGTAGGTTTCCGCCAGACGCCGACTGGAAATCCAGCTTGGCACCGGCATTCCCAGTTGCCAGCATCCCAAGCGCCGGTCAAGGATGTATTCCGTGTACTCCTCCGCCTCCATCACCGCCCAGAGCAGGTCCTTTCCGGCGTCTATGTGTTCCCGGATGCCCCATTTCTGGATGCGCAGGATACGTACAATCGGTTGCGGTGATCCTCTATGTTTGATCTCCGCGATGTAAGCCCGGTGGCCGCCGGTCTTGCTTCGTCGCCGCATGGACGGCGCAATGTGGCCGATGTTGATATACTCGAGGTTGCCGAACTCGCGGACGTAGTTGCAGATGAACCCTTTTACGCGGTCATCACAGAGGCCGGCCAGCGCGCAATCGTCGGGATGCTGCTCTACTTCATCGAAGATGGAATCAAACACCAGTTCGCCATCCTCGATCCTCGCGCCCGGCAACCATTGAATCTGGCGGAAGAACTCGGGCGTCATGCATTGGACGACCTCCTCCACCACGGTGTCGTCCGGCAGGCCGCTGAGGCACGAAAGCATGAGATTGCGCCACGGCAGATTGTCCGGCGCATCGACGGCCAACTCCGGCGGCACGGCCTTCCTGAACTGTTCGACCCAATCCCGGTGGAACCGGCGCAGCGCGGCAGCGTCGGCTGACGCAAGGTCCACACCGGCGAAACAACCGGCGCCGAATCCCCCGGTGACGGCAAAAAAGGCCAATTCCGGACTGCCAAAATGGTTGACCCGATCCGCGTAGTGTTGAATCTCCACCAGGTGCAGGCGCAAGTCTTCATCGCTCAACCCGGCCAGCGCCTCGAACGCCTGTACGGTAAGGTATCGTGTGCCGCTCATCATGTTGTAGTAATAGATGGGCCGCCGCTGGATGCCTATGCTGGCCCCGGCTATCATGTCGCGGATGGCTTCCGGTGACTGCGGCAGCGAACTGATCCGCCAGTATTCACCGCGCTCACGGATTCCCTGTTGAACGGCGCTATGACGGGCAAACAGGAATCGGATGCGACACTTTGAGACGATGGTCTGCAGCAAGTCGTCGGCTTGGAAGGCCAGTGCCATGCGGTCGGGTTCCGGCCTGATCAGGAACTTGTCCTCTTCGACGATGAGGTCAACAGCGGACTCCCACTCTTGCTCGGTCTCCTCATCCGTCAGTGGCGGCAGGCCTTGTGCAAGCCGTTGTTCGTGCAGACGCAGGACATAAGCCGCGCGTTGCGTGGCGTGAATGCCGGGAAGTGTCACCAGGGTTGCCGACCGCACGAAGATTGTCGCGATCCGGCACACCGGCCCTCCATCCGTCCCCTTGACGAACGGATGCTCACCCAGAATGGTCAGTGGCATGGTGCATCCCTCCCACAGGTCTCCGCGCGACGGGCTCTTCGGCGAGTCTCCGCCGCGACAGCACGCCATGCTATGCAATCAAGGCCCGAGCTTCAGCCTCAGGTGGCCTTTCGCTGCTGCATTATCAACTGCACGATGGCCAGGCACTGGCTGACCGTCCAATACAGGAGTAGCCCCGCCGGCATGCTGTAAAACATGAACATCATCACGGCCGACATAATCATCATCATCTTCTGTTGTTGAGGATCGGTCATGCTCGGCGTGAGTTTCTGTTGCCAGATCATTGTGGCGGTCATCAGCAGCGGCAGGATGTTAAGCGATCCGATCAGTGGGATCATGCCCTCGAACAGGGTTTCCGGCTCGCTGAGGTCACGGATCCAGAGGAACCGATCCAGACGCAGTTCCACGGCACTGCGCAACATGACGTAGAGTGCGAAGAATACCGGTATCTGAACCAGCATCGGCAGACACCCCGAGAACGGGCTCACCTTGTGTTCACGGTACAGAAGCATGGTTTCCTGATTGAGTTTCTGGGCGTTATCCTTGTACTTCAGGCGCAACTCATCCATAAGAGGCTTGAGTTTCTGCATCTCCTTCATGCTCTGGTTGCCCTTGTGCGTGACTGGCCAGAACACGAGCCGCACCAGCCCGGTGAGCAGAATGATGGCAATGCCGTAGCTCGGAAGCACCCAGTAGATGCCGTTCAGCGTATGGAGGAGAAGAATGCAAACCGGCCGGAAGAACCCGAACTCCATTACGTCGGCCTGGTTCTTGGGAAATGAGCGCAGGAGTGAGTACTTCTTGGGGCCGATGTAGCAGGTGCTGTTCTGGGTGGCGGATCCACCCGCCGCGATCATGCGCTGGCCCAGACGGACCGTTGCGCCCACGCCGGTCAGAGCGAATGCCTCTGGGGTTTTCATGTTGCGGGTGGCGAAGATTTCCCCGTCGGAGCAGCCGCCCTCCGGTTCCAGGATTTGGACAAAGAACTTGTTCTTCACCGCCGCCCATTCCAGCGGAACGCCCATCTGGTGCGTCACGGATGCGGGTGCGTTGGGGCTGCCAGTCGGTTTGCCGCAGGAGAACATGGATGACCCGGCCCCGAAGTAGCCGGGTATGGCGCTTCCCCAGTATTGAACCTTATTGCCGCCGTGCATGGCGAGCGTGTCCACGCCGAACACGGTAGAGTCCTGCACATTGTAGCGGCTCTGGACCATTTCCATCCGGCCGAGGCGCATCCCGTAAGAGGGGATTTTGATGTTCTCGTCCGTGGGGTTGGTGAAAACGTCCACGACGGCAATCCGGTAGTCGTCCTGCAGGGTGAGTGTTCGCGTCAGTCCTATGCCGTTGGTGGCACGGCCTTCGATCCGGACGGTCCGGCCCGAGGCGCTGACAAGGAAGTCGTTGTGGGTTTCCAGTCCCGGCAATTGCGTCAGAGAGAGGGCAGGGTACTCGGAGAAATCCAGCCGGTAACGGCTCTTCCGGTCTTCGGTGCTCTGGCCGAATTTCAGGAGTTCCGCCATGACCACGCCGCCGCCCCAGGATGAAACCGTGATCCGGACAGCGTCATTGGAGACGCTGACCCGCTCTTCCGGGAGTTGCGGAGCCGGAGGTGCGACGTCCGGCGCGGTGGGGGAGTCGGGCGTCTTAAGTTCTGTGGGCACGCCGCTCATGACGGAGTTCGTCACGGCCGCCGCGGGGGCCGCCGGCTGCTGCACCGGTTTCGGGGCAAGGCGCGGGTAGAAGAACATCCAGCCTATCAAGGCCGCCACAAGCAGCCCTACAATAACGCGTTCCTGAGTATTCATTGTGAGAGACCTTTCGTCGTACGGATTGCCGGGACGGGATCAAACCCGCCCGGATGAATTGGATGACATCGGCAAAGACGCTTGACGCCGAGCCACAAGCCCCTCATGCAGCCGTGGCGTTCGATGGCTTCGATGGCGTAGTGCGAGCAAGAAGGGTAGAAACGGCAGCATGGGCCCAGCATGGGCCCCAAGGTCCACTGATAGCATCGGATGAGGCCGATCATTGCCTTGCGCATGCTTCTCCTGTCGTCGGCTTGCTGCTTCTCTCGGACTCGCGTGGCCCAGGCGGGTGACTGCCGGCTATCAGGCCGGAGCGCCGCGCCAGCTTCAGCAATTCCGCCTCTATGTCCCCGAAACGGACCTTGTTGATGGGCTGTCGCGCTGTCAGGATCACATCGCATGATCCGCGGAAGCGAAATCGGTTGCGCCGATAGGCTTCCCGCAGTCTACGGCGCGCACGGACTCGGTCCACCGAACGCCTATACACTCGCTTTGCCGTAACGACGCCCAACCGGAGGCCGGCGTCCGCGCCGTGCCGCAACCATAAAACCATGAGTTGTCCGGGGAAACGCTGTCCCTGCTGGAACGTCTCTTCGAAGTCCCGGGTTCGGGTCAGGCGCTGTTTCCGGGCGAGTCCCTGATCGGGGCGCTGACCTCCGCCAGCCTCACGGGCTGGGCCCGATCCGCGGCAAGAAACATCGTCCCCATCCATCGGGGCCTCTACACGGTAAGCTTGACTCGGCCCTTCTGACGGCGTCGGGCAATGACCTGGCGGCCACCGCGGGTGGCCATCCTGGCCCGGAAACCGATGGTCCGTTGCCGCCTGCGTGTCGAGGGTTGATACGTTCGCTTCATGCCACTGTCCTTGTTTCAGGTTGACTCAAAGGGGTTATATTTAGCGTCTTCCGCCGTCATATGTCAAGCTTCACCTTGGCCCAAGGGTCAAAACCGCTTCGCTGATCGAACGGCCGTCGGCGAGCACCGGGGTCTTGCGCGGGATCCATGCACGACGCTTGGCTGCGGCAACGAGGCAGAACCCGCGCGTCAGAAACAACAGGAAGTCCAACTGATAAGCAATCCACCATAACGTGCTGGTGAATAGGGAGATGCGGCGTTTGGCGCTCACATGCCGTTCCAATGTGTTCTTGCGTCGGAGCGTGTGCGTGAAGATGTCAACGAGCTGCACGAAGAACCGGGAATAAGAGCGAACATAGGCGACGTCGAAACCGTGTTTGAGAAGGTGAAAAAGATCTGATTCCGTGTAGCCCGGCCTGACGAGGCCTTGCGTACGGTAGTCCCTGCCCAGGATGTTCCGCAGTGGAGTAATAGGGGATCCGGGCTTGATGTTGAGTGTATGGATGATCATTCGGCCGGCGGCTTTGAGCACGCGATGACACTCTTCGATGAATGCGCTGTCATCGGATGTACGTTCGAGGGTGTTGGCCACGATGATCATGTCGAAGGTCTTATTCTCGAACGGAAGCGACCGCCCCTCTATCCGGTGCACGCGGTCCTGCACGAGGACCTGAACTGGCTCCAAGGCTTCCGGCCTGAGAATGACGGTATGCCATTCACCGCCCATGCGCCGCAATTGGTGGCTCATGACTCCGTCATCCAGTCCGATCTCCAGGCAAATCTTCCCTTCGGTTTTGCCGAGTGCTCGGACCAGTTCCCTAAGCATTAACTGGCGAGGCAGTGTGCGACGGAATTCCTGCATCAAGGCGTCCGCCTCGGGCTGCGGTGTATGGATTGCTTCCGACATGGTGCACCTTCCTTGTGGGGCAGTATTCTAGCATGTTGCCATTGCTTGTCCATGCCCCGTTTCAAGAACCTGCCGGGTCGGATGCACTTGCACCCCGGCTAACGCACTTCTAACAATACAAGGCTTCAACTTTGCCTGACACAGGAGTATCCTTCGTCCTGTTGAGTGCTAGGCGAAGTTGCAGAGAAGGCGGCCAATGACAAAGAAGAGCATATTCGTTGTTGAGGATGAGGAGGATATTCTGGAACTCCTCAGGTTCAACTTGACCCGCGAAGGGTACTCGGTGACGACAGCCACGAGCGGCGAAGAAGCCGTGAAGGGCATCTCGCGCAAGATCCCCGACCTCGTTCTCCTGGATCTGATGTTGCCGGGGTTGGACGGCCTTGAAGTCTGTCGGGCTCTCAAGAAGGACCCGAAGACAGCCGGCATCCCCATCGTTATGGCTACAGCGAAGGGGGAAGAGAGCGATGTTGTCTCGGGTTTGGAGTTGGGGGCGGACGACTACATCACGAAACCCTTCGGCATGAAGGTGCTGATTGCGCGGGTTCGCGCGGTGCTGCGAAGGAAGCGCGAAACACCCGCGGACAAGAACGCACCGGTTCACATCCATGACATCGAGATCAACCCGGGCCGCCATGAAGTCCTTATCAAAGGCAAGCCCGTGGAGATGACGTTCTCGGAGCTGCGAATCCTTCATCTTCTCGCCCGCCGGCCAGGTTGGGTAATGACGCGTGAGCAGATAGTGGACGCCGTGAGGGGTGAGGATTATGCGGTCACCGACCGCGCGGTTGATGTCCAGGTCGTGGGTATCCGAAGGAAGCTCGGGTCGCGGGCCGACTACATTGAGACGGTTCGTGGCGTTGGATACCGCTTTATGGAAAAGGAGTAGCGGCACATGCGGATGCTTTGGCGCATCTTCATCTCATTCTTCGTCTGCACGTTGCTGGCGCTTGCGGTGACGGCTTGGTATGCGAACCGGTCTTTGCGCGGTTTCTATCAGGAAGAAGTTGCTTCCGATCTGGCGTCCAGGGCAAGTCTTCTGGCGCGCGAACTTGTGCCGCACTTCTCGGGAGCTGAGTGGGTTGATGTCGACCGCCACTGCAAGGAGTTCGGGCGGCTCACGCAGACGCGTGTTACGGTGGTTCTTCCAGACGGAAAGGTGATCGGGGACTCCGGCGAGAACCCGTCGCTTATGGACGACCACGGCAACCGGCCCGAGATTGTGGAAGCGTTGCGCGGGCAGACGGGCAAGTCGGTCCGATTCAGCGACACGATGCGCCGCACGTTGATGTACGTGGCCATTCCGGTTCGGCAGGATGCCGCCGTGGTTGGGGTGGTCCGCGCATCCGTTCCCCTGTCGATGATCGACTGGACGCTGCGCGCCGTCTACCGGCATGTGGCGATGGGCGGACTTCTGGCGGCCGTTCTCTTTGCGTTGGTCGCGTTCTACCTTGCCCGCCGCATGACCCGGCCACTGGATGACATGCGCCGCACGGCAGAAAGGCTGGCGGCCGGGGACCTCGGGGCGCGCGTCGCGCTGCCGGAGGGTGTGGAGTTTGTCGGGCTCGCCAGGACCCTGAACCAGATGGCAGCGCAGCTCGGCGAGCGCATGACTACGATTACCCGCCAGCACGACCAGCAGCAGGCTGTGTTCACCAGCATGGTAGAAGGGGTGCTGGCTGTTGACGCCGGTGGGCGCATCCTTGATCTGAATGCGGCGGCGGCGCGGTTACTGGATCTGAGCGCGGACCAAGCCAGAGGACGGAGCATTCAGGAGGCGGTGCGCAACCTCGACCTGCAGAAGTTCATCAGCGCCACCGTAACGGACGGCGGCCCGGCGGAAGCGGAGATCGTTCTCTATGGTAACGAAGAACGTTTTCTGCAACTCCACGGGACTGCCCTGGCGGACTCCACGGGAAGGAAGTTTGGGGTTTTGGTGGTGCTGAACGACATCACGCGAGTGAAGCGACTGGAAACCGTGCGGCAGGATTTCGTCGCCAACGTGTCGCACGAGCTCAAAACGCCCATCACGGCGTTGAGGGGGTGCGTGGAGACCCTGTCGGATCGGAGTCATCGGACGCCTGAGGATGACGAGCGGTTCATTGCGATGATGGGGCGGCAGGTCGAGCGCTTGAGCGCAATCGTAGAGGATCTGCTGAGTCTCTCGCGGATTGAACATGATGCGCAACACAAGCGCATCCCTCTGGAGATGGGGCCGATCGGCGATGTCATACGTCGGGCGGCGCAGTCTCATGCAAGGTCCGCGGACGCCAAGGGGATCACCCTGGACGTGGAGTGTGAGGGCGACTTGACCGCACCAATCAACGCCGCCCTTCTGGAGCAAGCCGTCGGGAACCTCATTGACAATGCGATCAAGTACAGTGGCGGGCGGACGCGTGTCGCGGTGCACGCGGCACCACAGGGCAGCGATGTCGAGATTCGCGTTACCGATGAAGGTCCTGGTATTGAGAGGAAACACCTCTCCCGCATCTTTGAACGGTTTTACCGCGTCGACCAGGCCAGAAGCCGCGCGCTCGGCGGGACAGGCCTTGGCCTTGCGATCGTGAAACACATCGTGCTGGCCCACGGCGGGTCAGTCTCGGTTGACAGCACACCCGGCCAGGGCAGCACGTTCACGATTCGCATCCCGCGGCAATAGCCGTTTACCCGTCTTCGTTCAGGAACAGTTCGATGTCCTCCATCGCCTCAATTGCACGCAGCGCATCGTTTCCAACCGCGCTGATTTCCATTTCGTCGCCGCAACGTGCGCAGAGAGACAGAAGGCCGATGATGCTCTTGCCGTTTGCAGAAGCTGTCCCGCATCGGACAATGATCTCGGATTCGAATCGGGTCGCCGTGAGGACCAACCGGGCGGCGGGTCTGGCATGCAGACCATGCGGGTTGCGAAGCGTGATCCGTCGGCAACTCATTCCATAACTCATGAGAGACAGTATCGTCCTCTCATGTTGATTCGCTGTGAGTAAACGATCAGAAGTGCGTTAGAAAGGGGTGGTGTCTGGTGCGATGGGCGTCCGTGTTTCTAACCAACTTCTAACGGAGCCGTTATACTGCCCTAATGACCCCGTGTTCTAATGTTGACGTTTCAGAGAGACGAGTAACTAACAAACAGAGAGGAGCAACGGAGATGAGACAGGTGAAGATGGTGGTGGCAGGTGCGGTGGTGGTGGCGAGTCTTGGGGGGATGAGCATGGCGCAGACGGCAGCGCCGCAGGGCGCAACGCCTCCGCCCGCCCCGAAGACGTGGGTGGATTCGATCACGCTCAAGGGGGATCTGCGGTACCGGTATGAGACCCGGGATGACGACTCGAGACTGAACGCAAAAAAGGAGACCTACAAGAGGGAACTGCATCGTGTTCGCGCACGGATGGGCGCGGAGGCGAAGGTCAACGACAGAGCCAAGGTGGGGATCGAATTCTCGACAGGCCAGTCGGACCCCGTGTCCGGGAATCAGTCGCTTAGCGACGGGTTCGGGAAGAAGGAGTTCCGGCTGAACTTGGCGTACCTCGACTACAACTTCCTGGGTGAGAACCCGAATGAAGTGCACGGGATAGCAGGAAAGATGAAGAACCCCTTCATCACCATGCCTGACGATCTGGTGTGGGACGGCGATCTGACGCCGGAAGGCCTTGCTCTGAAAAGCCAGTTGGGCGGCGGGTTCGCCACATTGATGGCAAACGGCGGGTACTTCTGGTTGCAGGAGAGGAACACGGACGACAACGATGACACCTTGATGTACGCGGGACAGGCGGCTGTAAAGCTCCAGTTCATTCCCGAGATAGCGCTGACCTTCGGGGCCAGTTACTACGACTACCGGAACGTGCAGGGGAAAGACGTGATTGACTGGGAGAACAAGAACAACGCCTATGGCAACAGCACGGAAAGAGGGAACGTAGTCGGGAGCACAACGAACAAGGCATGGGCCGCTGAGTTCACTCCGGTGGTCTACTTCGCCCAACTTGATCTCTGGGTCCTGGGCACGCCGCTTGCCGTGTTTGCACAGGAAATGAGCAACAGCGGTGCGGACAAGTTCGACCGCGGTCATATGTATGGCGCGACGCTTGGGAAGGCTAAGAACCCAAGGACATGGGAAGTTGGCTACAGTTACGCCGAGGTAGAGAAGGATGCCGCCGTGGGTATGTTTACTGATTCGGACCGCTGGGGCGGTGGGACCGACGGGAAAGGCCACAAGGTCTACGGGAAATACCAGATCATGAAGAATCTGCAGGCAGGCGTGACGTACTTCCTGGACGAGAAGAAGATATCTGAGCCGGCGAAGATGACAGACTACGAACGGCTGCAGGTCGACCTGGTCGCCAGTTTCTGATGTCGGGACTTTGAAAGGAGGCCAGAATGTTCACGTTCCGAGGAATGACGGAGGACGCCGAGCGGATAAAGCAGCGAATAAGGAAGGTAGTTGGAAGTCGCCACGCGATACACAGCGGCGAACTGCAAATGCGTGTCGGCATGGATAGGCGAGCGGTGCAAATGGAACTGGACGCAATGCTGGAACGTGGCGAAGTGGAACGATTGCGTCCGATAGATTACGCCGGAGAGGATCAGGACTTCATCCGGGCGAACCGCCCCGTTGCGTCGGCTGTTAGATCTGCCGACAGGCTGGTGTCGCAGGGCGTGAGAGACGGACGCGAGCACGTGCGACTGGCGGGCGAAGTCACAGCGTGGCTCGAAAACTAACGCAAAGCTAACAGGACGCTCACAATGGCCAAATGGCCGTGTGATCCTATAAAGACAAGACGAAACGAAAAGAAAACAAAGAGAGGGTTGGAAACATGAAAGCACTGAGGAAGACGGTAACGGGGTTGGCGGCGATTGGGATGGCCGTTGGGATTGCCGCGGCTGGAGACGCGAAGAAGATAGTCGTGGACGGGTCCACCACTGTTGGCCCAATCGCGAAGGCGTTTGCCGAGTACTACATGGGTAAGCATACGGATGTGAACATTACGGTGAGCGAGTCCGGCAGCGGCAACGGGGCCAAGAGCCTCATCAACGCCGCCTGTGACGTGGCGACCATGTCGCGGCCGATGAAGAGTTCGGAGTTGAAGGCGGGGCAGGATGCCGGCATTCTGGCGATCGAGCATGTTGTGGCAATGGACGGCCTCGCCGTTGTCGTGCATCCCAGCAATCCGCTTGCCAACTTGGCTGTCGAGCAAATCCGGGACATCTATACCGGCAAGATCAAGAACTGGAAAGAGCTGGGCGGGCCGGATAGGCCGATTGTCGTAATCAGCCGGGACACGAACAGCGGCACGTATGAGAGTTTCGAGACGCTGATCATGAATAGGGGGAAGATGGGTGAGAAGGTTGAATATGTCGGCAGCAACGGCGCCATCCGGCAACGGGTGATGAGCACACCGTCGGCGATCGGGTACGTGGGCCTGGCCTTTACCGAAGGGGTGAAGGCTCTGACGGTGAACGGTGTCGAGGCAACTGCTGAAACCGTGACGAGCAAGAAGTACCCGGTCGCCCGCCCATTGTACATGTACACTAACGGGCGGCCGAAACAGGGCACTCCGCTGCAAGAGTTCATAAACCTGTCCGGCACACCGGAAGGCAAGCGGATCATCGAAGACACGGGCTTTGTGCCTGTTGTTAAGTGACCGTGCGGGAATTGCTGGGGCGCAAGGCGGTCGGCATGCCGAAAAGCTCCGACCGCCTTCAGCGCTTGAAAGACTGGCGATGATGGCCTCGAAAGAAGGGGTGAGTGGCAAATGAAAAAACAGCGCGTTCTGTTCATCTGCAGGCACAACAGCGCCCGCAGTCAGATGGCGGAGGCTTGGTGCAATGCGTTGTGCGGGGAATTTCTGGAAGCGGAAAGCGCCGGCCTTGAGCCAGGCGAGATCAACCCCTTGGTTGTACGGGCCATGGGCGAGGTCGGCATAGACATTTCCCGCAAGGGAACCCAGGACGTGTTCAGTCTCGTGAAGGGGGACAAACTCTATTCCTATGTGATTACCGTCTGTGACCGGTCCGCGGCGGAACGTTGCCCGATCTTCGCTGGGACTACGACGCGGCTGGACTGGAGTTTCCCCGATCCGGCCAGGCTACCGGGTGATGACGCAGAGAAGATGGTTGCGGTTCGCAAGATTCGGGATGCCATTCGCGACAGCATTGTCGCCTGGTCGGTTACACTCAAGAAACAATGATGGGGTGCCATGGGCACGGTGTTTCAGAACAATGTCTTGCCGAAGCGCGACATGCCGTCGTTGCTCCTGAGCCACAGTGCGCGACGCCGACAACGCATTGCCACCGCCATAGGCAACGGTTTCTTGCTGGCCGTGACATCTCTTTCCGCGTTGGCCGTTCTCTTCATTTTCTATTTCATTGCGCGGGACGCATTGCCGTTCTTCCGTCTCGAGGGTTTCCGGGAGTTCTTCACGAGCGTGCGCTGGTATCCTTCGGCAGATCATGCGGAGTTCGGTGCGATGGCGATCTTCATCGGGAGCGGGCTTGTTACCCTCGGGGCGATCGTGGTGGCCGTGCCGCTGGGAGTCGCGGCGGCGATCTGCCTCAGCGATGTCCTTCCTTTCGCGGCGCGTCAGGTCGTTAAGCCCGTGATCGAGGTTCTGGCGGCCATCCCGTCCGTGGCGTATGGATTCTTCGCCCTGGTTGTGCTGGCGCCACTGCTGCAACAAAGCGGGGGGCCGATCCTCGGGGTTGCGGTGTGGATCATTGGCGCACCGATTGCTGCGCTGGCGATTCTTGTCCTTGCCGACGTGGCGACCGACAAGTTGCCGGACCGTACGCGTGAGCGGGCGCGGTGGTTGATTGTCGGCATGCTTGGAGCCGGAGCGCTTGTGGCGCTGTTCCTGGCCGGCAAAGCTTTAACAGGGTTGCACATATCGAGCGGAACAAACGCCCTGAACGTCTCGATCATTCTGGGGATCATGGCATTGCCCACGGTGGTAAGCGTTTCGGAGGACGCCATGCAGGCAGTGGGCCGGGAACTGCGCGAAGGCAGCTATGCCCTTGGCGCGACACGGGCCGAAACGATCGTCAAGACCGTGTTGCCGGCAGCCGCAGGCGGCATTCTGGCGGCTGTTATCCTGGGGGTCATGCGCGCGATCGGTGAGACCATGGTGGTCTGGATGGCGTCCGGCAACGCCACGCAGATCCCGCACCCTTGGTACAACTTCCTTGAGCCCGTGCGGACGCTCACGGCGACTGTTGCCGGGGACATGGGGGAAGCCGACCATGTGACAGGCTCGGCCCGTTATCACGTCCTGTTTGCGATGGCGCTCTGCCTGCTGGTGTTCTCCTTCGTTTGCAATCTGAGCAGCGAATGGATCGTCCGGCGCGCCCGCAAGAAGGTCGGAGGATAACGCCATGCGTCTTGAAACACGCAAGATCCTTGATAGGGCTTTCGCCGGCTCTGGCGTTCTGGCGATTGTACTAATGGCTGCCGCGTTGTTGATTCTGCTGGCGCCCATCGTGATCCGCGGATCAGGCGCGATATGCTTCTCCGCGACCGTGGAACACCGCCGGCTCATGTTGGAAAAGTTCGAGCGCGGCAACAGGGCCGAGGTCGAAGCCGAGATCGAAGCCGCCCGTGGCGCAAGAGAACCGATCTACCGGATGATTGGGGAGTGTGAGCGGCAACTTGCCGCTGGCGATGCGGCGGGGCGCGCCAGGTACGGGAAGCCGCTCAAGGAGTTGAAGAAGGCGCTACAGGCTCTGCTCGGACCCGCGCCGGGCAGCGTTCGCCCCATGCTCATGCGGGACCAGTATGGCCAGACACGCTGGGACCGGGCGCAGGTGAAGCTGGAGCGTGTGCTCTACCGCGAGGAATGGGATTACTCGGACCCGACAAAAGGCGGCATCAGGCTTCTAAAACCACGGGCGGCTGACTTTGCAGGGACGCCGGTTGCAGAACTATTCCCATACCTGGAACGTAACGTGAGCAAGATGCTTCTCCCTCGCCGAACCTTGTACGGGCAATTTCTCACCGACGAATCCTTCGACTCGCACTTCTTTGGCGGCATCTGGCCGGAAATCCTTGGGACCTTCTACCTGACGCTGGGGGCCATGCTGTTGGCCATTCCCATGGGACTGATCGCGGCCATCTACCTGACCGAGTACGCGGCGGAAAGCCGCTTGCTCAACTTGCTCCAGACGTGCATCAGTACTTTGGCGGGGGTTCCCAGTATCGTGTTCGGTCTGTTCGGGTTGGCTTTCTTCATCAACACAATGAAGGTGTCTCCGTCCAAGAGCGTGCTGGCTGGGTCCATGACTCTTGCGCTCATGGTTTTGCCCACCATCATCCGGGCATCGGAAGAGGCCATTCGAGCGGTTCCGCGGACCTACAAGGAAGCGGCGTTGAGTCTCGGCGCCGGGCGCTGGCATGCGGTCTGGACAATCATTCTGCCGGCGGCGCTCCCGGGGATTCTCACCGGAATCGTGATCAGTATGGGGCGCGCTGCCGGCGAGACGGCTCCGATCATCTTCACTGCCGCTGTGAGCGTCGGGAAACCACTGGCCATCTGGCAGACGTTGACGCAGCCGACGCCGGCGCTCTCCTGGAACATCTACAATCTGGCGACCGAACACGAGGCCGTAGACGAAGTGAGGCACGTGCAGTACGGGCTGGTTCTGGTTCTGGTGAGTCTGGTTCTGTTGCTTAATCTGGTGGCCATTATTCTGCGGGCACGTGTTTCCAAACGGATGAGAGCATAGAAGGGGACGCTGAGATGCGGTTTCCTGAGATAATTGCCGGGATGTGGAGCAACCTCGAGACGGAGGGAAGACGAATGGATGAACGTGAACGCCTGACCGAAGTGGATGCCGTTGCGCTCGCTGGTCCGCAGGGAACAGGAGCAGAGCCGGTGGAGCCGCTCGTGGCCGGGAACGGCGTAAGGGCTAACCATGTTGAGGCCAGGCAGTTCTCGGTCTTCTACGGCAGCAAGGACGCCGTGAAAAAGGTCTCTTTTGAGATCCCCCCCGGCCGGGTGACTGCCATCATCGGTCCGAGCGGCTGCGGCAAGAGCACTCTGCTGCGGGCGATCAACCGTATGAACGACCTCGTTCCCGGCTGCCGCACCGAAGGGAAAATCCTCTTTGGCGGGCAGGATCTCTACAGTCCTGATGTGGATGTTGTGACCCTGCGACGACGCGTCGGAATGGTGTTTCAGAAGCCCAATCCGTTCCCGAAGTCTGTATACGACAACGTAGCCTACGGCCCGCGACTGCATACCGGACCAAACCAAGGCGCGCTCGCGGAAGTCGTCGAGCGCAGTCTTGTGGACGCGGGGCTGTGGGACGAAGTGAAAGACAGGTTAAACGACAACGCGCTGGGTCTTTCGGGCGGGCAACAGCAGCGACTGTGCATCGCGCGGGCGCTGGCGGTGGACCCGGAGATCCTGCTGATGGATGAGCCCACTTCGGCGCTCGATCCCCGCGCAACGCTCCGGATCGAGGATCTGATTGACGAACTGCGCGGCAAGTACACAATCATCATTGTCACGCACAACATGCAGCAGGCGGCGCGCGTCTCGGACTTCACCGCGTTCATGTACGAGGGCGTATTGATCGAGTTTGGCGCAACTCAAGGGGTGTTCACAAAACCGAAAGAAAAACAGACCGAGGACTACATCACGGGCCGGTTCGGATAACCGTGCCGCGATGCTGGTCTGCGGAGACGCAGGAGAAATATATGACCATGAGAGTGCACCTGCAGAGAGATGTGGATAGTCTGAAGCGGCAGATCCTGGCTTTGAGCGCCGAGGTGGAAAGCGACCTGCGCACGGCCGTGCGGGCAGTGGAACAGCGGGACGAGGACCTCGCCAGGCAGGTTGTGGAGCGTGAAACTCATACCAACGCCATGGAAGTTGACGTGGAAGAGAACTGCCTGAAGATACTGGCCTTGCACCAACCCGTGGCCGCTGACCTGCGGTACATCATTGCCGTCCTCAAGATCAATCAGGACCTCGAGCGGATCGGTGACCTGGCCGTGCACATTGCCGAACGTGGGTTGTCCCTATGCACGCAACCGCCTGTCAACATTCCGTTCCGCCTTGGGGAGATGGCGGACAAGGCTCAAGCCATGCTGAAGAAGGTTCTGGACGCATTTGTGAACCTGAACGATGCGGCGGCGCACGAAGTGTGCATGGCGGACAGTGAGATCGACGCGATGAACCGGGGCATTCTAGAGCAAGTGAAGAAGGCGGTTGCGCAGAATCCCGCCTTGTTAGAGCCGCTGTTGCAGATCATGCACATTGCCAGGCACCTGGAGAGGATTGCGGACCATGCGACCAACATCGGAGAGGACCTGATCTATCTGATTGATGGGCGGATTGTCCGGCACACGGATGAGGTGTCGGACAAGACCAGCCAAGGGTGAGTCACGATCAGCAATTCGCATTATGGCGCAGCCGCCGTGACCTTGTGTAGCGGCCCAGTGCGATGTATTGACCTGTACGAGACACAACTTTTCACAGTGGCACAGGCATCGAGCCTGTTCCATGGGGGGGCTTCCAGCTCCCACAGGTCGGGCCCTCTAAGGTCATGGGCGAGGACCGAAGGCAATCGTAATCTGTAATAGCGCGTCCGTAATCGTCCGTGCAGACAGCCCTGCCGGCCCTCCGCGGCAATCATCACGAGCAGTACTTTGCCCGCGAGGCGCTCCGATGAGACGTTGCCGACTGGTACATCGGGCCAGCGTCGGGCGCCGGGCTAGAAGATGGGCCAGACATGCTCGGCCAAGCTGCAGGCCGGATTCGATCCGATCGGGTTATAGGTGTAGGCCCCACCGGCATGGCATGTCGGGGTGTTCGTCGTTCCGTCCAATCCCCTGATGTAACTGTTGACGGTGGTGTCGCCCGTTGCGACGAACTGCCCGTTGGTCCACCGGCTCTCCAAGGCCGCCTGTTCCTTGGCGGCGTCAATCTGCCTCAGGTTGTTGATGCAGGCGTTGCGCTGTGAGGTTTCCCGGGCCTTCACGAAACTGGGGATGGCTATCGCCGCCAAAATCCCGGCTGGCGCAGCGCCCAGGCTCATCAGAATGTCCCTTCCTCCGGCAGAACTGGTTCCCTGAATGAATACCCCGTTCTTCTCATTGACAATGACCATGGCACAGGACGGATCCTTTTGCGACTGGAGTGTGTTCAACCATATCCTGAAGAAGATGATATCCCCATCGCTGGAATCTTCATTCAAGGCCATAATTTGTCTGAGAACCGAACTCACTTCCTTGGTGAAGCCAGGATGCATATACACGATGCCATTATTCTCGGCAGGCAATCCGGCGAAGGACTTCTGGAAGTGGTCGGTCATGACCAGTCCGTTTCGCTTCTCGAACGCAGAGATGGCGTCGAGGACGACCGTCTGTGTGGTGCCGAGAATCAGAAAGCCTGCGTGTGTGGCATACGTCAGTTGAACTGGAATTGGGGTGCCGCGTTCTGCTTCCAGCGAGCGGACCACAGTGGTGCCGACGCGTGTGTCGGAAATCCGGACTCGCTCACGGATCAACTGGGCCTCGAGTGTCTTCAGCAGGATGTCGTTTGTCAATGCCACACCCATGAGCAGCGAAGGGGTGGGCATGCGAATAGCGCCATTATCCGTCTTGATGGTGGTCGTGCTATTGGTGGACAGTTGAATGGCAATGAAGGCTTCGTCTCCCAATGAAGCCACTAGCTGGTGGAATTCCACACCCCAGTCTGTCGCGAACCGGGCAATGGACCGTTCGAAACTACGCCTTGCCGGAGGTGTTCCAAACGTCTTGACGGCCGATTGAGCCAATTTCCATATTTCGCGCGGGTCGGGTGTGGAGGTGCGGGCCACAACCGTATCGCCGGGAAGGAACCGCAGTGCTGCAGAGGATCGCGGGTTCCAGCCCACGATCCCTCGCCAGAGTGGCGATTCCATGGCTTTAGCATCCCGGCGCAGATAGCATTTCACGGAAGTCCGCCCATCACCGGCCGGCTTAGAGCTCAATCCGAAACCCTGGAATGCGTAGAAGCCGTTCTGGCGCAAGAACTCCGGGGCCCGTGCTGCGGCGTTCTTGATCATTAAGGTATCCCGATCCTGGCCTGGTATCATGTCAAGGAGTTCGGACAAGTTGCCGACAGTGCGTTCAAGGGCACCCTCCATATTTGCCACAAGCAGAAGGTCGCCACCCGTATCCAGGTGCGCCATGATATCGTGATAGGAAACGACCGGTGCTTCGGGCGTTGTTTGCTGACCACAGATTCCTTTTGCGCCAAGCAGGGCAATCGCCAGCAGAAATGCGCACAGGCGTGTGTTTCGATCTCGCATGGTCAAGTCTCCTCTCATTAACTGCGGCCATCTCCGGCAAGTTTCGATAACAGCGGATCTCTCCGGAGGAAAGCTACCCACTGCATTCTCGAGCACGCCCCAAGAGCATACAGGCCGCCGATGGCGTAGCGCAACTGAAAGCACACTCCCAAATCCTCCTAAGCGCTGTGCCGCCGGCTGGACCCATCGCTGACGGCCTTGCGGCAGCGGCTCGCTCGGAGAGCTCGCCCCACCAGCTAGACATGTGCGGCAAGGCGTAGCATCTTTCTAGAGCGAGGTCGCATGTGAGAATGTGAGTGCGTGAGTATGGGTGAGCGAATATCAGGTCCCACAC